>CAYGWP010000137.1:0-4651 GCA_964353455.1 uncultured Anaerolineales bacterium
GTGCAGGCCCGGAAAAGAAAAGGGTCCAGGACCCCTAAAGTCGTTAAGGGTCCTGGACCCTTTTCTTTTCCGAACTTCCACGCTTTTCTTGAGTTGCCAATCACTTCAACTACCATTTGAACGCGCCAGCCGCCGGCGCACAATCGGTGAAGTCCCGCTTCATGGCATCGTGGAAAATGGCCGACTTTGCATCGGGGAAACCCCCGATGGCCGGAGGTCGTTACAGGCCCGTTACCCGCGCGGCGCCCCTTATGTGCGATATTACCTATGGCAGCAGGGGTCAGGAATCATGCAAAAGGAGGCCGCACATGAGTACGCCAACGCAGGGTCTGAGGCTGGTCGGTTTCACGATGGTCACTGCACTGCTTGCGATGGTCCTGATGCAGGTCGTCTCGTTCGGCGCGACGGCGCGGGCATCCGCGCTATCATCCGCGGCGGCGCCCGCGCCCGCGCCGGCATCCGCGCCCGAGGATGAGAACCCGCACTTCTGGCGTCCGCGGGTGACGAGCGTCGCGGTCTTCAAGAACGGCCTCGGGTTCTTCGTCCGCGAGGGCGAGGTCGCCTTGCGCGACGGCTGGTGTCTGGCGCGCGAGGTGCCGCCGGCCACCTTCGGCACGCTGGCCGTCTATTCCCACAGCGCGGCAGAGATGGTCGATGTCGTCGGCTCCGGCCCGGGCGAGGTCGTCGAGTTCGACGGCACGGACGTCCCGAAAGACGAGGCCACGAAGCGCTCGCGCCTTGAGGCCGCACTCAACCTCAAGGTGGAACTCACGTACATCTGGAAAGCGACGGAGCGGACGGCCGCCGGGCGCCTCGTCTCGGTCGGCCCGCAGTTTGCGATCCTCGAAAACGATTCCGGCAGTTTCGGCGTCGCCATCGAAGGCATCCGCAAGATGCAGGTGCTGGAACTACCCGTCCGCGTCCACGTATCCGGGCAGGACAATAAAGCACTCGACCGCGTCAAACTCGGCATGGCGTACCTCCGCCGCGGCATAACCTGGATACCGGAGTACACGCTGCGGGTGCTGGACGACGACACGGCGGAACTGACGCTGCGCGGCACGCTGGTGAACGAGGCCGAGGACCTAGTCCACTGCGACGTGAACTTCGTGGTGGGCGTTCCGCACTTCGTGCACACGGATTACCTTGTGCCTGCGGCGGTGGGGCAGGTTATCCGGACGATCGGTGCGGCGGTCGCCCCCCGCGAGGTCCAGTCGCAGATCGCCAGCCGCGCGGCCATCACGTCAAACGCCTTCGCGGCCGACCAGTTCGCCGGCGGGGGCGCGGTGGTCGAGCGTCCGGCGGGCGGCGCGGCCGACGTCCGCGCCGCGCTCGGGAACCTCCCGCAGATGGAGGCCGCCGCGGGCAGCGACTTCACGGTCTATACCAAGAAAGACCTGACCGTCCGCCGGGGCGAAAAGGCCATCGTCACGCTCTTCACCGTGAAGATTAAATATGCACATCTGTACCGGTGGTCGCCGCCCGAGCCGGTCCAGCATTTCCTGGTCGTAAGGAATGAGACCCCCTCGGCGTGGACGACCGGCCCGTGCCTGGCCGTCTCGGCCGCCGGCCCCCTGAGCGAGGACCTCCTCAGGTACACGCCGCGCGGCGGAAACTGCGAGGTGCCCGTCACGGCCGCCATGAACATCGCCACCGACCAGACCGAGGCCGAGACCGACCGCAAGATGAAGGCGCACGAGCCCGCCCACGACTTCTGGCTCGACCTGGTGACCGTTGAAGGGCAACTGAAGGTCCGAAACTTCGAGCGGCGGCCCGTCGATATCATCGTCACGGCAAAGACGCCCGGTAAGCCCACCGACACCTCCGACGGCGGCGTGCCGACCATCGACACGACGAAACTGCAACTCCAGGAACGCGCCGCCACCATACGCTGGACGCTCCACCTGGGCGCAGGCGAAACCAAGACCGTGACCTACAAGTACGAGCGCTACGTGCCGTCGCGGTGACGGCTGTTCGCGCCGGGGCGCGGCGGGTACAATGCGTTCACGCTAACCCGCCGCGCTTGCGATTGTGCCACGGCCGGCTTGTCCGGCCGTGTCTCAGCCCCGGCCAACTACGCACGGCCGGGCAAGCCGGCCGTGGCACACGCGCCGTGTTGGCCGCGCGGCGCTGGCAAGAGGTGCTAACCATGCAAAAGCGCACAGTGCTTGTCATCGAAGACGATGCCGCAATCCGCCAGGGCATCGTCGATGCGCTCGACTACGCCGGCTACACGGCCATCGAGGCCCCCGACGGGCACAAGGGCCTCGCCCTTGCGGCCGACGCCGAGTGCGACCTGGTGCTTTTGGACCTGGTGCTGCCGGGGCCGGACGGCCTACAGATTCTGAAGTCCATCCGGGCGGGGCGGCCGACGCTGCCTGTCATCATCCTGACGGCCCGCGGAGAACTGGGCGACCGCGTCAAGGGCCTGCGGCTGGGGGCCGACGACTACGTCGTCAAGCCGTTCAGCGTCAAGGAACTGCTGGCGCGGGTCGATGCGGTCCTGAGGCGGAGCCCCGAGCGGCCGCAGGAGATCGTGAAGATTCCGATCCCCGGCGGCGTGGCCGACCTCGCACGGCGCGAGGTCCGACTCAAGGGCGGCGGGCGAGAGGAACTCACGGACCGCGAGGTCTCGCTCCTCCGGTACCTGGCCGGCAACCCCGGGCGCGCCATTTCGCGCGAGGAAATCCTGACGAGGGTCTGGCGTCTTGACCCGCGCGGCCTGGACACGCGGACGATCGACATGCACATCGTCCGCCTCCGCGAGAAACTGCGCGACGACCCCGACGAGCCGACCATCATCCTCACGGTCCGCGGCGTCGGGTACATGTTCGGCGATGCGAAGTAGTATCCCGGCGGGTGGCATGCAACGCCGTTAACCCTCTCCCCTTGTGGGAGAGGGTGGCCGAAGGCCGGGTGAGGGGTTTGCCGTTGCTCCACCCCTCACCCCTGCCCCTCTCCCACAAGGGGAGAGGGGTGAACTGCACTACACTAAACGCGTACGGGTCGGGAGACCCGCCGCGCCAGGTGAAGGAAAGCGATGATCCGCCCCTGGCAAATTGCGATCGTTTTCGGCGTGTGCCTGGCAGTCGTGCTGGCCGCGCTCGGCTGGACCAGCATCCAGGTGCTGCGCCTGGATCGCGCCCAGTCGGAGGAAGAGAGCATACGGCTGGCGCTCTGGCGGATGGAGGCGGCCCTGGTTTCGCTGGTGGCGCAGGAGTCAGCGCGGCCGTACTTCGAGTACTCGGCGTTCTACTCGCCCCAGCGGTCGTATGCACGGATGTATAATGAAAACCCGGTGCAGGGGGAAACGCTCGTTCCCTCGCCGGTCCTGGTGCAGTCATCGCCGTACATCCTGCTGCACTTCCAGTTGGGGCCGGACGGGGCGCTCACATCCCCCCAGGCGCCTGAAGATCGGGGTCCCGGCGGTCCGGCGGCCCTGGCTTACGCCACGCGCGAGGAGATGGAGAAAGGCGCCGCACGGCTGGCGCGGCTAAGGCCGCTTATCAACCCCAAGACTCTTGCGGCCGCGCTGCCCCCGCCGGAGTTCACCGCTCCGGGCGCCGGCGTTCAGCAGCCGCAGCAGGCCCGGCAGGAAGACCAGGCGCAGCAGCAGGCCGCCGCCCAGGGCCAGGCCAAGCGGAACGTTGCGGAGTACCAGGCCCGCGCCCAGACGTTTCAGCAGATGGTGTCGAACACCGCAAACCTCGATAGCAGCGGCCTGAACCGTTACGGGGCGCCCGGCGACGTCCGCGAGGGCGTCATGAAGGCCGCCTGGCTCGGCGGCGAACTCCTGCTCGCCCGTCGCGTGTCGGTGGGCGGACGCGAGTACATCCAAGGCGCGTGGCTCGACTGGCCCGCCATCCGCAGGTGGCTCCTGGCGAGCGTGGCCGACCTCGTGCCGCACGCCGACCTCGTGCCCGTCGGGGTCGCCGCGGCGACCGAGCGCGGCCCTCGCCGCGCAGGCGAGTCATCCGGTTACTCGACGTACGGCCTGCTGGATGAACCGGGCCGGCTGCTCGCGTCGCTGCCGGTGCGGCTGGTTCCCGGTGCCGTGGCGGCCGAGGGGGATGAGGGCCTCTCGCCGCTGCGTCTTTCGCTCATTGTCGCATGGATATGCGTGTTATTGGCGGGCGCGGCCGTCGCGGCGCTCCTATGGGCGTCGGTCTCCTTGAGCGAGCGCCGGGCCGCCTTCGTCTCGGCCGTCACGCACGAACTCCGGACGCCCCTGACCACCTTCCGCATGTACTCCGAGATGCTTTCGCGCGGCATGGTGGCCGACGAGGCCAGACGCCTGCGGTACCTTGAAACCCTGCGGATCGAGGCCGACCGACTCGGACACCTCGTCGAGAACGTCCTGGCGTACGCGCGGCTGGAGCGCGGCCGGGCCCGCGGCCGGATGGAGGCGGTCGCACTGGAGACAATCGTCGAGCGGGTCCGCGGGCGCCTGGCCGACCGCGCCGCCCAGGCCGGCATGGAATTGGTGGTCGAGCCGCTTGCCGGCGATGCGACGGCCGCCGTCCGTGCCGACGCCTCGGCCGTCGAGCAGATACTCTTCAACCTCGTGGATAACGCGTGCAAGTACGCGGCAGGCGCCTCCGACAGGCACATCCACCTCAGGGCCGGTCGGACGACGGAAGGGGTGTTCCTG
>CAYGWP010000138.1:0-2908 GCA_964353455.1 uncultured Anaerolineales bacterium
GCCACGGCACGCCTGCCGTGCCAGGGGAGTACCTCGAGGTCCGCGGCCCCACCGGCGCCGTTCAGCGGGTCGAACTGAGCGGCCGGCGGCTGGCCTTCGGCCGCGCGGCCGACGCCCAGGTCCGCCTGGTCGCCGACACAATCTCCCGATACCACGCCGAACTCTTCTGCGACGATTTCGGCCGCTGGTGGGTCCACGACCTCGGTAGCCACAACGGCACGCGCCTGAACGGCCGCCGCGTGAGCGAGTCGATCCTCCGTCCCGGCGATGCGATCGAGATCGGACCGTTCGCCATCCGGCTGCACCTGGCGGTCTCAGCCGTGGAGACCACGCGAGGCTCCAGCCAGCGGCCCGTATCCATCTCCGACGCGAAGAGCGGTCCGATCACATCCCTCGGCGAGGGCGCTGTGCCGAAGATTGCGGCCACGCACCTGTCGCGCCTCGTGGCGTTCGGCCGGCAGATGATGGACGTGCCTGAAAGCGCCGAGCGGCTCCGAGGCCTCTGCCGACTCATGATCGGCGACGAGTTCCGCGGCTTGTCGGCCATGGTCATGCGCATCCGCAGAGACTTGCCCGGCGACCTGTCCGGCGACCTGTCCGGCGACCTGTCCGGCGTAGCCTCGGCGAAGCCGGAAGCCTCGGCGAAGCCGGAAGCCTCGGCGAAGCCGGAGCCGCCCGAAATGGTCTGCGGACCGGAATCGCGGCCCGAACACCAGCGCATGAAACCCTACATCTCGCGCAGCGTCCTTGAGGCGGTCCGCCAGCGCGGCGAGCCGATCCTCGCCAGCAACGCCGCCCAGCCGAGCGTCGATGTCGAGATGTCGCTGCCGGGCGCCGTGACGGCCCTCTCGGCCCTGGCGTGTCCCCTGAATTCCGGCAGCACGATGGACCTCCTCTACGTCGTCCTGCCGCCGGAGTACGGCACGCGCGAGTGGCTTGCCCTGGCGTCGCTGGCGGTCGAGGAGTTCCAGCACGTCGAGATGGCGTGGGCCGCATGCAGGCAGGCCGAGGCCAACGCGGCTATCGAGCAGGAACTAGAGCAGGCCCGCAGGATCCAGATGCGCCTCGTCCCGCAGGCCGTCAGCGTCGCGGGGTGGGACGTGGCCCTTGAGTTCACGCCGTGCCGCTGGGTTGGCGGCGACTACGTGGACGTCGTGCCGATGCCCGACGGTCGGACGCTCCTTGCGGTGGCCGATGTCTGCGGCAAGGGGCTCCAGGCCGCGCTCGTGGCCGCCACGGTCCACTCGCTGGTCCACGCGTCGGTAAGGACTGGGGCAGGCCCGGCGGACATGATGAGGATCCTGAACGAGCACCTGTGCGAGTACCTGCCGGGGAACTCGTTCGTGACGATGCTGGTTGCGGCGGTGGATGCGGCGGGCGGCGAGGTCGAGTGCGTGAACGCCGGCCACCCGCCGCTCATGGTTGTTGCGCCGGACGGCCAGGTCCGACAGTGCGAGGCCGGCGGCCACCTGCCGCTCGGTTTCGGACCCATCTCGTTCCAGAGTTGCCGCGAGCCGGTCGCCCGTGGCGACCTGCTGGCCATGTACACCGATGGAGTGACCGACATCGCCGGCGTCACCGGCGAGAAGGTGGGCCTGAAGCACCTGGGCGAGCAACTCGCGTCGGCTTACGCTTGCGGCGCCGGGGGCGCGGCGGCCCGCGAGGTCGCCGAGCGACTGAAGGCGTACCTTCAGCAGGTCCAGGGCGGCAGCCTGCCCGTCGATGATTGCACATACCTGCTTGCGCGGCGACTGCCCTCCGATGGCCTGAGAACTTGAAACGCGAAATGTCAAGATAGGCAGGACCGCCTTCGCGAGACTTCTCGAAACTTCGTGAAACTTTGCGAAACTTGATCGATTCTTCGTGAAACTGAGGGCATTCTTAGGGTATTTCTAGGGCATTCTTACGCCAAGAGATCGGCAATTGCAGTGACTGAGGGGCGCCCCGACGGATTGTGGCAAGAGACGCTATCAGGACCGCCAAGACCGCCAAGACCGCCAACACCGCCAACCCCTGGAGATTGGCGGTCTTGGCGGTCTTGGGCCGGGCAGGAGATCTGATTGGGGCGGAAGCGGGGGGAAAACGGCAACGACGGATCGTGCGCAGATGTCGCAGATGGACGCAGATAGTGCTGGAGAAACGGCGTCGCTTCAACTCCGGTGAGCATTGGCCTTGCCGTTTCTAACCAGGTTCCCGCCTTTCATCTGTGCCAATCTGTGTCATCTGCGGATTCCGCCTTTGCCGTTCCGTGGATTTCCTTTGACCCGCGCCCCGCGCCGGCGTAATCTGCCTGCGGCGGAACGATCTGTGCCGCAGCCCGGGAAACCCGACATGGTATCCTTCGCCCGGATCAACCCGACGCCCCTCACCACCTACGACCGCCTCGGCCGCACCCTCACCTCCACCGACCAGCGCGGCGTGGTCCACACCTACTCCTACAATTCGGCCGGATCGCCCGGCGGGGGATGGAGCGTTCGCAGCGCGGCTGGAGGAACTGAGCGGACGTTTCCTCGCGCCGCGCAAGGGCGGCCGTCCGAGAAAGACCCGCCCGCCGGCAGCCGACGAAAGAGGGGAAAACATGGGTAGCGTCCCCAGGTTTCCAGGTTTCCAGACAGCGGTGGCCGACTCACCGCCAGATTCGCCACTACGGCGCCTCGCAGAGGCGGAACTGGAGCGCCTCAAGGGCAAGTGGCGGAGGCCGCAACCCGACTGACGCCTCCTGTCGATGGGGGGTGCACGGTCACTTTACCCATTGCGGATTGCGGATTAACACTACAGCGCCAGTGCGCCGTGAAAGGCGCCGGTTCTCAGCGGGGAGATTATACCCGCCGGGCAACTATCGCTCCAGCCCGTAGCAATCGGAGCGGCGGCGGAGGCAACGAAGCCGTCGAAGCCTCTGGTGGAAAGG
>CAYGWP010000139.1:0-3085 GCA_964353455.1 uncultured Anaerolineales bacterium
GCTCCTCTTCGAGTCGCGGCTAAACGTGCCACCCCCGTGAGTGACGCAGTACAAACATGGGGCGGGCTCGCTTGCGGGAATCAGGCGGCGGTGCTACAGTCGCAGCATGGCGAAGAGCGACAACCCGATCCGCGCCGTCCGCATCGGCCGGCTGCGGCTGGCGCGGAACCTGGCGCTTGCGCCGATGCACGAGCACACGCATCTCGTGCTGCGACTCATGTGCCGCCGCCAGGGCGCGGCCGTCGCGCACACCGAGATGGCCGCCCCTGAGGACCTCCTTCGCGGCCCCGGTCGCCCTGGCAGGGCAAGCCTGCCGTGGCTTGACCGCAAGGCCGAGAACATCCTCGCCTCGACGCCCGAAGACCGGCCCCTGGGCGTCCAACTCCTGCCGGTCGCCGCGGCGACCACCGCCGAGGCCGTGGCGATGCTGCGCGAGCGCAGCGCGGCGGACCTCGTGGACCTGAACTTCGCGTGCCCGAGCGAGCGGGTCGTGCGCAGCGGGCGCGGCGGGGCGATGCTCAGGAAGCCGGACCTGGCCGTGCGGATCGTCGAGGCCGCCGTCAAGGCCGCCGACCCCCTGCCCGTCACGGTCAAGATTCGCTTGGGCTTTACGGCCTCGGAGGCGGACCGCGAGCAGGCCCTGGCGATCGCCCGCGCGGCGGCGGCGGCCGGCGCGGCCGGCATCACGCTCCACGCCCGCACCGTCGGACAGGGGTACGCCGGGCGGGCCGACTGGACGGCCATTGCGCGATGGGCCGAGGCCCTGCCGGTGCCCGTGTTCGGCAGCGGAGACCTGCGGGGCCCCGAGGCGGTCCTGGCGATGCTCCGCCAGACCGGCTGCGCGGGGGCGAGCATCGCACGCGGGGCGCTTGGTGCGCCGTGGATCTTCCGCCAGGTAGTAGAACTTGCAGAGACCGGAACGTATGCACCTGCTTCAATGGAAGAGCGCCGCGCCGCTATCGTGGAACACTTCGACGGCCTCGCCGCCCAGTACGGCGAGCGCACTGCCGCCAAGTTCATCCGGCGCATGGGGGCCTACTACGCGCGCGGCATGCGCGGGGCGGCCCAGGCCCGTGCGGCATTCCAGAAGGTCCGCTCGGCCGCGGCCTTCCGCAAGACCGTGGCGGCGTGGTTCGGCGAATAAGGCTTATAGCAATTCACGCTTGCGCGTAGCAGAACATGTGTGCCACGGCGGGCCTTGTCCCGCCGTGGGACGAGCCACATGGCGCCTTCGCACGGCCGGGCAAGACCGGCCGTGGCACACAGCGATGCAGGCAATCGTGAAACGCTCCAGGACCAGCCCTACTTCTCGGCCTTGAGTTCCTTGATGCGGATGTTGCGGAACTCTATGCGCGAGCCGTGGCCCAGGAAGCCGATGTGGCCCTTCCCGTTCTTCAGGCCGGGGTGCTCGCGCCCGTCCATGGTCTTGGGCGTGGAGGCCTTGTCGAGGTCGGCATCCACGATCTTGGCGCCGTTCAGTGTGACGGTGATGTGGCGGCCCGTGGCGATGATCTCCTCGGAATTCCACTCCCCGACGGGCTTCTGATGCCCTTTCTCGGCCGGCGCCACGCCATAGACCGACCCATGGAACTGGTAGGGCTTCAGGTTCTTGTACTGGTCGGCGGTATCGTCAAGTATCTGAATCTCCATACCGACATACGCCCCGTCGCCCTTGGGCGGGCATCGAATGCCGACGCCGTTATTCGCACCAGGGGTGAGTTTGAACTCGAAACGGAAGACAAAGTCGGCGTACTCCTTCTCGGTGTATAGGTTCCCGCCGCCCTCCTTGAGGCACACCAGGATACCGTCCTCGACCTTGTAGCCGCCGGTCGCACCGATCCAGCCGGCGAGGTCCTTGCCGTTAAAGAGCGGGACGAACCCCTCGGCATCAGGCTTGGCCTGCGGCGCCGGGGTTTCGGTTTTCGGGGCCTCGCCGGCAAAGGCGCCGAAACACAGGACCAGGGTCAACACTGCGAAAAGCATTTTGTGGCGAAGCATTGTAGCCTCCTCGAAAAAACGCGGCGACCAAGGTTGCCGGCTAACCAGGAAAATTCGTTACAGGTGCCACGGGGCGCGCATCGGCTGATCGACGAGGCGGTTGGCCCCGTCGTCGCCGATGAACCGCTGCGTGGCGGGATCGAACCGGAGTTTGCGGCCGGTCCGGATGGCCGCGTTCGCCAGGTGCACCAGGATGTTCGAGCGGTTCCCGTTCGATTCGTTCAGGCCGAACTTGCGGCGCGTGCGGACGGACTCGCTGAAGTCCGAGATCTGCGGCTCCGGCGGCGGCAGCGTCGCCAGGGCGTCCATCAGGCCCGGCGGGTCGGTCCGGATTCCGCGATAGACCTTCCCTTTCGGCCCCTCGATGTAGGGTTTGCCGTCGGTCTGGTTCTCGCCCCAATCGCCGGATTCGAGGATGATTCGGCAGCCATCTTCATATTTCATTTCGACGCGGCCCCAGATGCCCACGGCGTCGTCGTGCGGCGGCCACGGGGCCCACGCCTCCGCCTCAACGGGGCTGGTGTCGTCCTTGCCGAGGAAATACTGGACCGGGTCGAGGTAGTGCTGGCCCATGTCGGCCAGGCCCCCGCCGTCGTAGTCCCAGTACCCGCGGAACGACCCGTGCGTGCGGTGGCGGAAGTACGGCTTGTACGGCGCGGGGCCGAGCCAGAAATCGTAATCGAACCCCGGCGGCACGGGTTCCGGCGGGGCGCTGATCAGCCCGGCCCACCCCTTCACCTTCCAGTCGAAGCCCGTGAACCGGCTGACGCGGACCGTCAGCGGCCAGCCCAGGAGGCCGCTCGCAACCAACTGCTTGATCGGCCGCACGGTCGAGCCGAGGCCGTAGAACCCGCTATATAGACGAAACCACGTGTTAAGCCGGAACATGCGTCCGTAGCGCTGGACGGCCTCCACGACGGGCCGCCCCTCGCCGATGGTCCGGGTCATCGGCTTCTCGCACCAGATGTCGCACCCGGCCTGGGCGGCGGCGACCGATACCAGGGCGTGCCAGTGCGGCGGCGTGGCGATGTGCAGGACGTTGATGTCGCCGCGGTCCAGCACCTGCCGGAAATCCTTGTATCCCTTG
>CAYGWP010000140.1:0-18603 GCA_964353455.1 uncultured Anaerolineales bacterium
CTTTCGGACGCCGCGGACCCCAGCCGGGATAGAACAGTTCACGCTTGACTGTGGCGCGCTGCGCGGCGGGCATTCCTGCCCTGCGCGGGGCGGGTCTCCCGGCCCGCCGCGCACCCCTTCGCCCTTCGGCGCGGTGGGCAAGAATGCCCACCGCGCGAGATTCAGATACACCCAACCGTGAATTGCTTTAGGGGTCCTGGACCCTTTCCCGCCTCAGTCGCCAGCAAGGCCGGCGGTGGACACGGTGAGTTTTGAAGCGGGGCCGAGGTCCCAGGCGGCGGTGGCGGCGCCGGGGGGCGAGTCGGATAGAGAGGGCGGCTGGGCGGCGGGGGAATCACCGGACTTGACGACCTCGACAGCGGCGGCGAGGAGGACGGCCGGGCCGCTCCGGAAATCGAAGGATTTCTTTTCGCCGCGGTAGCAGACGGCGTCGATGAAGACCGCATCGCCCTCCCTGCCCTGCTGCCACTCGACGGGCCGGCCGTCGAACTTCCCGGGCAGCGTGTGGACCACGGCCCGCCCCGGGCCCGCCGCAAGCGCGAACCGCCCGCCGCCGAGCGTCTCGGCCGCCGCGCCCTTGGCGCAAAGTTCATACCGCACCCGCAGGTCGGCCGCCTCGAACGTCCCGTCCTTCGGCCGGTCGAGCGTCGGGTGCCAGTCGCCGTGGCCCTTGAGTGGATAGAAGACCGAGAGCGCCCGCGGTCCCCCTTGCGCGGTGGCCACGGCCATGCTCGCAAAGTCGCGCCCGTCGTGGAGGAACCGGAGGCGCAGGACCGCGATGCCGTCGCCCCCGGTCTTCCAGTAGGCGATGAGCGGCCGCCGCTGGGTCCACAGCATCGCGTGGTTGGCGGAGCCGAGGCAGGCGTCGGCGGTCATCCATGTATATCCGATGATGGATGTTTCGGGCGATTCGCCGCGGATGAACGTGCGGCGGATTTCGAGCGGGTCGGAGGGCAGCGCCTTGAATCGCGCCGCCAGTTCCGGCGGACACTGGGCGGCCAGGTCGGCGGCCAACTTCGGTGAGATCGTGTCGGAGTACGCGCGGCTGTGCGGCCCGGCCCACTGGCGTGTCCCGGGGTGGAAACTCTCGGCGATGATCCGCCACGCCGTCTGCCGCAGCGACTCCGCCGCCTCGCGCGACGCCGGGTCGCGCACCAGGCGCAGCGTCCGCTCGGTTTCGCGGAGGGCAACCATCGTGTAGTTGGGCGAGTTGTACTCGTTGAAACTTCCGTGGCGCGCGGTGTTCTCGACGAGTTTCTTAAGCCGCGTGCGGCCGTAGTCGAGCATGGCGGCATCGCCGAGTATCTCGCCCGCCGCCGCCGTCACCCCGCCGCCCATCACGGCGATGTTCGTGTATCCGGGGCCGACGTTGCGCTTGATGATGGACCGCGCGGCATGCCCCAGGCTGGTCCGCATGAGGGCCTTGACGTCCTCCGGCAACCTGGCGTCGTGCCGGACAAGCATCTCGGCCAGGAGCGCCCCGCAGAAGTCGGCCCAGTTCCAGTCGGGCGGCGACATCTTCTCAAGCGGCTCCTCAAGCACGTACGACCAGATGCCATACGTGCGGCTGGCCGGGTCGGCGTCCTGGAGGCTGATGACCTTGCGGATGACGGCGGCGGCGCGGTCGGCGTCGCCCGCACCGTTCCGCGCCAGCAGCGCCAGGGCGTAATCAAGTGATGTGCGGGTGAAATGGACCCACGTTCCCGGCGAGACCTTGCTGTGATAGCCCGTGCCCGAGAACCGCGCGCCGACCATCTGGACGTCCGCGCTGTAGTCGCGGTCCCAGCCTTCCAGGCGGGCCTTCAGGTCCGCATCGGCAGCGTCGGCCGCCGCGGCCTGGGAGGAAAGGACCACGAGCGCCGCCCACGCAAGGACCGCCACCCAAACGAGATTGCACACTCTTATCACCTCCTCCAGACCGGTCGGCGGCCGATCTCACAGTTTCAGGTCGAACTTCGGTTTCACCTGGGCCGCGAACCGGGCTTCATTGATCCTGAGGCCGAAGCCCGGCGTGTCGGGCACGGCGGCAAGGCCGTCCCTGAGGGCGTAGCCGTCGGCGACCAGCACATCGTTGGAAAGCGGGTCGTTCTCGGCGCGGTACAGGTTAGGGATGGCGCGCCCGATCTGGAGGATCATGTAGTAGCCGATGAGCGAGCCCCAGTTATGCGGCCCGACGAGCAGGCCGAACTGCCGCGCGCATGCCGCCTCCGCCAGGATGCCCTCGAATCCGAATCGGTTCATGTCCATCTGATAGATGTCGATGGCTCGCGCCTCCATGAAGGGCTTGAGCGGTTCGAGCGAGCCCTGCGTCTCGCCGTCGGCGACCAGGGCCTTGAGGCCCCGCCCCTTCAGAAAGGCCTTCAGCGCCAGGCACTCCTCCATCTTCTCCGGGAACATCTCCTCCAGGAAAGCCAGGTCGATGTCGGGCAGGTCCGTGAGAAGTTGCTTGGTGCGGGCCAGGTCGTAACCGTTGTTGGCATCGACGCCCAGGGCCACGTCGGGCCCGGCGTGCCGCCGGATGGTCGCGAGGACCTCCTTGTCGCGCCGGTATCCCTCCTCGGCAGGCATCCACTTGGCTCCTCGCCCTATCTTGATCTTGAACCCGCGGTGGCCGCGAGCAAGGCCCTGGTCGATCTCCTCCTTGAACCGGTCGAGCGGCCGGTCGGCATACTGCGGCAGCAGGTCCGCGAAGTATATCGAGCCGTCATAGACGGGGACCTGCCTGGGCCCCTTCCCGCCGAGGAGTTCATGGACAGGCTTGCCGAGCGCCCGCCCGGCGAGGTCCCACAGGGCCATTGCAGCGGCGCTCTGGGGCGGCCGCATGGCGGGCTCATCGGGCTTGAAGAAGTCGAAGGGGTCCTTGCCCAATAGCGGCGCCAGGGCCGCCTCAGCGGCCGCGCCGCGGCCGAGGCCCTCCAGGCCCGAGTTCGCGATGATGCGGACCATGGGGTCGGTGGCGCGGTCGCCGTGGTCGCCCTTCTGCGAGTTCTTGCCGACGAACTTCTGCCGCGCGCTCACGAGGTCGAAGCCGATGACGCGCGCGATCCTAAGGTCGCGCGGCAGGTCGGCCGCCCATGTCCGCCGCGGAAGGAGGGCCGCCGCAGCCAGCCCGGCGCAGGTCGCAAGCAGTTCTCGCCGTCTCATCACATGTATTTCCTATCTTCCTTGCGGCGACAGCACTCTAGCGTGCCAACGGTACAATCTTCAGGGTCACGGTCGCCTCGGTCACTGGGTGCAGCAGGCTGATGCCGATGCGCGTGGGCTTGCATGCGGCGTCCTCCGCAATCTCTTCGGTCTGGAACGTGAAGGCGTTGCTGCCGGCGTCGATAGACACGTGGACCGACTCGCCGCCGTCGGTGACGCGCCCGACGCCGCCCTCCAGCCACTTCCACGCGCCGAGCGTGAGGATGGCCGTGGCGAACGTCTGCGGACTGGCAAACTCGACGCGGTCCGTGACGGTCAGGCTCCCGGCACCCGCGCGGCTATAGACGAAGGTCCGCTCCAGGCGCTTGAGGTCCGGCACGGCGTAGGCCGCGCTTATGTCGAGGACGAGCGTGTCGGCCGCATCGGTGAAGTCCGTCCGGATGATGCGTGCCTGCGCCTCGCGCCCGGTCCGCTGAAGTTGCCCCGCCACCACCGGCACGGGGTGGCCGAAGGAGTTGAGGAGTTTGCTCTCGTATCGTCGGCCGCTGAACGTGCGGGCGGTGTAGGTCTCGCGGCCGGGGTCCAGCAGGACGGGCCGGTTGCCGAGGACAACTACATATGAGCCTACGTCATTATGATTGTGATGCTCGGCGTTGTGCCCGCCCTTCAGGGCCACGCCCATGCGGCAGGCGGAGCCGGCGGCCGGGCGACCGATGAGGATGCCGGCCTCCTCGAACCAGTCGCGCAGGGCCGTGCCCCTGGCGGCCGCCGCAGGCTTCATGTCGGAGGCGGCGTTCGGAAACAGGTAGATCATCGCCTCGGCCAGCGGGCTCAGGTAAACCTTCGGGTCCAGCGCATCGTACTCCGAGAGGCCGAGGCCGAAGCGCCGGTTGACGAAGTACATGATGAGGGGCGACGGCCGCGTGCCCACGTCGCAGTCGGCGAACGACGGCGCCACGCCGCCGATGATCTGTATCCGCGCGGCGAACGAGGCCGGCGCCTTCACTTCCGGCAGCCCCATCAGGTCCACCCCGCCGCCGGTCGCCTGCCGGATCATCTCGCCCAGCATCACGTAGTGGCCGAAACCGTAGTTCCAGTAACCCAGGCCCTCGCTACAGTAGCCGTCGGGGGTGAACCCGGCGAGGAAGTTGCGAGAATACTTCTCCGCGGCGGCGACGATTGCGGCCCGCTCGTCGCGCGACTCAACTTCTGCCAGGGCCGCCCCCGTCACCCCCGCAAGGCAGACGGCGTTCCAGTTGTTCGTGACGGTCATCCAACCGTTCCGCGGGCGCGTGCCGGCGACCATCGCGCAGTACGGCTCGACGATGCGTCGGGCGACGTTCTCGCGGAGCGTGCGGCGCGCCGCCGGGCTGAGGCGGTCGCCGAGCAGGAAGTCGGCCGTCGCCAGGTTCCACCCCACGGCGGACGAAAAGAGGTCTATATCCGTCGATGTGCCCTTGAAGTTCTTCAACTCGCGGTCGTGGGCGGGGAGGACCCAGGTCCGCTCGGCGGCGAGGGCGTCGATCAGCCGCTCGACGGCCGGGACGAACCGGCCCTTGTTCTCCATGCACTCGGCGATGACCAGCGGCGCGAGGCGCCCGCGACGCTCGAACGCCACCTTCTCGAAACGCCGCCGGTTGCCGGTCCGAGAGAAATCAAGGAACAGGTCCTCCGGCTGGTCGGGGATCGGCTCCTTCAAGCATTCCTCCGCCCGCGCGGCGACGGCCTTTGCGGCCGGGTCGGCGGCGAGGCGATCCCAGGCGGCCCGGTCCGTTATCGGCCGGCCCGCCGCGGCGGGTCGCTCCGGCAGCATCGCTGCCACGGCCTTGACCCGCGCGGGGTCCAGTCCATCCCCCGCCTCGCCGACATCTGCCGCAACCGCGAGCAGCACCGACATCAGAACCAGCAGCGACATCCCCGCCACCTGCGGCAGCGGCATGAAATGGCAATCTATCATCGGACCGCGATCCTTTCTCCCAGCGGAGTCCCTTGGCCGGTTACGGCGCCGCGGGGGCCGTGCCGCCGGCATCCACCTTGTAGCCCCAACGCTTAATGTATTCAGCACCCGGAAGGAATTCGTCTTTCTGGCCGGCCAGGATGCGCTTGAGTTGGTCGTCCAGCCGGGCCTGCAACTCGGAGTGTTCGGGACGGCCTGCCAGGTTGGCCGCCTGGTGCGGGTCAGCCTGGTTATCGAAGAGCAGCCACGGCCCCTCGATGGTGCGGACGAACGTGTGCCGCTCGGTGCGGATGCCGCGATACTCCCGCCCGCCCTTCGCGCGGGTCCACTCGCCGAAGGGCGTGTAGCAGGCGATGAGGGCGGCATCGGCCGGCGCCGGGCCGCCGCGCGCAAGGTGGCCGCTGTAATCCAGCCCCTCGACGGACTTGGGAACCGAGATGCCGCAGAGCCCGAGCAGCGTCGGCATCAGGTCCGGCGTGCCGATGGGCGTGCGGACCTCCCGCCCGCCAGTCCTCAGGGCGGGGCGGCCGAGGAGGCTTGGGCAGAACACGATTAGCGGCACCAGGATCGCCTCGTCCCACGGCCGCTGCTTCCGCTGCTGCCCTTGAGAACCGAGCATGTCGCCGTGGTCCGACGTGAAGACGAAGAGCGTGCGGTCCTCCTGGCCGGTCTCGCGGATGGTCCGCAGGAGGTCGCCCACGTACGTATCGAGGGCGGCGCAGTGGGCGTAGTATCCGGCGAGGTCCCGGCGTGCGGCCGCCTCGGCTTCCGGCGGCACGTTCGGACGCAGGCGGATCGTCTTCGGGTCGAACATCTCCCGGAACCACTGCGGGGCGGTCTCGTACGGATTGTGCGGCGGGCCCCATGAGAGCACCAGCAGGAACGGTTTGGCGGGGTCGCGCCCGCGGCCGCGGATGTAGTCCTCGGCGGCGCGGGCCTGGGCCTCGGCGTCGTAACCTTCCCACGCCAGTTGCCGGTCGTCACCGGCATAATATATTGACTTATTATAAGCATGTGTGCATTCGCATGCCCGCCAGAAATCGAACCCCTGGCGATCCTCGGGCGGGATGAACCGAAGCCGGCCCCGGCCGTTCACGTGCCACTTGCCGATGTAGCCGGTGTCGTAGCCGGCGGCCTTGAAGACTTTGGCGATCGAGACCGAGTCGCTCGCCAGGTGCACGTCGTTCAGGAAGACGCCGTGCGCCAGCGGGTACCGCCCCGTCAGGAACGATGCCCGATACGGCGAGCACACGGGACACGTTGAAACGGCCGTCGTGAAGCGGACGGCGCGGGCGGCAAGGGCGTCGAGGTTCGGTGTGCGGGCGTTCGTGTCGCCGGCGCAGCCCAGCGCCTGTGCCCGCCACTGGTCGGCGAAGACGAAGACGACGTTGAGCGGCTTGGGGCCGGCCGACTCGGCGCGGCCGTCGGCCTCAAGCGCCGCCGATGCCACCGCCCCTGCCCCTGCGGCAAGCGAGGTCCGGAGAAACTCCCGGCGCGACCAGCGGCCGGTCGGCCCCTGAGTTCCGCCCGGATGCCGGATGTCTGGCTCGGTGCTCATTGCTGATTCCTCCCGCGTGGTCCATCACTTGCCGTGGCCGCCTCGCCGCCCGCCTGGTAGCAGCCGCGCGACGGGCTCTTCGGGTCGTATCGCTTGCCGTCCATATCCGCGGGTATGCACTGGAGCGCGACGCCGCCTTTGGCGGCCGCCGACGTCGGCTTCTGGTGATAGTCCTGCCTGGCGGGGTCAACGAACTCCACGTCGCCGGCCGTGGCGTGGTCGCCGCGGGCGGTGTCGGCCTTGATGAAGTGGCTGGAGTCCAGCGCGACGCCGCTCGCATCAACGCCCTTCGACTGGCCCATCGACGCAATGACGCAGTCTATCATGTGGCAGTTGGTCGCCTTCAGGCCCTCGCGCCACAGCCACGTCTGGTTGGGCAGCGTGATGTGGATGAAAAGGACGTGGTCCATCAGGCCCGAATACTGCGAGTACATGACCGTGTCGCGCTTTTCGAAGAGGCAGTTGACGAAGGCCGAGTCCTGGAGGTTGTGGCCGAAGAACCCCTGCGAGACGCACCGCTTGCCCCAGCAATTGTACAGGATTACATGATTGAATTTCGTCGGGTCGCCCACGTACGACTGGTGGAAGTCGGGGTGGGCGCCGGTCTTATCGGGGTCGATGTCCTCAACTCCGCAGTTTACGGCCGTATGCACGCCGGTAAATGCGTCGGAGGTGATCCTGACGATGCGATGGTCGCGCATCAGCACGCCGCCGGGGCCGTTGTCCATCTCGGTCGTCAGGCCCCCGGTGATGTAGGGGACGTACCGGTTACCGAACGCCACGCCGCCGCCCTCCCAGCGGCCCTTCTTGTTGTACATCTTGCAGTTATCGACCCAGACGGTGGTCTTGCCCTGCTCGCCCGATAGGATTGTGTTGTAGCCGCGATTCGGCGGGTCGCTGTAGAGCGTGACGTTGCGGAAACAGAGTTTGTCGGTTCCCGGGCGGCCGGGTCCGAGTTCCACATCATCGCGTGCGACGCCGGGGGCCGCGGCGATGACCGTCCAGTAAGATCGCTTGAGGCCGCCGCCCAGACCGCCGGGCGAGTAGCCCTTGCCGGCCTTCAGATATATCGTGCCGCCGTCGGGCGCCTTCTTGATCGCCGCCTTCAGGGTCTTGAGCGGCTTGGCCTCGGCGCCGTCGCCGGCATCGTCGCCGTTGGCGCCATCGACCCAGACGGGCTGGCCGAACTTCAGCGACCCGCCGCCGCTTGAGTACAGCGGCAGCGGCGCCAGGTCGCGCGAGGTCATGCCGGCCCCGAGCGGCACGACCTTCGCCCGCACTTCCACCGGGCCGTCGGGGAGCGATTTCGGGTCCAGCGCGATCCAGTATTCCCAGACCTTCGTCTGCTCGTTGAGCGTTGGGTTCTCGGCCACGTGGCGCTTGGCGAGGTCCTCCTTGCCGCCGGGGACGACCGTGAACTCGACCTTGCACCCAGTCTCGTGGAACGCCACGACGCCCACGTTGAAGGGCTTCTCGAAAACCTGGTACGGGACGACGTCCCATGCGGCCACGGGGCGAGTGGCCTTGGGGTTCTCGGCCGGAGCGGTGTTCGCCGCGGCTGGAGGGCCCTCCTCTGCCGCAGCCGCCGGCCACGCCATCGCCGCCAACACCGTCATGATCAACAGATGCGTTTTCATACTCGCTCCTACTATTGCAGCGCCACCTTGCCTTTGCGCGCCCGCCCGGTCGTATTGGCGGGCGCGCGACGAAGCCGCGCTCGCGCGGTCGAGAACACGGTCTGCGCGGCGGGTGCGGAGACCCGCCGCGCTCAGTACCGTTACGCCTTTGTGCCCGTAAGGGCGATGCCCTCGATGAAGAACCGCTGGGCGACGAAAAAGAGCAAGAGCGCCGGCAGCACCATCAGGAGCGCGGCGGCCATCAGGAGGCCCCACTCGGTCCCCTGGACGCCCTTCAGGTGCGCCAGGCCCAGCGCCAACGTCCGGTTCTCCTCGCTCGTCAGGTAGATGAGCGGCCCCATGAAGTCATTCCACTCGCGCAGGACCGTGAAGATCATGACCGTAATGAGGGCGGGCTTGGAGAGGGGCAGGACGATCTGCCAGAAGACCCGCCACTCGCCGGCCCCGTCGAGGCGCGCGGCCTCCAGCAGTTCCTCCGGCAGCGTCAGGAAGAACTGGCGCAGGAGGAAGATGAAGAACGCGTTCCCGAAGAACGCCGGCACGATGAGCGGCAGAAACGTATCGACCCAATGCATCTTGCTGAACATGATGAAGACGGGGATCATGGTCACCTGCCCCGGGATCATCATGGTCGCAAGCAGGATGCCGAAGACGAGGCCGCGGTCGGGCCACTTCAGGCGGCTGAACGCGTACGCCGCCATCGAGCACGACAGGACCGTCCCGGCGGTCGAGAAGAAAACGATGATGAGCGTGTTGGCCGTGTACTTCAGGGCCGGGAACTCCACGAGCGCCTCGCGGTAATGGTCGAGGGTGACCGGGTCGGGGATCCACTGCGGCGGGAGCCGGAACATGGCCGCGTCGGTCTTCAAGGAGGTGCTGAGGAGCCAGAAGAACGGCCCCATGAAGACGACCAGCGCGCCCACGAGGAGGATGTGGATGACGAGGTTCGTGTACCGCCGCCGGTCGGCCTGGCCGAGGGTCATCGCTGTGCCCCCTCGTAATACACCCACCGCCTGGCCAGCAGGAACTGGACGCCGGTGGCCGCAAGGATGAAGACGAACAGGACCCAGGCCATTGCCGAGGCGTAGCCCATGTGGAGGTTCTCGAACGCCTCGCGGAAGAGGTATAAGACATAGAAAAGCGTCGAATTGACCGGCCCGCCGCTCGTCATCAGGTAGGCCTGCGTGAAGACCTGAAGCGACCCGATGACGCCCATGACGAGCATGAAGAAGAGTGCCGGGGAGATCATGGGCAGGGTGATCCGCCAGAAGGTGGTCCAGGCGCCGGCCCCGTCGATCTCGGCGGCCTCGTAGAGGACCCGCGGCACGCCCTGGAGGGCCGCAAGGAAGATGATCATGCCGCCGCCGATCCCCCAGGCGCCCATGATGATGAGGGCGGGCTTCGACCAGTTCTCGCTCGTCAGCCACGGCACGCTCGGCAGGCCCACGTACCCCAAGACTATGTTCACCAGGCCGTACTCGCCGTTAAAGAGCCACGCCCAGAGCAGGCTCCCCGCCACGGCGGGCACGACGGTGGGCAGGTAGAAGAACGTGCGGTAGAACGGGCGGCCGGCGATCTCGCGATTGAGGACCAGCGCAAGGCCCAGCGCCAGCGTCGTATTGACGGGCACAGTTATGGCGGCGAAGTAAAACGTGTTCCACAGGGCCTTGAGGAAGTAGCGGTCATCGGCGAAGAGGCGCTGGTAGTTCTCGAGGCCCACGTACGAGGCGGGCGAGATGATCTCGTAGTGCGTCAGGCTGAAGACGAGCGATGCCAGTATCGGCCCCAGGGTGAAGATCGCCAAGCCCATCATGGCTGGCCCGGCGAATACGTAGCCTGCCACGGCCTGCCGCCGGTGGAGGCTCAGTGCCCGCACGCGCCGCCAGGAGAAGTACGCGCGGACGGCCACCAGAAGCATCACGGCGCCGCCGAGGGCGAGGCCCACGGTCACCCAATCGACGGGCGGGGCGCTCGATTCAGCCAGGAATCGGTCCAGAAGTCGCTGCGATTCCCGCGTCGCTTCATCGAGCGCCTGCTGCGGGGTTTTCTTGCCGTGGATCACGTGGTCCACGGCCGAGATCATCTCGTTGTAGATGGCCATGCCGACGGGCGTGACGGGCCGGTATCGGGAGTGCCGCATCTCGCTTATGGCCAGGCGCCAGAACGCGCTGGACTGAAAGAACGGGTCGTTGGCGGCCGCCTTGAGGGCGGGCAGTTTATTGCTGGAGGTGGCCATGAACCGCTGCGACGGCTCCGAGAGGATGAACCGGGCGAATGTCCACGCGCCCTCGACGTTCCGCGCCCCGCGCGGAATAACCATGCTGAAGCCGCCGGACCACGTGGCCGGGACGCCGTCGTCGGCGTACGGGCAGGGCGCGGCGGCCCAGTCGAGGTGCTTGCCGTACCGCTGGACGGTCGAGAGTTCGCCGACGTCGAGGACTACCATGGCTATCTTGCCGGTGATGAAGGGGTTCTGGGCGTCCATGCCGAATCCGGACTGGAGGCTCATCATGTTGTCGATGCCGTAGTCGCGGACGAAGTCGCTGAGCCACTGGAGGGCGGCCACGACCTTGGGATCGCCCAGGGTGACGGTGCGGCCGTCGGGCGAGAGGAACTCGCCGCCCTTCTGCCATCCATAGAGATATAATGATCCAAGATTGCCATAGACGGGTGCGTAGCCGACCTGGTCGAGGCGTCCGTTGGGGCGGCGCCGCGTGAGGCGCGCGGAGCAGTCGCGCAGTTCGCTCCAGGTGCGCGGCGGGCGGTCGGGGTCGAGGCCGGCCTCGCGGAAGAGCGCCCGGTTATAGTACAGGACGCGCACGTCGGTGTCGTACGGAACGGCGAACTGGCGGCCGCCGTAGAAGCACTCCTCCCACGGGGCGGAGAAGAAGTCCTCGGCGCGGAGGCCGTCGCGCCGCACCAGGCCGTCGAGCGGCAGGAAGGCCCCGCGGGCGCCGTAACTGGCCACCAGGAACCGGTCGAAGATCGAGAGGTCGGGCGGCACGCCGCCAGCCACCGCGGGCAGCATCTTCGCATGGATATGCTGATATGGAATATCGACCTGCTCGACGAGATACCCGGCGTCGGACTCGTTGAACCGGCGCACGAGTTCCGTGACGACCTTGTGCGAGTCGCCGGTCGTGAAGAGGTTCCAGAAGACGATGCGCCTGCGTTCGGGCGCCTGGGCGGATGCAATCGACGCGGCCGCAAGCGCCGCCAGGCCGAGCGCCGCCAGCCGGACCGATAGCCCCCGCCCTCGTCGCCCCTGGAGCATGCCGCGCCCTTATCCGCCGTGCGGCACGCAAGTTACAGCGCCATGGCGGAGGCGTCAATGCAAAACGATGCGCCAGCCGCAAGTGCTACTTTAGCGGCGCGAGGGCCGGCGGACCGCCCGCGGGCGGAGCGCCTGCCGGGGGTGCGGCCGCAGGGGCAGGGGCCGCACCCGGAGCGCCTTCCTTGCGGGCGTTCATGTTTATCTTGACCTGCTGCTTTGTGGTCATCCGCATGGTCTGGCCGCCTGGGCCGGTCAGGGTCACGTCGGTCGTGGCGTCCTGGTTCATGTTCTGGCTCTCGACGAGGCCGGTGTCGATGTTGAGCCGTATGGCGCCGGACTGGCGGCTGCTCAGGCTGTGGATGGTGGCGTTCGCGCCGCCCATGTTGGCGGGAGTTTCCTTGGTTGACTGGGTGGTGGCATCGGTCTGAATGACGGCTACGCGTCCGGAGGGCGTGGTCTCAATATCGACAAGTTTGCATGTCTGTGTGGTCTGTACGCCGGGCGGAAGGCCGGCGGCCGAGACGGCGGGCTGCCACGTGTCGCCAGGTCCGACCGGCTGCGCCGGAAGCATCTTCGCGCCGCCGGCGATCACGCCCTTTATGGCCTCATCGCCCATGCCGGTCTTCATCCGGTTGAACATGAGGGCCTGCTGCGGGTTCTTCTGGGCCTCGGCGTCCCAGAGTTGATTCAGGCCGGTGACGGACTGGACCTGGTCGTCGGCGCCGATCCTGGCGACGATCTTCGCCCCCGCGAGCGGCCGCAGGAACACGCTGAAGTTCGGGTCCTGCTGCTCCGGCGGGCCTGCGCTGTCGAAGGCCATCTTCATCTGGCCGGCCGCCGCCTGCTGCGACACCCGCTGATACGAGACCTCCATCGTCCGCACGCCCTGTGCGTCGGGTTGGCTCACATCCATCCTCATCACCATCGTCTGGCTCATTTGCTGCTGCGGCTGAGGCTGCCCGTTGGTCGTCCCTTCCTGCGACGATTCCATCATCGCCGTCATGACATACGTGCCCGGCAGGAACCGCTGCTTCAGGACCACCTTAGGCCCCGTGTACGTGGCGGCATCGGCGACCGCGGCCGCGAAGACCAGGGCCGCCAGGGCCAGGACACACACTATCCCGCGAATCCTCATGAGCAATCTCCTCAGGACTATGCTGCTTCCTCCCGACAGCGGCCCAGAACCCTGGGTTTCCGAGGCGGAAAATGACTAGCACCCCGCCCACGCGGGGCCTGCGCTCAAGACTAGCGTATCCGCTCCCATCACCATCGGCAAAAGAAAAAGGCGGCCGACAGTCTTTCCGCCGACTCTAGAAATCTTTCTGCACGACCACTTGCACGGGCCGGACCATGCGGCTAGTTTGGATGATTGGGGGCGCGGGTTGCACGCGGCGGCGTGTGTGACGACCGCCCACGCATCTCTTCTGGAAAGGAACCGGCCATGAGAAGCATCATCGTTGCGGTTGTATCGTTGTCTGCCGTCGTCGCCGCTCTCCTGCTATGGGGTCTCGGCGCATCGTTGGCAGAACAGGCCGAGAGGGCGAAGACGAGTTACGCCCCCGTGGACATCCAGGAACCATTCCAGGCCACGATGACCAGGATGAAGGCCGCGAAGGCTGCAATCGAGGCGCGTCATCGGGCCCTGATGGAGGAGCGCTACGACCTGGCGAACCGGCCGGCCAAGGATGTCGCCATGTCCCGCGGCAAGGCCGTCCAGGAAGGCGTCCGCGCCAAACTGCCGCCCGGCATGACCTGGGAGAAACTGGCCGACCTGACGCCCGAAGAGATCCGCGAGAAGAACCTCTTCCCGAAAGGGCTGCTGCCCCTGCCGTTCCCGAACCACGACGAGGGCGGGATGCTCTTCCCCAAGTACCACATCGAGGAAATCAAGAAGCAGACCGCCCGCGACCTGACGCGTTTCGACCTGGATTACGACCTGCCGGACCATTTCCTTCCGGAGTTCCCGCCGGCGGTTTACCTGACCACGCGGCCGGACCTCGGCGACGTCTCGCAAGGCAGGGTTATTACGATCGACAACTATTACGAACTTTTCAACGGCCTTCTGAACCCGAAGCAGTTGGAGGGGCTGCGGCTCCTGTTGACGCCGTTCCCCCAGCAGCAGTTCAACGCCACTGAGGACCGCCGCTCGGAGCGCCCGAGCCTGGGCGTCACGTGCTTCGACTGCCACGTCAAC
Organism: uncultured Anaerolineales bacterium; assembly: GCA_964353455.1. Lineage (GTDB taxonomy): Bacteria > Planctomycetota > Phycisphaerae > FEN-1346 > FEN-1346 > CAYGWP01. The sequence continues at coordinate 13,765 of CAYGWP010000140.1, forward strand.
GGCCATTCAAATGCCGCAACCCACCTGGTGGGCGACATCCGCCCGCAGGCGTTTCGGCATCGGCTCGACACGCCATCGCTTCGCGGCGTGAACATACAGCGCCTGTTCGGGTCGCAGCGCGCCCTAAAGACGGTGGAGGACTTCACCGAATTCGAGCAGCGTGCGGCCTACTTCGACGGCGACCCCGTTGCTGCCACCAAGAAGGGCGTCAGCATCCTGGAGCGGGGCAGCCAGGTCCACTTCATGGCGGAGTTCCAGGCGATCCTTGACTTCCCGCCGGCGCCGAAACTGAACCGCTTCGGCAAACTCAATCCCGCCAGGGCCACGCCGCAGGAACTGCGCGGGCAGGAGGTGTTCTTCGGGAGGGGACAGTGCGGCGTCTGCCACCCCGCGCCCTACTACACCGACGGCCTGATGCACAACCTGCGGGCGGAGGAGTTCTACAAGCCGCGCCTCGTCAACGGGCGCTGGACCGCCTCCGACGGGCCGATCAAGACCTTCGTGCTTCGCGGCATCAAGGACTCGCCGCCATACATGCACGACGGCCGATGCCTGACGCTCGAAGACACCGTCGAGTTCTTCAACCTTGTGTTCGAGTTGAAACTGTCGAAGGAAGAAAAGGCATCGCTGGTGGCATTCATGCGAGCCCTCTAGCGCGGGGGCTTGATACTCGGTAAATGCGTCACTTACGGGGGTAGCACGTTTAGCCGCGACTCGAAGAGGAGCGCGCGTGCCGTTCGAACACGCGCTCCTCTTCGAGTCGCAGCTAAACTTTCTTACCACTTGCCAAATCCGCCGCCGGGTGATAGAAGAACCCCTCCAAACCAGAAGGGAGAACCCCATGGCGGCAAAGAGGGCGGCAGGCAAGCCCAACAAGGTCTATCGCATCGCGGTCATCGGCGGCGACGGCACTGGCCCGGAGGTCGTAAGGGAGGGACTGAAGGTCCTGCGGGCGGCCGCCACGACCTTCAACTTCCAGTACGAGACCACCGACTTCGACTGTAACGGCGAGCGGTACCTGGCCCGCGGCGGAGACCCCGGGAAGCCCTCCGTCCCGGTGATCGACGAGGCCGAGGTTGCCGCACTCAAGACCTTCGACGCCATTTACCTGGGGGCCGTCGGAGACCCGCGGATCGCGCCGGGCATCCTCGAAAAGGGCCTGCTCCTCAGGCTCAGGTTCGAACTGGACCAGTACATCAACCTGAGGCCGGTGAAGTTGTATCCGAACGTCCCCTGCCCGCTCGTGGGCAAGGGGCCGGCGGACGTCGATTTCGTCGTCGTCCGCGAGAACACCGAGGGCATCTACACCGGCATGGGCGGCGTCCAGTACCAGGGCACGCCGCAGGAGGTCTCGACGCAGATCAACTGCACCACCCGCTTCGGGGCCGAGCGGGCCATCCGCTACGCCTTCGAGTTCTGCAAGCGCCGGGCCGGCCCCAAGCGAATGGTCACGCTCGTCCACAAGACGAACGTCCTGACGTTCGCGGGGGGGACGTGGTTCCGCGCGTTCCAGGAGGTCGGCGAAGAATATCCTGATATCAAAAAAGATTATAACCATGTCGATGCCTGCTGCATGTGGCTCGTCAAGAACCCGGAGTACTACGACGTGATCGTCACGGACAACATCTTCGGCGACATCGTCACCGACCTTGCCGCCATCATCCAGGGCGGCCTGGGCGTGGCCGCAGGCGGAAACCTGAACCCGGCGGGCGTAAGCATGTACGAGCCGATGGGCGGATCCGCCCCAAAGTACACCGGAAAGAACGTCATCAACCCGCTTGCCGCCATCGGGGCGATCGCCATGCTCCTCCGCGAGACCGGCACGCACAAGGGCGACCGGCGGCTGGCCGATGCCGGTAACCGCGTCGAGCAGGCCATCATGGCCACCACCCCGAAGATGAAGAGCATGGCCGCCGGACAGATGGGCTACTCCACAACCGAGGTCGGCGACCTCGTGGCCGAGACCGTCGCGAAAGGCACGTGACACTTTTTTGCCGCGACCCGCAGGGTCGCGCGCGACTTGCGAGGTGGGTCGATATGAAACCAATCGCATTGCCCGCAGCGCTCTTCTGCGGCGTTCTGTGCGCCGCCCTTGCGGCGGGCGAGGCCCCCAAGCCGGAGGCCGCGGTCGCCGAGGCCCGGGTGTCCCTCGACGACTTCGAGGCCGATCCGCAAGGGTGGAAGTTCATCGGCGGCCAGGAGTTCCCGGGCGCGAAAGGCGCGCTGGAGCGCGACACGGCCGCGGCCCACGCCGGCAAGGCGTCATACAGGCTGCGAGCCGACTTCAGCGGCGGCGGGGCGTACGTGGGCTGCTGGCGAGACCTTGCCGCACTCGCCGTAAGGGACCTCAAGGAGATCCGCCTCTGGATCAAGTCGAGCAACGTGAATGCGTTCGGCGTGCGCATAAATGATGCGTCGGGCCAGTGCCACCAGAAGAAAGCCATTCCCCTCGCCAAGACGGGCGAGTGGCAGGAAGTCGTCCTGAAGGTCCAGGACATTGTGGGCGATGAGCACTGGGGCGGCGCGAACGACGGCGCATGGCACGGCCCGGCCACCGGCTTCGGCCTGAATATCGCCAGGGACAATGTCGCGGATGCCGCAAAGGGAATCCTCTGGCTCGACGATGTGACCGCCCTGGTCGTCCCGCCCGGAAAGCCGACGATCCTTCCGTGCCTCCTCTCGCAGCCTGCGTGCAGGCCGGCCTATGGAGTCAACATCACATATAGATGGGATGCCGAGCCGATGGGCAGGGATTACACGGCCTTCGTCCACATCACGAGCGCCGACGGCAAGACGAAGTTCCAGGACGATCACCAGCCGCCCGGCTCTGCCGGGGCGAAGCCCGGCTCTGCCGAGGCGAAGCCCGGCGGCACGTCGCAGTGGTCGGGCCGCGTCCAGTACGAGAGGACCATCGCCGTGCCGACCGACGCCCCGCTGGGCGACTACAAAATCGTCGCCGGCCTGTATAACCCGAAGGGCGGCGCCCGCCAGAAGATAAAGGCCGGCGAAGGCGCAACGGACGCGGGAGAAGATGCGTGCCAAATCGGCGTCCTGAAACTGACCGCCGACGCACCCCTGCCCAAACTCGGCGCGCCCACCCTGAACTTGGGCGGCTACCGCATCACCTTCGACGAGGACTTTAGCCAGAAGGAACTCAGCGTCTCGGCCTGGGGTCCCGGCACCCGCTGGATCGCCCACACGCCGTACGCCGGCGACTTCGGCGATGCGCGATTCGCCAACCCGACCAAGGACTTCCCGTTCACCATCGACGGCGGCATACTGCGGATCGAGGCGAAGAAGGTCGGCGACCGCTGGCAATCGGGCCTCCTCGCCTCGGTTGACCCGAAGGGCAACGGCTTTTCGCAGAAGTACGGATACTTCGAGATGCGGGCGAAGTTCCCCGGCGGCCCCGGCACCTGGCCGGCATTCTGGCTCCTCGGCGTCCCGAAACTTCTCGATAAGTCAAAGACTGGGATCGAGATCGACGTGGTCGAGCACTACGGCGTCCACCCCAACTCGCTCCACACGGTCGTCCATCTCTGGTACCCCGACAAAAAGCACAAGGGCGACGCCGCGGTGTTCATCATCGGCGGCATGGCCGAGGACTTCCACAGGTACGGCGCCATGGTCGAGCCGGACTTCATCACCTTCTATTTCGACGGCGTGCCCCTCAGGAAGGTCCCGACGCCCGAAGAGGCCAAGGTGCCGCTGTACCTGCTGGTCGATCTGGCCCTGGGCAGCGGATGGCCCATCGACAAGACCCCCAACCCGTCATACATGTATGTCGATTACGTCAAGGCGTACTCGAAGTGAGGGTGGTTCAGTTCTTCGCCGCATGCCAGACAACCCGGTCGCGCCGGATCGGTATCGCGTTTCCGGAGATCGCCCCGTGGGAGCGTCAGCCCTTGACAGGCACGGTTATGGGTGTCCCCAGATTACCCCCTGCTAATGGTCGAGCAACTTAGCCAGGAAAAATGAGACAATAGCAGCTACAGCCAAGCACACAGCCGTCCACCAACCAAACCAGCCCATCCAGTTCCAGCCGGTGAGCCAACACAAGCTCTTGCACACGCCTGCGAGAGTCAGCCCAGCAACAGATAATAGGGCGGCGCAGAAGAATACCACGGCTATCACCGTTACTCCCTCTCTAGCCTGTATGGTCATAGATCTGACCAGGAGTTGGGCCACCAGCCGCATGCCTTCGTTTGAGTCAATCTCCAGCCCCTCATACGGAAGGCTGTCGAAACACCGCTCACAAACGAGATCCGGCGTAGTATCTCCGAGGCGCCTGGGTCTACACAGGCAGCCATCACCTGGCGCAATAATATGCGAACTGTTCATGTCGCATCTGGCGCCGCCGATCTTGCGCCACTGTTCCCCAATGTCGCTTTTCCACGCAGCCTGCGCCGCTGCGCGTGCCTCTTTTCTCTTGGTTCCCATTGCGGTCTTCCTTCAGTGTTGCTGTCCCTAGAAACCACTCAACCTAACAACAGCCACAGCACGGCCGCAAGTAGCACGACAAGCACAGCAAGGGCAATAGGAACAATGAACCTCTTGCGACCAATCGCAGGGCCGCCTTGCCAAGCTTCAGGAACTCGGAACCTCCCGCCGCATCTTGGGCAGATGCCCCATCCTCCCATGATCGTTCCGCCACTCTCCATAATGCGTTGGTAGTACTGCAACTCCGGGGTGTCTGCAACTAAGTAGAACCGCAGAAAAAGTCATGCAGCTTTTTGTTGGACGTCGTCATGATCGAACATGAACCCCATTTTGTTCCGGTGGCCGTTGACGCGGGCGACGCCGCGGCGGAACGCCTGCACCAAGTCGTCGACCGTTGCG
>CAYGWP010000141.1:0-7525 GCA_964353455.1 uncultured Anaerolineales bacterium
CGCCGCGTGTGGCGCCTCCGAACGGGAGGCGCGGCGGGTCGGGAGACCCGCCGCGCACATATTCGATCGTAAAGGGCTCTATGATCCAGAAAGTCACGCTTCCCAAACTTGGCGAAACGGTTGAGGTCTCGACCATCGAGAAGTGGCTGAAAAAGGAGGGCGACGCCGTCTCGGTCGGCGACATCCTCTGCGAGATCACCACCGACAAGGCCACCCTTGAGGTTGAGAGTTATCACCGCGGGACGCTCCTGAGGATCGTCGCCCCGACGGGCGTTGAGTTGCCGGTCGGCACGCTCATCGCGGTCATCGGCGAGCGGGGCGAGAAGGTGCCCGAGGAACTTCTCGCGGGGACGGCCGCAGCGCCTGCCGCAAAGGCCGCGGCGGCAAAGGCTGCGACGGCCGCTGCCGCCGAGACAGCGGCTGTGACCGCGGGGCCGGCCGGGCGCATCGTCGCCTCGCCGCGCGCAAAGAGCCGGGCACGCGAACTCGGCGTCGCGCTCGCCGCCGTCCGCGGAAGCGGCCCCGGCGGGCGCATCGTTGAGTCCGACGTCCAGGCCGCAGCCAAGTCGGCCCCGCGCGTTAAGGCCACTCCCGTGGCTCGCAAGATGGCCGCCCAGGCGGGCGTGGACCTGGCCGCAGTCTCGGGCGGCGGGCATCGCGGCAAGGTAACTAAGGAAGATGTGCTCCGCCACGCCGCCGCGCCGGCGCCCGCCGCTCAGGGCAAGCCGGGCGAGGTCGTCCCCCTGTCGGCCATGCGCCGCATCATCGCCGGGCGGATGCTCGACTCCAAGCGCACCGTGCCGTGCTACTACCTGGAGATGGATGCCGATGCGACGGACCTGGTGTGCCTCCGCAACAAGTTGAACGCCAGGGGCGACCAGGGCAAGATCACATTCAACGATTTCATTCTGAGGGCGTGCGGGATGGCGCTGAGGGCGTTTCCGGTCGTGAACAGCCGGTGGTCGGCCGGCGGCATCGAGCGGCGCTCGGAGGTGAACGTCGGCTTCGCGGTCGCCCTGGACGACGGCCTCATCGTGCCGGTCGTGCGAAGCGCAGATGCCAAGGCGCTGCGGCAGATCAGTGCCGAGGCGGCCGACCTGACGGAGCGGGCGCGCTCGAAGAAACTGCTGCCCGAGGAGTACCAGGGCGGCTGCATGACGATCTCGAACCTCGGGATGTTCGGCATCAGGAGTTTCATCGCGGTGGTGAACCCCGGCGAGAGCACGGTCATGGGCCTCGGGATGATCGAAGACCGCGTGGTCTGCCGGCAGGGCGGCATCCAGGTCCGCAAGATGATGACCCTGACGCTCTCGGTTGACCACCGCCTGGTGGACGGGGCGGTGGGGGCGCAGTTCCTCGAAGCCATCCGCGACCTGCTGGAGGCGCCGACGAAACTCGTCGACTAAAGATTACGGCGAATATCGAATAACGAACACCGAAGTCGCGCCGAGGCGCCGATTTCACTTCGTAATTCGGCGTTCAGTGTTCGGCGTTCGGTAATCGTCGTATCACTACGGCACAAGCACCATCCACGCAACGTACGCCAAGGCCGCGATTGCGCCTGCCGCCAGCATTATCGCAGCGCTGGCAAGGAACCCCAGCCGCCGGTGCGCCCTGAGGAACATCGTCTGGTACTCAAACAATATCTGTCGATGGCTGGATTCCAGCACGCCGATGGCCTTGAGGTTCCGCCGCGAACTCTCTTCGACCGTCTTGAGGGCCGCTCGTAGGCCCGTAAGGCCGTCGAGCATCGACTCAAGGACCAGGGCCTGCCGCCCGAGGAGTTTGTTGGTCTCGCGCGCGGCCTCGACGTGCGTGACGGCGAGGTCCGGCAGTCGGCGGACGGCCGCGGCAATCGTGCGGGTGGCCTGGCGATGGCCTTCCATCTCGCCGGCCATGCGCTGGAGCGACTCGGCGCCGGCGGCCCGGTCGGCCACGGACTCCGCGATCCGCGCGGGCAGTTCCTCCAGGGCCGACATCCACGCCGGGTCGAGCGGGTCGAGGCGCGAAGCGGGGGGCGCCGCGTATGCGGAAGCGCCGGCCCCGGTGAGGGGGAGCGCCCGCGGCCTTGCGCCCGCGGCTCGATCACCCTCCCAAACCGATGGTTCTTCGGCGGGGTCGGGCGACATCAGGCTCGCGCGGGCGATGCCCGCGGCGGCGGCCCCGGCCCCGGCCAGGGCCAGCCCGGCATCGACCTCGCCCGGCCCCAGCGAGCAACGTCTGGGCGCCCCTGGCGCGGCAGATTGGCTGCGCTTGCCCGGGAACCACCGCTTCATCCGTTCCAGGAATCCGATCATGGTCGTATCGCTTTCCGGCGGGGAAGGCCGAAGTGTCCGCGCAGGCGGCGCGCACTGGAGCCCCTCGCTCCCTTCGGTTATCGGACGCAGAGGGACGGCGCCATGAGAAAAAAGCGCGGCAGGTCAGGAGACCCGCCGCGCGATGCCTGGCTGGAAACCGCACGCGCGCCCCTTTGGGGCGCGGCCAAAAGTGGAATCAGACTTCCATGATTTCGGCGGTCTTGTGTTTCAGGGTCTCATCCACGTCCTTCTCGTGGCTGTGGACGAGTTCGGTGGCGTCCTCGTGTGCCTTGCGGGAATCATCCTCGCTCATCGCCTTGGCCTTCTCCTCGGCATCGACGTGCTTGATGGCGTCGCGGCGGATATTGCGCATGGCGACCTTCGTCTCCTCGGCCATCTCCCTGATCTGGTGCACGAGTTGCTTTCGCCGCTCCTCCGAGAGGGGCGGAATCGCAAGGCGGATGACCTTGCCGTCGAGCGCCGGCGTGATCCCCAGTTCCGAGGCCTGGATGCCCTTCGCGATCCCGGCGAGCGAGCCGGGATCGTACGGCTTGATGACTATCAGGAGCGGGTCCGGCACGGTGATGGCGGCCAGTTGCCTGAGTTCCGTGGGGCTGCCGTAGTAGTCCACGCGGAGGTGTTCGACCAATCCGGCCGAGGCACGGCCCGTCCGCACGGTGCGGAACTGGGCCTTCAGGTGCTCGACGGCCTTGTCCATCTTGTCTTCGGCTTCCAGGAGGATGTCGTCGGCTGGCACTCTTAGTCTCCGATACGGGTCCCGACCTGTTCGCCGGCGATGACGCGGCGGATGTTCCCCTCGCGCTTCAGGTCGAAGACGATGATGGGGATGTGGTTGTCCTTGCACAGGGTGATGGCGGCCACGTCGATGATCTTCAGGTGCTGATTCACGACGTCGTCATACGTCAATTGTGTGTACCGGGTGGCCTTGGGGTTCTTGTTGGGGTCGTCGGAATAGACGGCATCGACCTTGGTGGCCTTAAGGAGCACCTCGGCCCCGAGTTCGCTGGCCCGGAGGGCCGCGCACGTGTCGGTGGTGAAGAACGGGTTGCCCGTGCCGCCGGCCAGGATGACGATGCGTTTCTTCTCGAGGTGGCGGATGCAGCGGCGGCGGATGAACGGCTCGGCCACGTCCTTCATCTCTATGGCGCACTGGACGCGGGTGTCGGCCCCGATGGATTCCAGGCAGTCCTGTAGCGCCAGGGCGTTGATGACCGTGGCGACCATGCCCATGTAGTCGGCGGTGGCGCGTTTGACGTTGGCGATCTGGGAGAAGTGGCCGCCGCGGAGGAAGTTGCCGCCGCCGACGACGACCGCCAGTTCGCAGCCCGTCTGGAGGACCTCTTTGGCCTGGCGGGCGATGGTCCGCACTTCCTCGGCGTCCAGGCCGAACTGGCCGGGCTTACAGAAGCCCTCGCCACTGACCTTCAGCAGGACCCGCTTATAGGCAGAGGCGGCCATGGCGCTCCTCGGCTATTCGGGTGCCGTCTCGCCGACCTCGAACCGGGCGAACCGCCGGATCACCACGTTCTCGCCCGTCTTCTGGATAAGTTCCGTCAGCACGTCCTTGACGGAGCGTTCCTGGTCCTTGACGAACGGCTGCTCAAGGAGGACGTGGTCGGCGTACCACTTATTGAGTTTGCCCTCGACGATCTTCTCGATGACGTTTTCGGGCTTCTTGCCGGCGACCTGCTCGCGTGCGATGCGTTTTTCGGTCTCGACGAGCGCCGCCGGGATTTCCTCGCGCCGCAAGGCCATGGGCGACGAGGCGCAGATGTGCAGGCACAGGTCGTTCAGGAATACGCCGAACTGCTCGTTCTTCGCCACGAAGTCGGTCTCGCAGTCCACCTCGACCAGGACGCCGACCTTGCCGTTGTGGTGGATGTATGAGGCGATGCGTCCCTGTGCGGCGGTCCGGCCGGCCTTCTTCTGGGCGGTCGCCAGGCCCTTCTTGCGCAGGACCTCGACAGCCTTATCGGGGTTGCCGCCGGATTCCTCCAGGGCCTTCTTGCATTCCATCATGCCCTGGCCGGTGCGCTCCCGCAGTTTCCTGACTTCCTCTGCACTGATGGCCATCGAAGGATGCTCCTCATTCAATTGCGGATTGTGGATCGGTTAGCCGCCGCGCTCGCGCGGCGCTGGCGGCCGCTGCGCACACGTTACTTCTTCTCAGGCGCCGCATCCGGCGCGGGGGCCGCCGCGGGCCCGGCGCCGGCGGCATCCTGCATGGCCGGGTGCGGCTTAGGCAGCGGCATCTCGGGCACCGGGCGGTCCTCGGGCGACTTGGGAGGGCGCCCGGCGGCGCGCGCCCGCGGGCGGCTGGCCGCACGGACGAGGGCCTGGCCCTCGCCCTCTGCTGCGGCGCGGGCGGCGCGGTTGGCGCGGCCCTCGGCCACGGCGTCCGCCAGGTGCTTCATCACGATCTCAATGGCCCGCATCGCATCATCGTTGCCGGGGATGACGACGGCCAGGTCGTCGGGATCGGCCTCGGTGTCGGCCAGGGCGACGACGGGGATTTCGAGTTTCTTTGCCTCGCGGATGGCATTCTTCTCGCGGCAGGGGTCAACGATGATGAGCGCCCCCGGCATGCGCTCCAGGCCGCGCAGCCCTTCAAGGTTCCGCTTCATCTTGCGGTGCTCGCGCTGGATCTGGGAGATCATCTTCTTGGAATTATCGTTGATGGCGCCCGAGGCCACCAGTTCGTCGAGTTCGTCCAGGCGCGACATCCGCGACCGGATGGTCCGGAAGTTCGTGAGCGTGCCGCCAAGCCATCGGTAACTGACGTAGGGCATGGAGCAGCGCTTGGCTTCCTGCTCGACGGCCGCGCGGGCCTGGCGCTTCGTGCCGACGAAGATGACGTCCTTGCCCTCGGCCACGAGGCGCGTCAGGAACTTCCTGGCCCGGACGATGCCCTTGACGGTCTCCTTCAGGTCGATGATGTGGATGAAGTTCCGCCGCCCGAAAATATACGGCGCCATCTTGGGGTTCCAACGGCTCGCCGGATGCCCGAAATGGATGCCGGCGTCGATCAACTCCTGCACTTGCAGATTCTCCAAATGCCTTGCTCCTCCCGTTCTATGCGCGCAGACAATTCCCTCGCACCAGTGCGAAGCGGGTAAATTATACCCCCGAGGCTGTTATGTCAAGCCTTTTCCACCGGCTGGTTTCACCGGCTGGTGTCGACTCAAGGCGCTCGCTAGTGCCTTGTCAGTCCTCACATGATGAGTAGCCGGGTGGCACGGCCACGCTGTTCTGCGTGGCCGTGCCACCCTTGAGTTGACGCTTGACAAAGCACTAGCCCGCCACTATCCGTCGGCGCACCCACCAGCGACACCATGGTAATGGGTCAGTTACGTGCGCCTGCGGTGCGGTCGGGGGGGCACGGTGGGGAAGGGGTCGGCCGCGAAGAGTTTTTCTTTTTTTGCTTGACAGTATGTATCTAGTATGGTATACATAAGACATGCCCAAAGCCAAGCGACTTCCCGACCATCAGGCGTTCCTTGACGAACTGGCCTCGCTCTGGCCCCTGGCCAAGGGGTCCCTGGCCGAGGTGCGAAAGCCCTGCATCCGCCCCCGCTGTCCCGCCTGCAAGGCCGGACGCAAGCACAAGGCCATCTTCTTCTCGTTCCCCAAAGACGGCAAACGCGTGTGCCGCTACGTTCCCGCTGAACTGGCCCCCCTCCTGCGGCAGGCCTTGGCCAACGGCCGGCATCTGGAGCGGCGGCTGGCCCAACTCGGCGAGGCCCAGTTGGAGGCGTATCGAAAGAACCGGTCCGCCGGGGCGGCCCTGGCCGACCGGTCCCGGAAAAAGGCATGAACCTGACCTATTGCCCCGAGTGCCTGAAGAAGCAGCAGCGGATCAACGAACTGGAGGAAGAACTCGCCGCGCTGAAGAGCCGGTCGCCGCGGCGACAACGCACCGCCGCCGAAGGCCCCTTCGGCTCTTCCACGCCCTCGTCGAAAGTGCCGATCAAGCCCTCGGCCCTGCCCGAGCGCCAGGCCCGCCGCGGCGGGGCGAAGCCGGGTCATGTTGGCCATGGACGGCGGCGCGTGGCCGCGCTCGAGGCCGACCGCGTCGTCGAGACGCCGCCGCCCGCGCTGTGCCCCAAGTGCGGCGGGATGCTGACGGCCAAGGGCGTGCGAGAACGAACCGTGCTGGACTGTCGGCCGATCAGAGTCGAGCGGATCGTCTATCGCCTGCCGCGGTGCCGGTGTCGCCAGTGCGGATCGGCCGTGGAGACCGCCGCCCCGGGCGTCCTCCCCAAAAGCGCGTACGGCAACGGCCTGCTGGCCCATGTGGCCGTGCAGCACTACCTCTACGGGGCCACGCTGGGGCAGTTGGAGAAGCAGACGGGGATCGGCTACGGCAGTCTCGTCGATGCCCTCCACCAACTGGCACGACGGTTAAAGGGCGTGCCGGAGCGGCTCCTGAAGGAGTATCGCCGGGCCCCCGTCAAACACGCCGACGAGACGGGGTGGCGCAACGACGGCGCCAACGGTTACGCCTGGCTCTTCTGCACGCTGCTACTGAGCATCCTGCGGTTCCGCCCGACTCGAGCCGCCAGCGTGGCACGCGAAGCCCTCGGCTCAAAACGTCTGCGCGGCGTTCTGGTGGCGGACCGTTACGCGGGCTATAACCAGGCCCCTTGTGCGATCCAATACTGTTATGCCCATCTTCTGCGGGACGTCCAAGACCTGGAGAAGAACTTCCCCGATCAGCCGGAGGTCCGCGCGTTTGTGGCGACGCTGGCGCCGCTCCTGGCCGCCGCCATGGGCCTGCGCGGCCAAGGCCTGTCACGCCGCGCGTTCCGCCGGCAGGCCACTGCCTTGAAACGACGGATCGTGGCCGTCGTCAACCGCTCCGCCAGCCATCCGGCCGTCCAGCAAATGCAGGACCTCTTCCGCCAGAAGGCCGACCGGTTGTATCACTGGACGCGCGACCCCGCCATCCCGGCCGAAAACAATCTGGCCGAGCGGGAACTGCGGCCCTTGGTCATGGCACGCAAAGTCTCCTCCCGCCTCAGGCGGGCCGCGGGGCCGCCACCCGCGAAACCCTCATGACCGTGCTGCACACGCTCCGCAAACGTGGCCCTGATCCGGCCGCCGCCTTCAAGGCCGCCCTCGACCAACTCGCCCAAGACCCCGACGCCGACCCCTTCACGCTCCTCTTCCCCAAAACTCGCCCCAAGCGCACGTAACTGACCCATTAC
>CAYGWP010000142.1:0-5404 GCA_964353455.1 uncultured Anaerolineales bacterium
ATCACCGGCGTCATCACCTTCAGCCGGTCCCGCTCTCGTTGGCTCATCTCGATCCGGTCCTCGCTCATCCGCTTCCTTTCACCCCCAGGAAGCGGACATTTCTACTGGGTTTGGACCGGACATTACTACTGGGTCACGACACCAAAAAGGCACTTCCCTAAAAAGGCACTGCACCTGATGGGTTGCCGGGCCGCTGCGAAAATATCTGCGCGCGCCGGTCGATTCTTGTTGTTTTCCGATTTCCCGCTTTGTATCTTCTATACCCTACAGGGAGGGTAAGCCAACTCGACAGGCCCGGCAGCACGGGCCGGCCGCTCGGAAGCCCGAACCAGGATGAAGAATGCCCTCCGCCTGCCGTTGTCCCTCGGCCGGCGGCATGAATGAAGAAGGGGCCGGGGGAACAAGCCGCAACTGACCTGATTTCGTGCACAGGCTGCTACAGAGTGGCCGCCGATGGGCATCCCCCCCTAGTCTGTCGGCGGCCGTCTTTTTGGGCGCGGCGGGCCGCCGAAGAATTTCGGAATTTTCCCGCGTTATCATCATTCTCTCATGCCCCTTTGCGTAACCTGGAACTCGATCAATGCAGCAGGCGCCCCGACTTCGGTGCCGGGTCGCCGGGAAAGTATGGTCATAGGTAAGGAGATTCAGCATGTTGCACACACGTTGGATGCTGGTTGTTGCGGCGGTCCTGGCCGTCCTGATTGTGGCAGGCCAGGCCGCGTATGCCAAGGAGGAGGCCAAGGCAAAGGTCGAACTCCCCGATGCGGTCGCGAAGGCGCTCGGCGCCATCTGCCAGAACGCCAAAGTCACGGTGACCGATGTGGAGCAGGAGACGAACGAAGGCATCACGGTTTACGACATCGAGTTCAAGGCTGGCGCGACCGCGATGGAGGCCGAGATCACGGCCGATGGAACGATCCTGGAAACCAGCGCCGTCGTTGACCTGAATGTCGTCCCCGAGGCCGTCGTCAAGGCGTTCAAGGCCGCCGCCGAGGGCGCTACGATCAAGCAGGTCGAGAGGTCCGAGGCTCGGGCCGAGATCAAAAAGGGCGAGGGCGGCAAAGGCGCGATCGTGGCGCTTGCGGCCCCACGCATCGTTTTCGAGGCCGAACTCGTCAAGGGCGACCAGGAAGGCGAGATCGAAGTCGCCGCCGACGGCACGGTCGTCGAGCCCCTGAAATGGAAAAAAGTGGGCGAGAAGGATGTCGAGCCTAAGGGCGAAGCCAAGAAGTGACATTCCTCCTGCCGCAAGGTAGAATCGTCCCGCCGACGGGCGCACGCCGCGCCTGTCGGCGGCGCTCTACCGCGACCGCGTCTGAGCGCGGCGGGTCTCCCCTGGCACGGCCCGCCTTGGGCGGGACGGCCGACCCGCCGTGCCTGAGCGCAGACAGAGGCCACGATGCGCGTGCTCCTGGTCGAAGACTACCTGCCGCTACAGAAGGCCGTCGCCAAGGGCCTCCGCGAGGCCGGCTACGCCGTCGATGCGACCGGCGATGGCGAAGAGGGGCTCTGGTACGCCTCCGGCAACGACTACGACGTCATCGTTCTGGACCTGATGCTCCCGAAGATGGACGGCCTCTCGATCCTGAAGCGCCTGCGTGCCGACGGCCGCCCTGCACACGTCCTCATCCTGACGGCCAGGGACACCCTGGCCGACCGCGTCAAGGGCCTCGACCTGGGGGCCGACGACTACCTCGTCAAGCCTTTCGCGCTGGAGGAACTCCTTGCGCGGGTCCGGGCGCTCGCGCGTCGGGCGTACTGCGTCAAGAACCCGAGCATCGAGGTCGGGGACCTCCGGATCGAGACCGCCTCGCAGCGGGTCTGGCGCGGCAAGGAGGATGTCCGCCTGACGGCCCGCGAGTACGCGCTGCTGGAGTACCTGGCCATGCGGCGGGGCGAGACCGTCGCCCGCACCGATATATGGGAACACGTCTATGAGTTCAACTCCGAGGCCGACTCCAACGTCGTCGATGTGTACATCGGCTACCTGAGGCGGAAACTCGACCGCCAGGGCCGCCCGTCGCTGATCCAGACCGTCCGCGGCCGCGGATACTCCCTGGGGGCCGAGCCGTGATACGATCCCTCAAGGCCCGGCTCCTCGCGTGGACCATCGGCGGTATGGCGGCGCTCCTGGCCGTCTTCGGACTCCTCGTCAATTGGGCGGCGCACCGCGCGCTCGACGGCGGATTCAACGAATCGCTGGCCACCGCCGCACGCATGATCGCCGCCTCCGTCAAGCAGGAACGCGACAAGATCGAAGTCGAGGTTGACGATCAGGAGATGCCCGAGTTCCGCCGGACCAAGAGGCCCGACTACTTCGAACTCTGGACCGCCGACGGCGCAGTCCTCAAACGATCCGTCTCTCTCGGCCAATCCGACCTTGAGCGCATCGACGCCACGCCCGGCAAGCCCGTATTCCACGCCGTCACGCTCCCCGACGGCCGGGCCGGGCGCGCCGCCGTCCTCATCTTCGCGCCCGGAGTCGAGGATGAGGAAGAAAAGCCGCGCGAGTCCGGGCAGCCGCAGCCGTCCCCGGCGACCCCCCGGCCGGTCACGCTCATCGTGGCCCGGGGCACCGCCGACCTTGACTCCAGCCTTGCCCTGCTGCGGTGGCTCCTGGTGGGCGCTGCCGGGGGCACCATTGCGCTTACGCTCGTGGTTGCGGCGATCGTGGTCCGGCAGGGCCTCCGCCCGCTGGACTCGCTTGCCGCGCGCATCGCCGCCATCCGCGAGAACACCCTGTCGGCC
The DNA here is from genome assembly GCA_964353455.1 of uncultured Anaerolineales bacterium. GTDB lineage: Bacteria > Planctomycetota > Phycisphaerae > FEN-1346 > FEN-1346 > CAYGWP01. Next base: position 2,749 of record CAYGWP010000142.1, read on the forward strand.
GTCATCCCCGTTGGGGAGATGCCGCGCGAGATCGCCCCCATCGGCCGCCGTCTGAACGACCTTCTGAAACGCCTCGACGAGGCCTTCCGCCGCGAACGCGCATTTGCGGCCGACGCCGCGCACGAACTCCGCACACCCCTGGCCGGACTCCGCGCGACCCTTGAGGTCGCCCTGTCGCGCCCACGCAAGACCGATGAGTACGAGGAATCCTTCCGCGACAGCCTGACCATCGTCCAGCGCATGCAATCAATGGTTGACAGCCTCCTGGTGCTCGCCCGGATCGAGAACGACCAGATGACGCTCCGGCGCGAGCCCGTCCGCTTGGCCGAAGCGGTCGAGTCCTGCTGGCGGCCGCTGGCCGACGCCGCCAAGGACCGCGGCATCCGCCTGACCTGCCGCGTGCCGGACGACCTGGAGTGCCTGACGGACCGCGAGAAATTCGCCATGGTCCTCGCCAACCTCCTCGCCAACGCCGCCGAGTATGCCGATGATGGCGGACGCATCGACATAACTGGCCGAGAAGAGGCCGGTGCGGCCGGCCTGGAGATATCCAACACCGGCTGCCGCCTCGCCGAGGACGAGGCCCGGCACGCCTTCGAGCGGTTCTGGCGCGGCGATGCCGCCCGCGCCGACACGGGCGTCCACTGCGGCCTGGGCCTCGCGCTGGTGCAGCGGATGACGGCCTTCCTCGGCGGCACGGCCGCGGTCCGCATCGCGGGAGGCGTCTTCACGGCCTCCCTCTCGCTGCCCGCCGCGCCGCGCGACGGCGCATCCCTTCCGGCCTCTCCCGAACCGGCTTCCCCGGCCGGTCCCGCGATCGAGCCTGTCGAGCGGCGTTTCATCTAGCCGGAAGCGATAGCGCGGCGGTTCGGGAGAAGCGCCGCGCAAGATTTCGCGGACGCCACGTAGAGCAACCCCGCCGAAGTTTTCATTGAAAAGAGCCGCCCATCGGCGATAGTCTCTTCCCCGCGGCCAGGAGGAGTTGAGCCATGCGAAAGGTCACCCGTGCGGTCGTCCGGCGGCACCCGGAGAACCCGATCCTGACGCGCGAGGACTTCCCCGAGGAGGTCTCGGCGGTCTATAATTCCGGGTGCACCAAATATAATGATAAGTACATTCTCGCCTGCCGGGTCAACCTGCTGAGGCAGAGCAGCGTAATCTGGCTGGCCGACTCGGATGACGGCGTCCATTTCAAGGTCCGCCCCGAGCCCGCCCTTACGTGCGAGACGCCCGAAATCCGCGAGTTCTCCGGCCACGTCATCTACGACCCGCGGATCACACACATGGCCGCAGAGGGCCGCTACCTCTTCACGCTGGCGTGCCACGGCGAGCAGGGCTGCCGCTCGGCCCTCTTCGAGACGGCCGACTGGCGAAGCCTGCGGTTCTTCGACTGGCTGGGCGAACCCGACAACCGCAACATGGTCATATTCCCGGAGAAGATCGGCGGCATGTACTGCCGCCTCGACCGGCCGAACATCCCCGGGCGCGGCAAGGGCGACATCTGGATCTCTTACTCGCCGGACCTGCATTTCTGGGGCCGGTCGCGGCCGGTCCTGCGGGCGGCGGAGTGCGGGCTGTTCTGCCACGGCGGCCTGGGGCCGGGCAGCGTCCCCTATAAGACAAAGGAAGGGTGGCTCGTCCTCTGGCACGGCGTCATGCAGTCGGCCGGATCTTGCTGGTACACCCTGGCGGCGATGCTCCTGGACCCGGACGACCCCTCGAAGGTGGTGGCCCGGACCGAGAATCCGATCCTCCAGCCGCAGGCCCGCTACGAGAGGCACGGCCTCGTGCCGAACGTCGTCTTCTGCTGCGGGGCGGTGTACGAGCCGGATGGGTCGGCGAAGATCTACTACGGCGCCGGCGATGATGTCCAGTGCCTGGCGACCGGCACGGTCGATGACCTGATTTACGCATGTAAGTATTTTTAATCCTGGTCAGCCGCCGCGCTTGCGCGGCGCCGGAGGTGGCGCAATGGCAAACACGAAGGTCGTGCCCCAGGCGAAGCGCCTGGAATGGTGGCAGCAGGCCCGGTTCGGCATGTTCATCCACTGGGGCCTCTACAGCCAACTCGGCCGCCACGAGTGGGTGATGAACCGCGAGCGGATCCCCCTGGCGGAGTACGAAAAACTCGCCGACTCCTGGCATCCCAAGCCGCGCCCCGCCCGCGAGTGGGCCGCACTCGCCAAAGAGGCGGGCATGAAGTACATGGTCATGACCACCAAGCACCACGAGGGCTTCTGCCTCTGGGACACCCGCCAGACCGACTACAACGCCGTCCTCCGCGGTCCGCAGCGAGACCTGGTGCGCGAGTACGCCGAGGCCTGCCGCGAGGCGGGCCTCCGGATCGGCTTCTACTACAGCCTCATGGACTGGCATCACCCGGACGGCGCGCGGTGCGCCGCCGGCGAAAAGGCCCGCCGCAGGTTCTGCGACTTCACCCAGGGCTGCGTCCGGGAACTCATGTCGAATTATGGTAAGATCGACATCCTTTGGTACGATGTCTCGTGGCCGCTGCGCGGCGCCGACAAGTGGGAAAGCGCCAGGATGAACGCCATGGCCCGCGCCCTCCAGCCGCACATACTCATCAACAACCGGTCGCAACTCGATGAGGATTTCGGCACCCCCGAAGAGCACATCAAGGCCGCCGAGTCCGGCC
>CAYGWP010000143.1:0-3148 GCA_964353455.1 uncultured Anaerolineales bacterium
GCGATACAGGCAATCGTGAAACGCTCTAACTCTTCAGTTCGCCGGCACAACCCGCAGGTCGCCGGGAACATCGTTCAGCCACTTGTACCCGGCCGCGGGCTGCCACTTGCCTTCCTGCTCGCCTGCCACCACGTTCGCGTAGTCCGCGTGCCGCAGGCCGGGCACCCAGTACACGCGGTAGTCCCCCGGCTCAGGGGTGACCCACTTATAGCCCGGCGCCGCCCGCCAGTTGTTCTCCTGAGGCGCGGCCACGACGTGCGGCCAGTCGGAATGCGGCGTTCCAGGCGTCCACACGACGCGGAAGTCCCCCTCCGTAGGCGTGACCCACTTGTACCCCGGCGCGGGCTGAACCTTCCCGTTGGGCATCTCATAGACGTTCGGATGCTGCGTGCTCGGCCTGCCCCCCGCCGTGCTCGCTTGCCGCTGTGAGGTGGGCGTAAGCACCGGCGGCGGCTTCGGCGGCGCAGGCGGTGGCGTTGCCGCCGCCTGAGCAGCCTGGTTCGCGGCCCGCACGGCGGCAGGCAGCGCCTGTGCCGCTTCCTGATAAAGAGATGCCTGCCGGACCGGGTCAGTCTCACTCAGCGCGGCCGACACGCGAGACTGCACCGCCTGCCACGCGCTGCCGCCGTATCGCAGCAGCCGCGCCATATCGCAATCGGCGATTGCACGCTCGTACTCGGCCCGGGCCCGCTTGGCCGCACCAACCTGCCTGCCGCGGGCCTCGGCCTTGGCGAACTCGTCGCGCGCCCGGCCCCAGGCCGACTCGGCATTCGTGAAATTACCGCCCCGGAACGATGCCTCCGCCTGGTCCGACGCCGTCCGGCCCGCCTGCCAGAACGATGCCGCGTCCGACTCCGCCCCGGCAGCCCTCGCCGCTTCCTCGGCCGTCGCGGCCGCCGCCTTGGCCGCCGTCGCGCTGCGGCGGACCTTGCCGACCAGATCCGCCTCTACCACCGCCCGCCCGTACTGCTCCCGCGCGGCCCGCCAGGCGGATTCCGCCTCGGCATACCGTCCCGCCTCAAAGGCCGCAGCGGCATCCTTGGCGCCCTTTTCCGCCTGGCCCCAGATCGCCGAGGCATCGGCTGCCGCCCCGCCCTTTCGGGCATCTTCGGCCGATTTCGCCGCATCGTTCTTGGCCGCCAGGGCCGCCTCGCGCCCCTTGCCGCTGCGTTCGGCGCTCGCCCGGGCACGGTCGAAGTCATCCTTTGCGGCCCGCCACGAGACCTCGGCCTCAGTGAACTTGCCGGTCTCGAACGCCACCCTGGCATCCTCGGCCGACTTGAACGCGCCGTCCCACTGCGCCTTGGCGACCGGATCGCTTGCGGCGGTTCCCGCCGCGCGCGCCGCCGCATCAGCCTCCGACCTTGCCGCCAGCGCCGACCGCCGACCGCCATCCAGCAGTTCGATGCTCCGGCAGAGGTCGATCACCTGCTCGTAGAGCGACTTCGACTGGGCGTACGCCTTGCCGATGTACCGCGCCTCGGCCGTGTGCAGCGTTTTCTCCGCGGTCTCGACGGCCGTGCCGAGCCCCTGGCCGCGATCCAGCCGCCCCACCTTTTCGATCGCCATCTCGGCCTCGACCTTGATCGCTACCAGCACTTCCGGCCGCACCATGGGCTGCGGCTCAACCGGCGTCGGCTCCGGAGACACAGGCCCCCTGCTCGGCGCCTGGGTCGGCGTCGGCGGCCCAAAAATCGCTATCCACCAGCCTTCCTCAACGCCGATCACACCCACCCCCGCTGCACCAACTAACAGCAGCACGATCACCAGAACGGCCGCAACCAGGCCCCTCCGCTTCTTCTTCGGTGCGGCCGCCTGCGCAGGCACGGACGGCGGCATGGGCGCGGACGCGGGCGAAGGCGCGAGCGGCTCCTGCGATTCCGTCACCGGCGCAGCCACCACCGGCTTCTCGCCCGACATCCACTGCACCAGTTCCCGCCCGCTCGGCGGACGGTCGGCCGGCTCCTTAGCCAGGCCCGCAATCAGCCCCTCGTTGAGCGCCTCAGGCAGCCCCGTAATCGGCAGCGGCGGCATGTTCATCAACTGGTGCTCGATCGACCCCTGGTAGAAAGGCGGCCGACCACACAGGCACTCGTACAGCGTCGCCGCCAGTGAGTACGTATCCGATGACGGCGAAGGGTCCCGCCCGCTGAACTGCTCCGGAGACATGTACAGCAGCGTCCCGGAGGTCTGCTTCCCCGTCATCCGGGTCATCGAGTCCTTCATCTCCCGCGCGATGCCGAAATCCAACACCTTCGCGTGCCCGGCCGGCGTCACCATGATGTTCGTCGGCTTCACATCCCGGTGCAGCACCGGGGGCTGAAGGCTGTGGGCGTGGTCGAGGGCCGCCGCAACCTGCTCGGCGATCGGCCTCAGGGTCTCCCACCGCATCCGGCGCCCCGGCAGGCCCTCCAGCATCGCCTCCAGCGTCTTCCCCTCGACATACTCCATCACGAGGAACTTAAGGTGCCCATCGGTGTGCAGGCTGTGTATGCGGCAGATGTTGGGGTGCGTCAGTCGCAGGCTGATTGTCGCCTCGCGGCGCAGGGCCTCTATGCTTCCCTCGCTCCGCGCGAGGACCGCCGGCAGCAACTTCAGGGCCACGGACATGCCGAGTTCGGCATCCTCGGCCTTCCAGACCTCGCCCATGCCGCCGGAACCCAGACGCTCGAGAATCTCGTACCGCCCCGCCAGGACCATGCCCGCATGGATCTCGCCGTGCGCCATCGTCCGCGCGGAATCCAGGGTATCGTACGGGGTCGGCGAGTGCGGCTGGCGGGGCGCGGCGGGATGCGATTGCGGTTCCCCCTGCGTCTGGCCGCGGTCGAGCGTGTCGGCCGGCGGCACCGACTGCCGCGCGAGGCCCGCGCCGCATGAAGCGCAGAACCGCGCGGTCTCGGAATTCGGCTTGCCGCACTTCCCGCAAATCATGGCCTGCATCATAACAGCCACCGCCAATGACTTTCAAGATTCAACACGCCCAATCGCGCCAACACGCGGTCCCCAAGCCCGCCCTGAGCGCAGCCGAACGGGGCGACCGGCCATCTGTGCCGTTGTTTTTCCTGTTCACTCCGCACTCCCAACTCCGCATTCCGCACTTGACGTAAGTGCCATTTTTGCAAAAACACTTACGTCAATTTCGACCTCC
>CAYGWP010000144.1:0-4954 GCA_964353455.1 uncultured Anaerolineales bacterium
ATATGCATTCGCCGATGACACGCTCTACGGCCTTTCGGGCGGGTCGTTCGTGGCGATGGTCAGCGACATCAAGCAACTCGCATGGGGCGAGGATGACGTCTTTATCGACCCGAGCGGCTTCGCCGTCAACGCCGCAGGCACCCTCGCCTACGTCGCCACCGGGTACTCCGGCCGGCTCCTCGAGGTCAACCTCGCCGCCAAGTCCGCACGCGAACTCACCGGCGCCGCCCTGGCGGCCAACTACGGCCTCGCCGTTGACCCGATCTACGGAAAGGTCTTCCTGACCGACTCGTACACGCAGGACCTGTACCTCGTGGACACGGTCAACAGCGGCGGCCTGACGCTCATGAAGCAGTTTGCAGGGGCGAAGTTCGGCAGCGGCATCGCGTTCTCGCCCGCCGGGGAACTCCTCGTCCCCGTCGCCACCGCTTACGCCGCCTGGCCCACCGACGACCACTACCCGGTGGACCTCTACCGCTTCTCGAAGGCCTGGCTCGACGAGGCGGCCGCCGGCAAGACACCGACCGCCCAGCCCGCCTGTTTCGGCACGGGCCTGAAGGTCTCGGGCACGGGCTTCATTGCGGCCGACTCAAAGGGCATCACCTACCTCCAGGCGGCCGATGCCATCTACACCGTGGACCCGAACGGGAACCTCGGCGCCGCGTGCGGCGACCCGAGCATCAACGTATTCGATTGGGACATGGCCGGCCGCGGGTTCATGGGCCTCGCGTACGACCCCGTCGAGTACCGCCTCCTCTTCGCATACCGGGGCAGCACCGCCACGGACTGGACGCTCCACGAGTACCGGCTGCCGACCGCCTGGACCGGCGCAGACAATCACTGGGATACCCCGGCCAACTGGTGGAACGGGACGGCGCCGGGCGTCCGCGCCGCGGCCTTCAGCGGCACGCCGGCCGTGCAGCCCGCGCTCTACCGCGACGAGACGGCGGCGGGCGTGGGGTTCCGCTCCGCCGGCTGGGCGGTCGGCGGCAGCGCGTTCACGCTTTCCGTCGGCGCCGACGGCATCGATAGCGCAGGCTCAGGCATGAGCACCGTGGCGCCGGGCGTGACCCTCACCGCCGATTCCCGCTGGACCGTCGGCTCGGGCAACACCCTTACGCTCAACGGCGCCCTGGACGGCGGCGGGCGAGTCCTCACCAAGGAAGGACCCGGCACGCTCAGGCTCGGCCGCGCCGGCAACCTCGCGGGCCTCAACCTCGACGCCGGCACCGTGGTCGTGCAGCCCGCCGCAGGTCCCGGGGTCCTCGTAACGCACGCTCTCTCAATCGCCGGGTCCGGCACCGCGCCATCGGCCACGCTCGACCTGGCCAATGGATGCATGATTATTGATTACACCGGCGACCCGGCCGCCAGCCCCTTCGAGCAGGTCAAGGCATGGATCAAGGCCGGTTGGCTGGGCCCCGACGCCCCGTGGTGCGGCACGGGCATCACGAGCACGCTGGCCCGCGACAACCCCGACCTCTATGCCGTCGGCTTCGTGGACCAGGGCCGGCTCCTCGCCGAGACGGGCGAACTGTGGTACGGCCCGGGCGGGACGCGCGGCGAGACCTTCGGCGGCGCCGAGGTTGACGAGACCAGCATCCTCGTGAAGGTCACGTACCTGGGCGATGTTGACCTCGACGGCAAAGTGTACGACGACGACGTGGCCATCATGAGCGGGAACTACTCCAAGACCGGGCCGACCGGCGCGGAGTACTGGAACGGAGATATCTTTGGCTTTAACGGATGGGTATATGACGATGAAGCGGGCATCGTCGGCGGGGCGTACAATAACGGCCGCCTCTACGGCGAGCCGATGGGCGCCCTCGCCGGCCCGGGCGCGATGCCCGAGCCCGCCACGCTGGCGCTGATCCTGGCCGGTGGCGCGGCGCTCGCGGCAAGGCGGCGCCATCACTCGCAGCCGCGACCCGAAGGGCCGCGCAATATATAAGGTGCGCGAACCATGCCGACGCGCGGGTTTTCGCTCGTCGAAATCCTGGTCGTGATCGCCATCGTCGGCGTCTTAGGCGCGCTTCTGGCGCCGGCGCTCGCCAGGGCCGTTGAGTCGGCCGAGCAGGCGGCCTGCGCGTCGAACCTCCATCAACTCGCGGCCGCGCTCCAGTCGTACCTGAAGGACAACGACGGCTGGTTCTTCCCGCTGCGGACGAACCGGCCCGACGGCGTCCTCTGGTACTACGGGTTCGAGTCGAGCAGTTCGACCTCGGCCCCCGAAGGCAGCCGCACCCTCGACCGCACGAGGGCCCGCCTCTACCCCTACCTGGACTCGCGGCGCGCCACCGTCGAGATCTGCCCGGCCTTCAACTACGGCGGCGCGTACAAGCCCAAGTACGACGAGAAATGGTGGACGTATGGAGTTAACTACGAACTTACGGGAACGACGAAGGCCCGGAACGTCTCGGAGGTGCGCGGCCGCGACGCCGCCCGCACCGTCATCATGGCCGATGCGGCCCAGGTCAACACCTGGCAGGCGCCGGCGTCGAGCACGAATCCGCTCGTCGAGGAGTGGTTCTACGTCCAGCCGGGCGCACGCATGGTCCAGTTCCGGCACGGCGGCATGGCGAACGTCCTCATGGCCGACTGGCACGTCGAGGCGTGCCAGCCCGCCCAGAACAGTTACCATCCCCTCCTGCCGCAGGCACGCATCGGATACCTCGACACAAAGAAATATGTCTTCAAGACGAAGACGTGATCCCTTCCACGCCTGGCCGTCGCCGCAAACCGCACTTTAGACTACAGGTACCCCAGGTCTTCAAGGCGGCGGGCGACTTCGTTCTCATCGGCCTCGGAGTAGCCGGACCTGTCCGGCGTAGCCTTGGCGAAGCCGGATGCGGCGCCAGGCACGGGGCCGTCGAGGCGGACGGTCTGGCGCGCGGCTGGCAGCATGAAGATCTCATCAAGCGGCCGTCCGTCAAGCGGGCCGGCCGGCGCAAGGCCCGCCAGCGCCAGGACCGTGGCGGCGATGTCGGCCATCTGCGCCTCGGTCCCGGCGGCGCCCGCCTTCACGGCCGGCCCGGCGGCCAGGAGTATCCCGTCCGGATGATGGACGCCGCCCAGGCCGGCGTGGCGGCTGACGGGTGGGCGGCCGCGCATCCGCCACGAGAGTTTCCGCCGCACCTGCCAGCCGTCGGCCAGTTCCACGAGTATGTCCGGGGCGCGGTCCAGATATGGCCCCGAGTAGATTTCATCCCGGCGGCGCGCCGCACGCACCGGCCGGTCGCCGGTCGCCGGGTCCCGCACCGCCAGGAGCGCCTGCCGCGCCGACTCGATCACCGCGCCGTACTCCTTCGGGCCGACTATGCCGCGCGGATTGCGACCACGCAGGTTGACGAAGACCCCCTGCTCGTGGTCGTAGCCGGGGAATGCCCGCGTGCGATTCCAGTCAAGGCCGGGGTCGGTCCACGGGTCGTCGGCCACCAGGACGAGACCAGCATCCGCTGTGCGCCGGCGCCGGAAGAGGCGTTTCAGGAGGAAGCCAATGCCTGCTGGCGCAAGCAGGCCCGCCTGGGCCAGGCACTCCGCCACGTGGACGCTGCCGCGCTTCGCCGCAAATCCGTGATCGCTCACCACGAGTACGGTGGCCGGGTCGCCGAAACGCTCGATGATGCGGCCGAGGGCATCATCGATCTGGCCGAGGGCCTCATCGGCCACGCGACGCATCGCCAGCACCGGCCCTGGCGCATCGTCCGGCGCAAGTACGCAGGCGTAGTGCGAGTGGAAAAGGTGGTCGGGAAAACTGAAGACGACCATCGCCAGGTCGATCGCTCCGCCTTCGTCCCGGCCATGCGTGACTTCGGCGGACTGGCGTCCGCCGGCGAGGGCGTGATCGAAGGCGGTGGTGACGCGGTGGGCATCGGCGGCGGCGGCATCGCGGATCGCACGCGCGTGCGCCTCTTGGCGCGATTCCCCCGGGCGCGCGGCAAAGGGCAGGGCCGGGCTGGCCTGGAACTCGGGGATCGCCTGCCGCAAGGCTTCCTCGGCCGCCGGCGGATAGACCGCGCCGGCCCCCGCGCGGTCGGGCGCGGGGTATCCGCTGACGGCGAGCGGCTCGACCGCATCGGCCGGGAACATCGTCGGCACGAAAAGGACGGCCGCACGCCGACCCGCCCGCGCTGCCAGTTGCCAGAACCGCGGGGCCGCAAGGTCCGTCGCCGACGACAGCCGCACGCCGCCCGTCCCGCCGGAAAAGGGTCCAGGACCCTTTTTTACCGTTTCCCCACGGAAGACGAACGAAAAGACGCCGTGCCGGCCCGGGCCGACCCCCGTGCACATCGTCGGCCACGCGGGACACGTGCACGGCGGCACGGTGGACTTGAGCGTGCCGCGCACGCCGCGCGCGGCCAGCGCCGCCAGGCGCGGCATGGCGCCCCGCGCAAAGATATGCGCGAGGGCATCCGTGCCCATGCCGTCCAGGCCGATGACGAGAACGCGATTGTCTCCGGTCAACATCCATCGCTCCAGGTTACCGCCACGAGGGTGATGATAGCCCAAGCCGCGGGCATTTCAATCCCGAAACGGGCGGGCGGAAAACATCGGCGGAAAACTTCTCACGGACCGGGCATCAGGCCGATAAACCTTGCGGGCGCATTCGTAGCCAGAGGGAGGGTCTGCGTATGATGGTCCGTTCGTGCTTCGTGGGTCTTGTGCTGCTGGCCGCGCCTGCGACGGCCGCCACTCTGGCGCAGGCCGCGCCGCAGACCGCCGTCCAGGCACGCGTCGAGAAGGTGACGTACCCCGTCCATCAAGTGCCTGCCGAGGGCCGGCTGGCGTACCTGAAGACCAATCCGAACCTTGCGGGCAAGGAGTCGTACACGACCGATGCCATCCTGCTGGAGAACGAGTACATCAAGGCCGTGGTGCTGCCCGAGTTCGGGGCCAGGCTGCCGCGCATCGTCTTCAAGAAATCCGGCCGCGACCTCTTCTGGGTCAACGACGT
>CAYGWP010000145.1:0-20837 GCA_964353455.1 uncultured Anaerolineales bacterium
CAAGGCCCCTTCCCTCGGCCGTCGTTACCGGCGTCGTCGGTACTACGGGCCTCTCCGCCATCCCTCGTGGCCCGGTCCGACCCTCGCGGGTCTCCGGTTAGAGGTCACACGCCTCCACCACGCGGGACTTCCCGTGTTGCGCCCGGTCTCCTGTGCCGACATGCCGCCGCCACTGCCCCGGCGGACTCGCTGGAAAGAGTCGCTCAAGTCCCCAGCGATAGCAGCCTTCCCTGTGTCCCACAGGTCGGCTTCCGCATTAGTACTTTCGAGGCTTGCTCGGCGTTCACTCGCGTTGCGGCCTGCCGGCTCGCCGGGCCGCCCAAGGCGGCCCTTCATCGAAGGCTCCGGCGGCTTCGTTGCCTCCGCCGCCGCTCCGACTGCTACGGGCTGGAGCGATAGTTGCCCGGCGGGACTTCCTCCCGCTGAAGACCGGCGCCTTTCCACGGCGCACGGGACGCTCCCCTATTTCGGACAAGATAGGGCAAAAACACCAATGTTTTCTGGGTAAATTCTCAGAAATAGGGGAGCGTCCCCTATTAGCCAGCCACCCCGTTCGGATGCGGATGCGCTCAGGGCGGGCTTGGCGGCCGCGCGCCGGTTCAGGACTGGCCCTTCGGCGATTCCAGGATCAACAGGGCATCTTCCCATCCTTCGGGGGTCGAGAACGCCTGCACGCCGCTGCTGGGGAAGATTCCCGCCGGGACTGAGTCGCCGGTCCTCGGATCGATCCAGGAGGCCTGGGCCTGGCGCCCCGCCGTGAACTTATCCATGTTGATGGAAAACGCGGCCTTTGCGGCAAGGTAAACCATTATCCATCGGCCGTCCTTGTGCCGCGCTGCGAGGTTCAGCACGTCGCCCTGGGTGTTGCCGCCGCCCGCGAAAATGCCCTGGTCCGGCGTCAGGTTCCACCACTCGCTTCGCCCCATGAGGATCTTCTTGAGGACCCCCATCTGGACGGCGCCGGGGGCGTCCAGGGCCTTCTTCCACGTGGGAAGCATGCGCCAACTGTCGTTGTGCCCGTAAGTGAAATGGCCGCCGCAAAGGTAGGAATACCAGGCCTGCCTGCGAACCGAGAGGGGAGTCACGTCGAACCCGTATTCCGAGCCCGCCTCATAGGCCCCTTCGGCCATCAGAACGGGCTTCACCGGCTTCAGCCCATAGTCTTTGGTCACCATGGGGTAAATCAGATTTATGCTCTTCCATACCTGCATGGAATCGAAATCCAGCCAGTTCTCCCCGTGGATGAAACTGGAGGAATAGGGCGCGGGGTCCGGCTTGAACGTGATGAGATGGGCGCCCCCATCGCCTTCGCGCAGACCTGCGGCCAACTCCCTCAGGACGGGCACGAATTCCTGGTTGGCCTGGGGCGTCATCGACCAGACGATGGTCGGGACATCCCTATAGCGCCGGGCCAGCCACGCGGCCCAGGCCCGGGCCCTCTCCTGCGTGATCAATTTGCGCCACCGCTGGTGGTACAGGGTCAGCGAGATGACCACGTTGTTCCGGCGTGCGGTTTCGATAACGGCGTCAACGTTCTTGAAGTAGGCTTCGTTCGGCGTAAGGGGATCGTCGTTCACCCACGGCTTGTCTCCGTTCACGTTCGGCCGCGTGCCGTCGCCGACCCCCGCGAGCATGGCCTGGACGAAGGCGAACCCTTTGCCCTTCACGTTGACGACAATCGTCCTGGCTTCCTCCGGGGTGTTGTCGCGGAACAACTGCCATTGGGTCGTGCCCAGCCAGAAGACGGGGCTGCCCTTCTGGTCCACGAAGTACCTGCCGTTCGGACTCACCTTGAGGGGGTAAACGGGTTCATCGGCCAGGGCGCACGGCGCCAGCACGAGGACCCCCAGCGCCAACACGATCATGGTATTCATGATTGCAGCGCCTCCTCGTATCTTTGCCGAACCGGATTCGCCACGCCGCTCGTTCGCTCCTGGTTCCTGTGGCGCAGAGTTACCGCGCGCCATAGAAGGGGCCTGTGGCCCCGAAGGAAATCAGAAATAGAGAACGTGCCGGGGCGCCGCGCTACTTGCAGTCAACGCGCCAGGCGCAGCCCGCCTGGCCGCAGGTCGTGCTCTCGCCCCGGTTATAGCAATCGCGGTTGTTCTCGGCCTTCTGAATCCCGCGGATGAGATCAACTTTCTTCTTCCCGAACGGGTTCATGCCCTTGGTCTTTGCGATCACAACGATTTCTGACATCTTCATTGCACAACCTCCTTCTCGTGGCCCGGGCGCCGGCGCACGCACGACCGGCCGCAGGGCGGCTGTCCGCGTGAGTCGGCATATCCCCGGGTGCGACGTCCTCGCCGCTAGAGAGTAGTGTACTCTTCTGGCGACGGTCCGCACAAGATGTGAGTGAATATCAGGTTGCCGGAGCAGCGGCCGGAGCCGCCGGGGCCGCAGGCGCAGCCGGGGCCTCCGGCGCCGCTGCCGGAGCGGCCGCAGGCGCGGCAGGCGCAGCGGTCGGTGCAGCGGCCGGAGCGGCAGGGGCCGCCGCAGGCGCTTCCGTTCCGCCGGCGGGCGCAGCGGCGGGGGCCGCTGGCGGGTTCGTGTTGGCCGGCAGCGGCTCGATCTTCTGTCGCACCTGCCGCTGGCGTTCGAGTTTCTTCTTGCCGCCCGTGCCTTCGGTTGCGCTCGGGCCGCCTCCACCGCATCCCAGGATCCATGCGGCCGCGAGGGCCGTCGCCAGGCACGAGGTCAAAGCAATCTTGCTGATGCGCATCGCCGGGTCCCCTTATCCATAGTTCCCTACGCCAAGATGGTAACCTGCCGGCGACGGGATTTTCAATTGAATTTCGCCCGCCCGGCGCAAGGGCGCGGCAACGGGGGGCGGCATGGTCACCCGATGTTAGGTGACAATGCCACCCAGCCGAGACCGACGCAGTCCGCGGCCGTCTGATTTGCCTTGCTTGCCCGCCGCCGTTGTGCAACACTCGAGGCGATGCCGCAATTTGAATATCTGACCGGCGACGGCCTTTACCGCCGCGTGCTGGCCGACTTGGTGCCCTCGGCGAAGGACAGCCTCCTTGTGGCCACGGCTACGCTGAAGGCCACGCGGGTGCCGGCGGGCGACCGGCCGGCGCGCGGGCTGCGGCGACCCGGAGGCGGCGCGGCCGAGAGCATCGTTCGCCTGCTTCAGGGGCTGGCAGAGCGCGGCGTCCAGGTCCGCGTACTTCACAGCGGCGTGCCGTCCGGGCCGTTCCTGGAAGACCTGAAAGCCGTGACGCCGGGCGCGTTCCAGATGCGGCGCTGCCCGCGGACGCACTTTAAGGCCGCCATCATCGACGGCAAGCGCCTGTACCTGGGGAGCGCGAACCTCACGGGGGCCGGCCTGGGCGCGAAGAGCGCCGGCCGCCGAAACTTCGAGGTCGGCCTCGTGACCGACGACCCTGCCCTCGTCGATACCGTTGCAGACCTCTTCGAGGCGATCTGGTCGGGGGCGATGTGCCGCCGGTGCGGCCGGCGTGCCTTCTGCCCCGAGCCGCTGGAATCGCCGTGGGGAAAGTAGCAGCGAGGCGGCGGCACGCGACCCGTCAATTAGCGCGGCGGGTCGGGAGACCGGCCGCGCTATTGCTTCTTGCCCGCCGCAACATCACAATCTCGGGCAGGCACGCAGGAGGTTCCCATGATCCACGCCACGGAAACGTTTTTCCTGGTTGCGGTGTTTTCGGCGGCCCTTTCGGCAGTGTCACCGGCCGCGGGCCCGGCGGCGGCCGAGCCGATCCGGCTCCATCCTGAGAACCCGCACTACTTTCTATTCCGCGGCAAGCCGGCGGTCCTTATCACGAGCGGCGAGCATTACGGGGCGGTCCTGAACTTGGATTTCGATTATGTAAAGTATCTCGATGCCATCCAGGCGGTGGGCCTGAACCTCACCCGCACGTTCTCCGGCGTGTACCGCGAGATACCGGGGTCCTTCAAGATCGTCGCGAATACTCTGGCGCCCGCCCCCAACCGGTACCTGGCCCCGTGGGCGCGGAGCCAGACGCCCGGCTACTCGGACGGCGGCAATAAGTTCGACCTGTCGCAATTCGACCCGGCGTACTTCGCCCGCCTGAAGGATTTTCTCGGGCAGGCGTCCCGGCGCGGCATAGTGGTCGAACTCGTCCTCTTCTGCCCGATGTACCGCGATGAACTCTGGCAGGCAAACCCGATGCAGGCGGGCAACAATGTCAATGGCGTCGGCGACCTGAAGAAGGATGAGCCGCATACGCTCGCCAACGGCCGGCTGCTGGAGTACCAACTGGCCGCCGCGCGGAAGATCGCGGCTGAAGTCAACGAGTTCGATAATCTGTATTTCGAGATATGTAATGAGCCGTACTTCGGCGGCGTGACCGTCGAGTGGCAGGCGAGGACCGCCGAGGCCGTGATCCAGGCAGAGGCGGGGCTGCCCCGGAAACACCTTATCGCCCAGAACATCTCCAACGGGTCGAAGAAGATCGACAACGCCGTCCCCGGCGTCTCGATCTTCAACTTCCACTACTGCAGCCCGCCGAAGGCGGTGGAGATGAACTGGGGCCTCCTGAAGCCGATCGCCGACGACGAGACGGGCTTCAAGGGCTCGGCCGATTCGCCCTACGCACCGGACGGCTGGGACTTCATCCTGGCGGGCGGGGCGGTATATAGCAATCTCGACTACTCATTCTCCGTCGGCCGCGAGGACGGCTCCGGCACGCCCAAGGCCCCCGGCGGCGGCAGCCCGGCCCTCCGCCGGTCGCTGGCGGCCCTCAAGGCCTTTCTCGAGTCCTTCGACTTCATCCGCATGGCCCCGGATAACTCCATCATCAAGGGAGGCGTGCCGGAGAAGGCCACCGCCAGCGCACTCGTGGAGACCGGCCGCCAGTACGCCGTCTTCGTCCGCGGCGGCACGCGGGCCGACCTCGCCCTCGACCTGCCGGCCGGAAACTACAAGGCCGACTGGGTCAACATCTGGACGGGCGCGGTCGAAAAGTCCGAGCCGCTCGTCCACTCCGGCGGCCCGCGGACGCTCGCATCGCCGGAGTACAATGAAGGCATCGCCCTTCGCATCAAGGCAGAGCGGGGGCAGTAGAGTTTGCCGGGGGAGCGGCGCGGCGGGTCGGGAGGCGTGTTTGACGTGGCGCAGTTCGCCCCTCTCCCCTTGTGGGAGAGGGGTCGGGGGTGAGGGGGGCGAGCCAAGGCAACCCCTCACCCGGCCTTCGGCCACCCTCTCCCGCAAGGGGAGAGGGTTAGCGACACGTCACACGGCAGCCGTCTTTCGTCCGCGGCCGGACGGGCCGTAGCGGCCCAGGTCGAGGACCTCGGCGATGTTGGCCGGGCCGGGGGCGGCGCCGTCCTTGCCGGCCTTCGCGAGGGCGGGCCTGAGCCTCCAGTTTTTCTCGTCCTCGAAGATGGCCGCCGCCCCGGCCAGCACCTGGGAGTTCCGCTCGAAGCCTTTCTCGCGGATTTCGGCCAGCGTGAAGCGGGATGGGGTGGCCGAATACTGTCCGAAACTGTAAGCGGGCGGCCCGTCGTATAGATTCTGGTCCATGTACTGGAGGTTGGCCTTGTCCCCGCCCCAGACGACGCGGTGGTCGTAGAACGCCAGGATGGGCTTGCCGCCGGAGATGACGATGTTGTTGACGATGGAATTATTCAGCACCCCGCCCGCCCATCCGCCCGCCAGCGTGTCAGACCGCAGGAGGTTGTTGCGGATTTCGCAGCCGTCGGTGCCGCAGTGCAAACTCACCTGCCCGCCGATGACGTTGTCGTGGATGATGAAGCGTGCGATCTTGCCCTGGATTCGGCCGTCGAACTGGAGCCGGTTTGCGGTGATGTAATTGCGCCGGTAGGTGTTGTTGATGCCGCTATCCTTGTCGAAGATGCCGGTGTAGTTGTCATGGATGTAGTTATCTTCAATGATGGCGTTGGACGTGGTGTAGAGTTTTATGCCGGCGCTGTTGCACGACTTGCCCTGGACGCCGGAGATGTCACAGTGGTGGATACGGCAGGCGTCGCACCTTTCGATGCGTATGCCGTCGTGGTTGTCGGTCGTGTCGATGAACTGGCCCTTGATCTGGCAGTAAGCGATCTCCATGCCCGTGCCGCCGATGCGAGCGGCCGCGTTCGGGCCGGCCTCGATGAAGAAGCCTTCGAAGGTGACGAACTGGCCGCCGCCGAGCATCGGCTGTCCGCCGCCGGCGTGGATGAGGCGGACCGTCTCGGCCGGATGGGCGCGGATCGTGATCCGCCTGTCGGGCAGGCCGGGCCGGGCGGTCCGGATGTGGCCGAGCCAGTAGTACTTGCCTTCGAGCGTGGCGAGGCGGTAGTCGCCCTGGCGGAAGGTGAGCGTGTCGCCGGGCTGGAGGGCCTCAAGGGCCTTGCTCCGGAGTTGGTCGGAGGAGTTGGCGGGCAGGTCGGCCAGGCCGAACGGGTCGGCCGCCGTGCCGGCGCCGGATCCGGGCTTAGGGGCGATGAAGTACTCCTTGCCGCCTGCCGTCGGGGCCATTGGCGCCTCAGCCGCGCGAAGCCTCAGCGGCATTGCCAGCCCCGCCGCGCCCAGACCCAAGAAGTTGATGAACTCGCGGCGACTGACCATAACCGTATTCATCTGGCGCCTCCCTGAATCAGACGGTGCGGCCTCGGCCCCTACCGGGGGATGGACCCTTCGCGTTTCTCCGCGAACTCCAGACGGCATCGCACGACGCGCTGCGCATACATGTCGGAAATCAGGAGATAATCCTTCCACACGGCCATCCCGAACGGCCGCGCGAGAGGGATTTCGGGGTTGCGGACGATCTGCGTGCCGGGGATCATCTCGTCGCCGCCACCGCCGCGGCAGTCCTCGTTGCCATAGGCGCCCACGCGAAGCATCAGGTTTCCGGCGGTGTCGACGGCCGTCACGCTATACATGTCCGGGTCGGGAATCCAGATGCGGTCATCGGCATCCACCGCCAGTTGTGCGGCGGGGCATTCTCCCGCGCAGGTGAAGGAACTGGTGCCCGAGAGGCCGCGGAACGTCCACAGGTGGCCCGGGCCATCGCGGACTCCGCCGTCCGCTGCAAACGCCATCAATGCGTTGAACTGCGTGAAGGTCTTGTTGTCCAGTTTGGCGGCACGGCGCTTGTGCGCCCCGTGGCACGCGCCTGCCTCTATTGCATAGATGCGGCCGCTGCGGTCCAACTTCACATCATTGATGCCCTGGAGCCGCACGGCACCCTCCCTCTTCAGGAGGCCGTCGGGGCCGAAGATATCGACGCGGCTGAAATTGTACTCGGCGCCCTTCAGGTCCACTGACGAGAGTGCCTGTTGCTTCGCGGGCGTGTCGGGACCGGCCCCGGTCACCGCCACGTAGACGTCGCCGTTCGGTGCGATGCAGAGGCCCTTGACCTCCTTTGTCCGCGGCAGTTCAATCGCATCCCTTGAGCCGAACTTCAGCCGCTGACCGTCGGGCGACAGTTTCCACACCTCGTTACGGCCCTGCGGCAGGGTCACCGCTACGTACCAGTTGCCGTCGGCGTCAACCGCCGAGTACCCGTGCCCGCTTGCGCCGTACCACGACAGGCGCCGCAGGGACTTGCCCTCCACATCGCTCATGACGTAATTCGACGAGGCATCCGCCAGGTACAGCCGGCCTGCGCCATCAACGCTCATCAGGCGCGGAAACGTCAGCGTCCGGTTCGCCAGCCCATCCAGCGTCTGCGACTCCAAGGCGCCGCCGGTATCGCGGACCCGGATGAGTTGATTCTCGCGGACAAGCGCCCAGACGATGCCGGCCTCGCTATCGACGGCGATCCGCATGGCATGCAACGGCAACTCCAACTCGGCCGCGGCCTTGCGGTCTTCAGACGAGTTCAACTTGACCAGGGCGCGGCGACTGCCCGCCGCCATGTTCAGGTACACGGCGCCGGACTTGTGGTTCGCGGCAATCGCGATGGCATCGGCCTTGATCGGCACCTCACCCGCAGCCAGCGCGATGCGGTCCAGGCGGGGCAGGGGCAGGCCGTCCCGACGGAAGACCTCGATGCAGTTCTCCTGAGGGTTGGCCAGCCAGACCCGGCCTTCCTTGTCAACAGCCACGGCCCGGAGCGGGTCCCAGACGCCGGGCCGCCGGGCCTGAGGGGTGCCAATCATGTACGTGGGCTGCTGGAGTCTGGCCGCGCCCTGGTAGGTGAACGAGTTCACGGGCGCGAGTGTGCGCGCGTCAAGGTGGGCAACGATTCCGTAGCCCTTGTCGGAGACGTAGAGGTCGCCGTCGGGCCCGATGGCGAGGTCCCACAACTTCCCGCGCACGTTCCGGTCGAGCCACGGCGCGGCGAAGTCAACCTTCTCGGGCAGGCCCTCGCGGTCGATGGCCAGCAGTTCCGCGCCGCTCGTCACGTGCGCATCCGGCAGGATGATCCGTCCCTCGGGCGTCACGACCATTGCGTTCGTGCGCACGCCATACCAGTAGAACGCGCTATGACTGATGGACCGCGGAACCGTTCGGCCGAACCAGTCGCTGGCGGCCCACGGCGCCACGTCGCCGGGCCAGACGGTCCGGGTGCCGGCCATGAACGGTTCAATCACTTCGCGTTTCTTGTCGAGGCTCAGCGGCCAGACGCACCGCACGAAGCAGCCGTTGCGGTCGAAGACCCGCAGCACGGAGTAGTGGACGCCGTATTGCTGGACGAGGTGCACTTCGCCGCGTGGTCCCACGGCAATCGCCCCTGGATAGGCCCAGTTGGGGGCCCCCAGAACGCCGAAACCGTCCGGGTTCCACAGAATGAACCGGTCGAACCTGGCCCGCATTCCCGCACACAACACGGCCCTGAGACCGGCGGCGGGCGCCGGCCTGCCCTCGTTGTCCTTGCCGTCCCAGATGAGCGTTTGCCGGAGCGAGTTCGCCGAGAGCGGCGCCGCCGCCTTCTCAAGGCCCACCATTCCGCAGGCCAGATGGCGAACTACGTTGCCGCCGGCGTCGGTGATGCGCACCGTTACGTCGATTGGCCGGGCAAGGCTGAAGGATATCTCGAAGCCGTCGCCGTTCCTGCGAACCTGAAGGTCGGTCTCGAACAGGTGCGCGGCGGGAGGAACTGCTTCGCCTGCCCGCGCGGTTGGCGGGGGCGCCATCGCATCCCAAAGGCCGATGACGAGAGGCAACACAAGGATGGCGCCGAGTCCCGCTCTATTCGCGGTCACCGTTTCCCCTCTCGGCACCTGGCCCGAGCATCGCCCCGCGAGCGACGGTTGCGCCGAATCCGAAATCAGACGTCGATGTCGGCCTCGGTGCCGATGAGGCCCTTGTTGGCCTCGAGGACCGGGCCGACGTGCTCGGTCAGGAACTCCTCGACCTGTTGGGGCGCGCGGCCGATGAACCGCTCCGGGGCAAGTTCGGCGTCGATATCGACCTTCGCAAACGCCGGGTCGGCCTTCAGGCGCGCCAGGAGGTCGTTCTCGCCCCCCTCGGCCTTCACCTGGCGTGCCGCCTCGTGGCTCGCGCGGCGGATTATTTCGTGGAGGGCCTGACGGTCGCCGCCCGCCTTCACGCCGGCCATCATGATGTTCTCGGTCGCCATGAACGGCAGTTCCTCGGCGATGTGGCGGGCCATCATCTTCGGATAGACCACAAGGCCCTCGACGATGTTCTGGTACAGGCGCAGTATGGCATCGGCCCCCAGGAAAGATTCGCCGAGGACGATGCGGCGTGTGGCCGAATCGTCGAGCGTCCGCTCGAGCCACTGCTCGGCGGCGGTGGCGGCGGCCGCAGGCTCCAGGCTGATTACGTACCGCGCCAGGCCCGTCATGCGCTCCGAGCGCATCGGGTTCCGCTTCCACGCCATCGCCGACGAGCCGATCTGCGATTTCTCGAACGGTTCCTCAACCTCCTTCATGTTCGCCAGCAGCCTGAGGTCGTTGGCGAACTTGTGTGCGCTCTGCGCGATGCCCGACAGCACCGCCAACACCTGTGCATCAACCTTGCGGCTGTACGTCTGGCCGGTCACCGGATAGACGTTCTCGAAGCCCATCTTGAATGCCACGAGGCGGTCGAGGCGGCGGACCTTGTCGTGGTCTCCGTCGAACAGGCGAAGGAACGACGCCTGCGTCCCCGTGGTGCCCTTAATGCCGCGGAACCAGAGGTTCATGCGGGCGAAGTCCAGGGCCTCAAGGTCCATCACGAGGTCCCAGAGCCAGAGGCAGGCGCGCTTGCCGACGGTGGTGAGCATGGCCGCCTGGAAATGCGTGAATCCGAGGGTGGCCAGCGCCCGGTGCTCGTGGGCGAACTTCGCCAGGCGGTCGATGACGGTCAGTAGCCGCCGCTCAAGGATCGCCAGGCCCTCGCGCATCGCAACGAGGTCGGCGTTGTCGGCGATGTCGCACGAGGTGGCCCCCAGGTGGATGATGGGCTTGGCCGCAGGGCATTGCTCGCCGAAAGCATGGACGTGGGCCATCACATCATGCCGGAGGTCGCGTTCCAGGGCCTCGGCCCGCTCGAAGTTGATGTCGTCCTGGAACCGGCGCATCTCGGCGATCTGTGCATCGGTGATCGCCAGGCCCAGTTCCTTCTCGGCCTCCGCGAGGGCGATCCAGAGCCGCCGCCAGGCGCGGAACCGCGTCAGGGGGCTGAAGGTCCGCGACATCTCCTCGCCGGCGTAGCGAGAGACAAGCGGCGACTCGAACCGTTCGTAGCGGGCGGCGTCCTTGCTCATTGCGGCTCCCTCCGGATGGGCACCTCGACCCGTGCCAGCATACCCGGCGGCGGCGGCGCGTGCCAGCAAAACTGCGCGCATGAAAAAAGGAGCCGCTCGCGCGACCCCCTCTCAATCAACTCATCAAAAGCCAGGACGCTTTACGAAACGATGTTGGTCGCCTCCTCGATGATGCGGACCGTCGCGCTCAGGTTGTAGGGCTTCGCGAGGCAGGCGTCGAAGCCTTCCGAGAGCCTGAGGCGCATCCGCTCGTCGGAAAGTTGCGGCTCGGCGGCGATGACCCGCGTGGCCACCAGTTCCGGGTCCGCCCGCAGTGCCTGGCGCGTCTCGCGCGGGCTCAGGCCGGGCAGGCCCATGGCAAGAAGGATGACGTGCGGCCGGGTCTGTCGCGCCAGAAGGCCCGCCTCGAACACGCCGCAGGCCACCTGGACCTCGTAATCGAACCCGCTCTCGAGGGCGACCCGCAGGGCATCGGCGGCATCGTATTCAGCATCAACAATAAGAACGCGCGTGGCGCCGCCGTCCATGCCGCGAAGGGGAATGCCGTGGGCCTTCATGAAACGAACAAGGCAGTCGCGGGGGATCCGCCGATCCCGGGAACCCGGAATCTTGAATCCACGCAACTGCCCGTTATCAAACCACTTGGAGACGGTTCTTGGCGCCACACCGCAAATGCGCGCCACCTCCCCAGTGGTGAGCACTTCCTTCATCTCACATCCCCCGGAGCCAGCCGAGTTGACTACCCCTCTCCGCAACTCCCGTGCGGCGAGACCGTACATCTACTACCCCCTACAACTACCGCAACTCCCGGTGCGGTGAAGCGGGTAAAGTATAACACATGTTTTCCACAGGGTCAAATCCTGGGGCGAAAACAGGTGATTTTCCCCCATTTTCGCCCCCTATAGACCGCACATCTTGCCCATCTTAACGGGGAGCGACCCGCCAATGTGGATAACGCACGCCCAGATGGGCGACATGCTTCCCGAGCCGCGACCTTACGAGGGCCCCAAACGCCTGAGAACTTCTTCGGGCGAGAGGCCCCGAACGAGGAGTTCCTTCTCCGGCCGCACCTGACCCCGCAGGACCTCGACGTCTGTCGCACGTACGCCCATGGCCGAGGCAATCAGGTCGCACACGGCCTTGTTGGCAGCGCCCTTTTCGGGTGGTTTACGGACAGCGACCTTCAGGCGCTCGCCCAGTCGGCCCACGATCCGCTCTCGCGACGACCCCGGCACGACTTTCACTGCCAAGACGGTTCCGGCCGGGTGTTTTTCAGCAATTGCCGCCACTGCCGCGCCCTCAAGTTCACCGGCAAATCATCTTAACGCAGAGGCCGCAGAGATCGCAGAGGACAGATAATCAGATATTAACAAAAACAGAAATAACAAGTAACTTTGCCGTTCCCTTTTTCGCCTCTTTGTATCTTCTCTCTTTTTTCTCTGCGTCCTCCGCGGCCTCTGCGTTGAATAGATTCCGGCATTAAGCATAATCCAATCGCTCGAGGTCCTCGTCCGTCAGCCCGAAGTGGTGGCCGATCTCGTGCAGCACGGTCTTGCGGACGACCTGCCGCACGGTCGCCTCGAAGTCGCCGTCTTCCGGGCACGTCGCGTCGGCCTCGTCGAGGACCGGCTCGCGGTATATCTCGATGAAGTCGGGCATCACGTTTCCGTACTCGATGCTCCGGTGGGTCTGCGGCACGCCGTGGTAGAGGCCCAGCAGGGTGCCGCCGCGCCCGATGCCCATCTCGCGCAGCGTCCTCCGCGACGGCCGCGCCCGGACCACCACATCGACGTTATCCAGGCGCTCCTCGAACTCCGGCGGCAGACCTTCCAGGGCCTCCTCCACAAGTTCCTCGAACCGCTCTGCCTCCTCGCGGCTGCCCGGCTCGATGCCGTCCTTCACATTCAACCTCCCACCTTTGACACGTGGCATGTTATCGCGCTGCGGGCCTATGTTCAAGGCGATGCCAATCGCAGTTCCGCCCCAGGCACATTCACCGGGGGCCAACTGTGGCGGAGCCGATTTTAGGGAGCCGATTTTTTGGTTGATAAATTCGTGCGGCGGGGTAGGATTTGTAATTTCGCCGAAGGGTAAAGTTACAGATTCGCGCCCCCCTGGGGGCCGGAAAGGGTCTGAGCGATGGCAGTTATGATCCGCCTGAAGCGCATGGGCCGGGCAAACCGGCCGTTCTGGCGCATCTGCGCCACTGACAAGCGGTTTGCGCGCGACGGCCGCGTCCTCGAGGAACTGGGCCATTACGACCCGCTCCTGGGGGACCAGGAGAAGGTCAAGATCCAGCGCGACCGCGTGGTGCACTGGCTGAAGGCCGGGGCGAGGCCGTCCGACACGGTCGGGCAGTTCCTCGCGCACCTGGGCCTTGACGTGGCGGGGAACGAGATTCCGCCTAAGCCGTGGCGGAAGAAGAAGGCGCCTCCGCCGCCGGCCGCCGCCCGCATCGCGGCCGAAAAGAAGAAGAAGGCCCAAGAGGCTGAAGCGGCCAAGGCCCCGGAGGCCCCCAAGCCCGAAAAGAAAAAGAAGGCGGAAGAGCCTGAAGCGGCCAAGGCTGCTGAGGCCCCCGAGGCCGAACCGAAGAAAGAAGAAGAGAAGAAGTAGCCCCGCTTTCGAGCCGCGGGCGCAAGCCCGCGGGTACTCGGGCATACCGCGACCTTACGGTCGCGGCTCGTGCGCCGGCGAAACATGAGGCGTGGGCGTGCGTGGTGATGCATGGTGCCGCGGATCGACGTAATCACGCTCTTCCCCGAGGCATTCACGAACGTCTTGGAGTTGAGCATCGTCGGCCGGGCCTTGCGTGAAGGGCGGGTCCAGGTCGTACTGACGAACCTTCGGGCGTTCGCCCAGGACGAGCGCGGCACGGTGGATGATAAGCCGTTCGGCGGCGGGCCGGGCATGGTGCTGATGTGCGACCCGGTGTTCCGGGCGGTTGAGTCGGTCCAGGGGCAGGACCCGCGGCGTGGGCTGGTGGTGCTCCTTACGCCGCAGGGCGAGCGGCTGACGCAGCGGCGCGTGCGTGACCTTGCGGCGGGCGAGCGGCTGATCCTCGTGTGCGGGCACTACGAGGGGTTTGACGAGCGGATCCGGACGCTGGCCGACCTGGAACTTTCGATCGGCGATTACGTGCTGACGGGCGGTGAACTGCCCGCGATGGTCGTGATAGATGCGGTGGTACGTCTTTCGCCCGGGGCGCTCGGGGCGGAGGATGGGGCGCACGAAGAGAGTTTCGCGGACGGGCTGCTTGAGTATCCGCAGTACACGCGGCCGCGCGAGTTTCGCGGCATGAAGGTGCCGGCGGTGCTGCTTTCGGGCAATCATGCCGAGATTGCCCGCTGGCGGGGCGAACAGTCGCTTGAGCGGACGCGCGAGCGACGGCGCGACCTGCTGGGCGAGGCGCCCGATGAATTGTAAGAAAATATTTAGCCGGTCGCCGCGGCGACCGCGTGTTTAGCCGCGACTCGAAGAGGAGCGCGTTGTAAAAACAGATTCGAGATATCAGATTCAAGAAAAGGGCAGGACCATGAAGCAAGCGGCACTTGAGCGTATCGAGTCGGCGTACATGGTGAAGGACCGGCCCGATTTTCACGTCGGCGACACGGTGGATGTCGGCGTGAAGATCCACGAGGGCGACAAGGAGCGGATCCAGGTGTTCACGGGTATCGTGATCGCCCGTCGCGGCGGGGCGGGGACGGAGACGTTCACGGCGCGACGGATCGTGGCGGGCGAAGGCGTGGAGCGAACGTTCCCGCTGCACGCCCCGAGCGTCTCGTTCATCCGCGTGGTGCGGTCGGGCAAGGTCCGGCGGGCCAAACTGCACTTCCTGCGCGAGCGCATGGGCAAGGCGACCCGCCTGGAGCAGATGCGGCGCGACCTGGGCCTTGTGCCCGGGACAAGCGCGGCCGAGGCGGGCCCGGCGGTTGCGGCCGAGGCCGCCGAGGGCGATTCCGGCGCGGCCGACGCCAAGGCGTAGTCGGCCTCGCCGGTCGGCACAGTAATCTGCGTGCCCGCCCCATGACGGCGGGCACGTTTCTTGACGGCCGGTTCGGGGCATCCTATGCGGTCATTCCTGCAAGCCCTGAAGTACTGCTGGCCATACCGGGGCCTGGTGGTCCTGGCGTGGCTGTGCGCGTTCGCCGTGGCGGGGCTGTGGGCCGGGTCCATCGGGACGGTGGTTCCCCTCTTCAACATTTTCTTCCGCGAGCCGATGCAGGGCGTGCGGTACCTGGAGAATGACCGGACTCTGGAGGCGTCGCGCGACTGGAAGGTCGCGGTGGTGACGCCCGCGCCCGAAGGTCCGAAGCCGCCGCCGTTTGAGGTTCGGGGCGACACGATCTTCGTGTCGCCGGGCGTGCGGGTCATACCGGCGGCCGAGGGCCTCGAGGCCCTTGCCCTGGAGGCGGAGCGCGACCGCCGGTCCTACGCGCCGGTCCTGCGGTGGCTGGCCGACGTTCTGCCGAAAGACCGGTTCCTCTGCCTGGGGTCGATCCTGCTGGGCGTCGTCGTCATGACGGTATTCCGCGGGGCGCTCACGTTCGCATACGAGTACCTTATCGGATACGCCACGAACCGTGCGCTGCTGGCCATCCGGATGCGGCTGTTCGACCACGTGCTGCGCGGGTCGCTCGTTTCGTATGCCACGCTCAGTCCCAGCGACATCATCAGCCGTTTCACGCAGGATTCGTTCCTGATGATGGAGGGGATGAAGACGGTCCTCGGGAAGGTCATCAGCGAGCCGTTCCGGGCGATGGTCTGTGTGGTGCTGGCGGTGTGGTTCGGGGCGAAGGTTGACCCGCGCCTGCCGGTCATCGTATTCGTGACGGGGCCGCTGGTGCTGCTCCTGGTGCGGCAGTTCTCAAGGTTGATGAGGCGGGCGACGCGCAAGGCCCTCGAGAGCCGGGCACTCATCCTCGGCACCCTTGATGAGAGCCTCTTCGGCATCCGCATCGTGAAGGGGTACATCCTTGAGGGGCACACGCGGCGGCGGTTCTTCCAGCGTGCGCGGCGGCTGTTCAAGCAACTCCTGCGGACCATCCGCCTGCATGCCGTCACCACGCCGGTGGTGGAGACGATTTTCACGGTTGCGGTCGTCATCGCAACCATCCTGGGCGGCAAACTCGTCATTGAACACGGCCTGGGCCACGGCAATCTCGATGAGTTGCTCCTGTTCTTCGGCCTGCTGGTGGGGGCGCTCGACCCCGTTCGGAAACTGGCGAACGTCTCCAACGTCCTCCAAGAGGCCGCCAGCGCATCGGACCGCGTGTTCGCGCTTCTTAAGATCGAGCCCGAGCCGCGACACGGCGCCAAGGGGATCGCCCTGCCGCGTATCCAGCGATCCATCGAGTTCCGTGGCGTCTCGTTCTCGTATCCGACGGGCGACGAGGTCCTGCACAGCATCAACTTGGAAATCCGCCACGGCGAGACGCTGGCCGTCATCGGCCGGACGGGCTGCGGCAAAACGACCCTCGTGAGCATGATTCCGCGGTTCTTCGTTCCGAGCAGCGGGGCGGTGCTGGTCGATGGGACGGACCTCCGCGATGTGACGCTGCGGAGCCTCCGCGAGCAGATCGCCATCGTGCCTCAGGAGACGATGCTCTTTGCCGACACGATCGGCCGGAACATCGCCCTGGGCGCCCGCCGCAGAGGCAGCACGCATCCGTCGCAGGCTGAAATCGAGGCGGCAGCCGTGGCGGCCCACGCCGACATCTTCATCCGGGCGATTCCGGAAGGGTACGATGCGCTCATCGGCGAGCACGGAACGACCCTCTCGGGCGGCGAGAGGCAGCGGCTGGCCCTCGCGCGGGCCATCATACGCGACCCGGCCATCCTCATCCTCGACGAGGCCACCAGTTCGCTGGACGAGGAAACCCAGGCCCTCGTTCAAGATACGCTGCGCAACTTCTCGAAGGGCCGCACGACCATCCTCATCGCTCACCGCCTCTCTACCCTCGGCATCGCCGACCGGATCGTCATCATGGATGCCGGCCGCATCGTCGATATCGGCACGCACGAGGAACTCTTGGCCAGTTGCACGCTATATCAGCGGCTGCGCGATGTGGGCCTGGAAGGCGCGTAGGATCGCCGCGTGCTTCGCCACTGCTTCCGCGTTCGCGCAAGCGCCTTTCAACACACGACTTAGAGAGCGAGGGGCCTTGTGGATATCTTGTGGAGAAGTTTTGGCGCCGCACGCAACCCGTTGCCGCAGCAGGACTTGCGGCAAAACGGCCATTCTGGCCGTTGTTAGCAGTCTCAAGAAGGGGCCGAAAAACCGCAGAAAACTGTCGGTTTGCGGGCAGACGACCGGGGGCTGCAATTCCGACGGCTTCGGCGAGATCGACGGAGCGCTAGAAGCGGTTGTAGCGCTCGCCGTTCTCATCGACACGTTCGTCCGTCAGGTCGGCGTAAAACTCGCCCGTGATCTCGTTGTACCACCACCCGCCATCGCTTGAGGGGGCCGAGAATCGCGCTGCGGGGTCAGACGTATGGCGGATCAAACGGAGGTTGCTGACGGGGTTGGCCGGCATCTGCTCGATGTACGGCCCGTAGATGTGGGTCTCGTCGCGGGCGGCCGCGACGTCCCCTTGAAAATTGGTGCTCTGCGTCATCTGGCCCGCGAACGTCGCCCCATCCGGGTACCGAGCGTGCTGGTTGCGATAGACCTGGATGTGGCCGCGGATCTTCGAGAGGTTCTCCTTGAGGTTCGTGGTGGCGGCCTGCTTGGTCATGTCCCAGTACTGGGGAACCACGATCGAGGAGATGATTGCCAAGAGGATGACGACGATGAGGATTTCGACGAGCGTGAAGGCCGGGCGGCGTCCGGAGCGGCGCGAAGGGCGTGCGCTGCCCCCGCGTTCGGCGCCCAAATCGGCCCGGCAGGCTATTGGTCGTCGCATAAGACCGCCCTGCCGGCAAAGGCAGGGTCCTTTCTCCCCCCGGCAGGCCTTCCGCGATAGAGTAGGGGCACTGGGTGCGCGCGACCGCGGATGTATCCGGGTGTACTTGGCATATCGTCCTCTCGGCGGGAAGAACGTGAAAAATTTTCGTAGCGCTTTTTCCCCGCCCGCGGTATCATTACGTTGACGAGGCGCACTTGTTGTGGTAGGCTTCAGGTTGCATCATGACGGATCTTTGGTGGCGAGTGGCGCTGTCGAGAGTCGGGAGAAGCGGGCCCGCAATTCAATTATTGGACACTTATTGATTCTGGAGGCGGCCCGATGGCGTCCGCGGAATGGAACTCGCCCGCGCGAGACCAATTCGCCGGGGCGGGTCACGCCGCCAACGGCGACCTGTGGCGGCAGGCGCTGGCGCTCGTGCAGGCGGAACATGCTTCGGGCGGGCGGGGCAAGGCGGCTTCGTCTGCCGCGCTCCCCCCGTGGCTCGGCCAGGCGGCGCTCGCGCCCCTTGATGCCTCGCACATGGAGGTACGGCTGCCGGAGTTCGCGCAGGCCGACGAGTTGAGCGCCGCCGTCCGGTCAGCCCTTCAGCGGGCACTTGAGCGGACGATCGGTCGCGCCGTCAGCCTCCAGTTCCGCGTCCAGCCGGCCGCAAAGCCCGGGGCTTCGGCCGACGTGCTGCCGGCTGGATGGCCCGCGCGTTTCGCGGGTCCCGAGCGCCCCCGCCTCAATCCACAGTACACCTTCGAAAACTTCGTCACGGGCCCGTGCAACCGGATGGCCCACGCCGCGGCCCTGGCCGTAAGCGACCTCCCGGGCCGGGCTTACAACCCGCTCTTCATCCACTCGTCCGTCGGCCTCGGAAAGAGCCATCTGACGCAGGCGGTCTGCCACAAGATCCTCTCAACCCGCCCCGAAGTGATGATGATGTACGTCTCTTGCGAGGACTTCGTCAACCAGTTCATCGCGGCCATCGAAAGCGGGCACATCGAGGACTTCCGCTACCGGTTCCGGTACCTGGACGTCCTTGTGATCGACGACATCCACTTCCTTGCCGACAAGGACCGGACACAGGAGGAGTTTTTCCACACCTTTAACACCCTCTACCAGGCGCAGAAGCAGGTGGTGCTGTCGAGCGACTCTCCGCCGCACGAGATACCGCGGCTTGAGGAGCGGCTGGTATCGCGCTTTAAGTGGGGCCTGGTGGTCCGGATAGACCGCCCCAGTTTCGAGACCCGCGTGGCGATCGTCCAGAAAAAGTCTCGGTTGAGGGGCGTCGAGTTGCCCGATGACGTCATCCGCCACATCGCAACGGTCGTCGATACGAACAACCGCGAACTCGAAGGCGCCGTCATCCGCGTCCTAGGGTATGCTTCGCTCTGCAACCGCTACGTCGATATACATCTGGCTAAGGAGGCGCTGCGGGACCTGGTGGCGTCGCCTGCACGGAACATCTCGATCCAGGTCATCGCCGATGCGGTGCTTCAGCGCTATAACGCGCGGCTCTCCGACCTCCAGAGCAAACGCAGGTCGCAATCCGTCGCCCTGCCGCGCCAGGTGTGCATGTATCTGGCCCGGCGACTGACGCCCCGCAGCCTCGAGGAGATCGGCGCTTTCTTTGGCGGCCGCGACCACACAACCGTCCTCCACGCTGAGCGGAAAATATCCAAGATGGCCGATCGCGATGCGGCGTTCCGAGGCGTTCTGGAGGCCATCGAGCGGGACGTAACGCGGGCATGACAGAAGATCAAAGTTCAAGGCCTGCCGACAGGCAGGCTTAAACTCAGCGGAGTTGAATCTTGTGCAAGACGTGTGGCGCGGTTGTGGAATACCGTTGTGTTATTCACGGATCTCCTGAGGCGGGCCCGGGCACAACGGCCCAAGGGGGGTGGTGCAACCGCGGTTTCCACAGGATTTCCACATGCAGCCGAATCTTGATGTCGTGTAAGTACTTGATTTGAAAGGACTTTCGTGCGGTTTGTCCTTGGCGGGGCGTTCTCCACAAGACTGTGAGTACTATTACTATTTTCTAATTAACCTCTAATACAAACAGAGTGATGTTGACCACTTGCCTGAGTAATTGAGGAGGACTCGCATGAAAGTTGCGTGCGATGGCGCAGTGCTTACCCGTGGCGTAATGGTGGCGTCTGGAGTAGTTGCGCTGAAGAGTCCCAAGCCGGCGCTGGGCTGTATCAAACTGGAGGCCCGGGCCGACAAGATGACCCTGTTGGCGACTGACCTTGAAGTCGGCATACGGGTTGAATTCGATAAGATGGAGGTCCGCGAACCTGGCGACGGTCTCGTGCCTGCGGAACGCCTGCATGCGATCCTTCGGGAACTCGATGTTGATACCGTGGTGTTGACATCGACGGAGCAGGAAACCGAGATCGTGGCCCCCGGCGCACGCTTTAAGGTGCTGGGGGACAACCCGGCCGATTTTCCGCAGGTGCCGGAGTTTCCGGAGTCCGGGGCCCTTACGGTCGCCGCGGATGACCTCGTGGGTGTTATTGAGCGGACCATCTTCGCCACCGCGAAGGAGAACACCCGCTATGCCCTCAACGGCGCACTCTGGGAAGTTTCAGGAACGTCGCTGACGCTGGTGGCGACCGATGGTCGGCGTCTCAGCATGGCCAAGACGAAGTGCAAGGACGGCCCGGCCGAGAAAATGTCGGCCATCGTCCCGAGCAAGGCGATGATGCTGATGCAGCGGTGTCTGACGGACTTCGGCGAGGCGAAGGGGCCGGTCCGGATCGTCATCCGCGAGAAAGACATCCTGATGGAAACGCCTCCGGCCGACGGCAGCCGACGCATCGTCTATTCACGCCTTGTCGATGGCCACTTCCCTAAATATGAAGATGTGATTCCGAAAGACCAGGACAAGAAGGCAACGCTCGACACTCAAGGCTTCCTGGCGGCGGTCCGAAAGGCCGCGCTCCTTACAAACGAAGAGTCGCGGGGCGTGACCCTGAAGTTCGCCCCGCAGGAACTCGTCGTCACCAGCCGCACCCCCGAAATGGGCGAGGCCGAAATCCGCATGCCGGCCGAGTATTCCGGCGAGACGATGGAAATCGGTTTCAACCCGCAGTACCTGGCCGATGCCGTCAAGGTCATCGACGCCGAGCAGTTTACCTTCAGTTTCAAGGGCCCCAGCAAACCGGGCCTCATCACCGAAGGCCGCATCTTCACCCACGTGCTGATGCCCGTGAGCATCGTGTAATGGATAAGCGTACCGTGCCCGTGCTGCTCCGTGAAGCGTCGGACTATGATGCCGACCGCGCGGAACCGGTCG
>CAYGWP010000146.1:0-7704 GCA_964353455.1 uncultured Anaerolineales bacterium
GGACGGGCGATGAGAAGACCGCCACGGGCGATTACGACAAGATGGGCTGGTATCAGATGCTCGGCGAGGTCCTTGTTGACATCGGCGACGGGCCCATCGGCGCGGTGACCGCGCCGACGGCGGTCTGCGCCAGCGAGCACAAGGCGTTCTATGAAACCGAGGAGATCGCGGCGGCGGGCGATGGGAACCCGGCCACCAAGTGGTGCGTCGAGCATCGCGGCCGGCCCGTCATCTGGGAACTCTGCCTGCCCGAGGCCCGCGTGATCGCCCAGTACGCCCTGACTTCCGGCAATGACACCCCGGGGCGCGACCCCTCGACCTGGGAGTTCAGCGGCTCGAGCGACGGCAGGCAGTGGACGACGCTCGACCGCCACGAGAACGAGCCGCCGTTCGCGAAACGGGGCGAGACGAAAACATATACATTCACGAATGCCAAACCGTTTCGCCTTTACCGGCTGACATTCCAGCCCAACAAGGGCGTCGGCCATTTCCAGGTCGCCGAGATCGCGGTCCCCGGCGTTAGCGCGGCTGTGGGCAAGGAGACGCTCGACGTTCAGAACTACCGCCGTTCGCTCGACCTGGCGACGGCCACCCACGCCGTGACATATCAGTCCGGCGGCGCTACGTTCCGGCGCGAGGCGTTTGCATCGCACCCCGACCAGGTGATGGTCGTGCGGTTCTCGGCCGACCGCCCCGCGTCGCATGGCGGCACGGTGCAACTCTTGGGCGCGCACAAGGAAACGACGATCGCGGAGGGGAATTCCCTGCGGTTCTCCGGGACCTTCGACAACGGCCTGAAATACGAGGCGCGCCTGGCGGTGCTGAGCGACGGCGGCGCGCTGCGGGCCGGCGACGGCAAGATAGAGTTCAAGGACTGTAACAGCATTACGCTGCTGGTTGCCGCCGCCACGAACTACGTGATGGATTACGCCAGGCAGTACCGCGGCGAGGACCCGCGGCCGCGCGTCGATAGGGCCATCGCCGCGGCCTCGGCCAAGCCGTACGATGCCATGCGGGCGGCGCACGTGAAGGATTTCCAGTCGCTCTTTAGTCGCGTCTCCCTGGACCTGGGCGCGACGCCCGAAGATCGCCTCTCGCTGCCCACCGACCAGCGCAAGGTGCTCTTCGCGGAGAAGGGCGGCGACCCGGGCATCGAGGAACTCATGTTCCAGTACGGGCGATACCTCCTCGTCTCGTGTTCTCGCCCCGGCGGGCTCCCGGCCAACCTCCAGGGGCTTTGGAACGACAGCAACAAGCCCCCCTGGCACAGCGATTACCACACGAATATCAATGTCGAGATGAATTACTGGCTTGCCGAGCCGGCCAACCTGCCGGAGTGCCACGAGCCGCTGCTCGACCTCATCCGCAGCCAACTCCAGCCGTGGCGCACGGCCACCCAGGCCGCAAAGGAGTTCCAGACCGCATCCGGCAAGCCGCGCGGATGGACCGTCCGCACCTCGCACGGCATCCACGGCGACATGGGCTGGAAGTGGGACAACACCTCCAACGCCTGGTACTGCCAGCATTTCTGGTGGCACTACCTGTTCGGCGGAGACAAGGAGTACCTGAGGAACGTGGCGTACCCCGTCATGAAGGAGATCTGCGAGTTCTGGGAGGAGCGGCTGAAGGCGCTCCCCGACGGCCGGCTGGTCATTCCGAACGCGTGGTCGCCCGAGCACGGCCCGACGGAGGACGGCGTCAGTTACAGCCAGCAGATCGTCTATGACCTGTTCAGCAACTACGTCGCTGCCGCCGACATCCTCGGCATCGACAAGCCGTATCGCGACAAGGTGGCCGCCATGCGCGACAAACTCGTCGGGCCGCAGGTCGGCAAGTGGGGGCAACTCCAGGAATGGATGACCGACCGCGACGACCCGAAAGACCACCATCGCCACACGTCGCACCTGTTCGCGGTGTTTCCCGGCAACCAGATCACCGTGTCGAAGACGCCGGAGTTCGCCGCGGCGGCCGGGAAGTCGATCGATGCCCGCGGCGAAGCCGGCGATGTGCGCGAGTGGTCCCTGGCCTGGCGAACCGCCCTCTACGCCCGCCTCCACGACGGCGAGGCCGCCCACCGCCTGTTCCAGCAACTCCTGTCCAGCCGCAATACCTGCATCAACCTGTTCGGCCTGCACCCGCCGATGCAGATGGACGGCAACTTCGGCGCGACCGCCGGCGTCTGCGAGATGCTCCTACAGTCACACGAGGGCGAGATCAACCTTCTGCCCGCGATGCCCCAGGCGTGGCCGGCCGGCAGCGCCAAAGGCCTCCGGGCGCGCGGCGGGTTCGAGGTTGACATCGAGTGGAAGGACGGCAAACTCACCGCAGCCGCCGTCCGCGGCATCGCCGGCACGGTCTGCAAGGTCAGGTACGGCGAGAAGGTGGTCGATCTGAAACTCTCGCCCGGCGGCGCCGCGCGGCTGGACGGGAACCTCAAGCCACAATGAGAGCAAACGCCCAAGCCGGATCAGCGATGCTTTGCGTGATCTTCCTCGTGGTGATGGGGCAGGCGCGGGCGGCCGGGCCGGCGGATCAGGCAGTCGATTTCTCGGCCATCAAATCGCCCATTATTTTCAAGGGCGATGACAGGACTGCTTACCGCGACCCGGCGGCCATCTGCCACGACGGCGTGTTCCGCCTCTTCTTCACGCTGGTGAGGACCGAGGATGATGGTAATATCTATATGTACACGGCCGTCAGCAAGTCGAGGGACCTTGCGGAGTGGACGCCGCCGCGGACCCTCACGCCGCGAGACCGCAGCCTGAACTTCTCCAGCCCGGGCAACGTGGTCCGCTTCGGCGATGAGTGGGTCCTGTGCCTTCAGACCTATCCGCGGCCGAACGCCGAAAAGTACGGCAACCAGACGGCCCGCATCTGGACCATGCGCAGCAAGGACCTCGAGACGTGGGGCGAGCCGGAACTCCTCCGCGTCAAGGGGCCCGGCGTCCCCGTTGAGCAGATGGGCCGCATGATCGACCCGTTCCTCCTTCAGGACAAGGACGACCCGGGCAAGTGGTGGTGCTTCTACAAACAGAACGGCGTAAGCATGTCGCACTCGCGGGACCTCCGGAACTGGACCTACTTCGGCCGCGCGAGCGCGGGCGAGAACGCCTCCGTGCTGGTTGACGGCGGCGAGTACGTCCTGTTCCACTCGCCTGGTAACGGGGTGGGCGTCAAGCGATCGCGCGACCTGGCGACTTGGCAGGATGCGGACCTCATCACGCTGGGCCAGAAGGACTGGCCGTGGGCCCGCGGCCGGCTGACGGCGGGTTTCGTGCTGGACCTGCGGGGGCAGCCGGGCATCGGCAGGTATGTCATGTTCTTCCACGGCAGCGGGCCGGAGGATGAGCGGACGATGTTCGACACCCACGCCAGCCTCGGCATCGCCTGGAGCGGCGACCTGGTCACGTGGGACTGGCCCGGCAAGGTCGCGGGGAAGTAGGGGTCCGTCAAGCGCCAATTGAGGGGTGGCCGTGGTTGCCGCCTGGGGATAGACCACGGCCACGCAGAACAGCGTGGCCGTGCCACCCGGCCATTCATCATTTGAAGACAGACAAAGCAGTAGGGGCGTGCTTCCCGATAAGAGAGCGGGCGGCCATCCCGCATGGGCCGCCCGCCGGAACGATTGCCTTCCGATGACTCGTGCCTGACTACTTTACGGCTGTGGCCGAAGCGGTCTTGCCCTGGGCCTTCTTGTCATCGGCGGGCTTCACCAGTTCGATGTCGCGGAGCCAGAACGCATAGTCGGCCGGATCGTATGTGAGGCGCACCGTGTTGCCGCGCCGGCAGTCCCTGATCTTCTTCAGGAGTTCGGCATCCGCCTGGTACGCAGCGTCCTTCGGGTCGGCATCCGGCAGCAGGAACTGGAGCACCAGCGTCCCGCGGGTGACAAGCACGGCCTCGACCTGCTTGCCGCGGAAAGGCATCGTGCGGCGGGCGCTGAAGGTGAAGACCGTGGACTCGTCCCGCTTCGGGTCGCCCGGTGCGCCGGCCTTGGCGCCGGAGTACCTCGGCCCGGAGGCAACCGGCACGTAGGTCAACTGAAGTTCGTCGCCCACCCTGAGTTGACCGGACAGCGTCTTGACGGCGTCGGGAGGTTCGGCCGCACCGTTTTCTTTCTTCGTGAACGGGACGACGACCGTAATGGGCGTCTTCTCCTTGGTGTCGCTGGTGACGGTCATCGTCAGGATGGGACCCGTAAGCGCCTGCCCGATTCCCCACTGGACAAAGCGAACGGGTTGCGTGACTGGTTTGGGCTCCGCCACGGGGCCGCTGGTTACGGCGCCGCCGCCTCAGCCCGCCTCCACGGCGGGAACGCATAGAAAGACCAGGCTCACGGCAAGGATGGCCGCCGCCATGGGGATCACCCAGGTCGGCGCCGCGAGGGCCAAGGCCCTCAAATTGCGCACCCGCTCCATACCGGCTTCCTCCTTATGCCCGTGGAAAACCGCTTCTCGACATTCCTGCCTGTTACAAGTAATACGCTTGAGACCTGCGGCCGATTGCATAATTCCGAGGTTCTCACCCCTTTACCGCCCCGGCCGTCAGGCCCGCGATGAACTCCTTCTGAAGGACGAAGAAGAGGATCACCACCGGCAGGACCGACAGAAGCGTCCCGGCCATCAGCACG
This sequence comes from uncultured Anaerolineales bacterium, assembly GCA_964353455.1. Taxonomy (GTDB): domain Bacteria; phylum Planctomycetota; class Phycisphaerae; order FEN-1346; family FEN-1346; genus CAYGWP01. Next base: position 4,631 of record CAYGWP010000146.1, read on the forward strand.
CCGTAGTCCTGGTGGTAGAGGCCCACCATCTGGTTGAGGCCGATCGGCAGCGTGAACCGCGCCTGGGTGTGCAGGATGATCTGCGGCCAGAGGAATGCGTTCCAGTTGCCCATGAACGAGATAAGGCAGAAGGCCCCGACCATCGGCCGCGAGACCGGCATGGCGATGTTCCAGTAGAGTCCGAACTCGCTGCACCCGTCGATGCGGCCCGCCTGGAGAAGGTCGTCCGGTATCTGCATCATCGACTGGCGGAAGAGGAACATACCGAAGACGCTCACCATGCCCGGCACGATGAGGCCGAAGTACGAATCAACGAGATGAATCCGGTATATAAGTTCATACAGCGGCGCAAGGAGCACCTGGGAGGGGATCATCATCGTCGCCAGCATTATGGCCATGATGAGGCGCTTGCCGCGGAAATCGTACTTCGCCAGCGCAAAGCCCCCCAGCGAGGCGAAGAAAAGTTGAACCATCACCGCCGTCCCCGAAACGAAAAACGAGTTCATAAGGAACCTCAGAAACGGTATCTGCTCGAAGAGTTGCACGAAGTTCCCGGCCGTGTAATCCTCCGTCTTCCACGGCGGCGGAAAGAACGTGTAGGAGAAGAACGCGTCGGGCGACTTGAAGGCCGACGCCACAAGCCACACCAGCGGCATCAGCGTCATGCCCATGAAAAAGATGAGCGCCGCGTAAAGCAGAATCCGAAGTATCGCCCGTCCCGCCACGCTAATCGCTCCGTTTCCACGCGCCCGTCACCCACATCTGGAAGAGCGAGAGGCAGAGCACCCCCAGGGCCAGCGTCCAGCCGATTGCCGAGGCGTAGCCCAGGTCGCCCGTTATAAAGCCATTCTGATAAAGATACATGACTATCGTGAGACCCGCGTTGTCGGGCCCCGGCGTGTTCTGGAGCATCAGGTACGGCAGTTCGAAGAGTTGGAACGACCCGATGGTGCTCAGCACCACCACGAACACCGCCACCGGCCAGATGCCCGGCAGCGTCACGTGGATGAACTGGCGCACAGGACCCGCGCCGTCAACCTGGGCGGCGTCGTAGAGGTCCTTGCTCACGGCCTGGAGCGCCGCAAGGAAGTAGATCATGTTGAAGCCCACGTAGAGCCACAGCGACGTGAGCACCAGTGCCGGCATGACCAGGCGCGAGTCGCCGAGCCAGTTGATGTCTTCCGGCAGGCCGGCCGTCGCGTGGAGAACCTGGTCCAGCATGCCGAACCGCGGGGCGAAGATGAGCGAAAAGAGGACGCCCACGAAAACCATCCCCACAAGGTTCGGCGCGAAGAACGAGAACCGGAAAACGTTCCGCCCGGCAAGCCGCCGCCGGTTCAGAAGCATCGCCAGAAAGAGGCTCAGCGGCAACTGGAGGAACACCGAGAACAGGGCGAACGTGCCCGTGTTCACCACGGCCGTCCGGAAGTCCGGGTCCGACAGGAGAAACCGGAAGTTCTCCAGCCCCACGAAAATCTGCGACCGCGGTCCGCTCGTGATGTAGAATGCAAGCACCAGGCTCTTCACGAGCGGATACAGCCCGAACGCGCAGAACACGATGATGAACGGCGCCACGAACGCATACGGGGCGTATTTATGTTGAAGTCTGAATATCCAGTGCCTTGACGCGCTCAAAACGGGTTCCTCGTCATCTGCCTGCGGACGTCGTCTGCGGCGGCCTTGAGCCGCTCGCGCACGAACGCCTCGAATCCGTCCTCGCCGTGGGAGTTGTAGTACGCCGCGCACGCAGCCACAACGGCGCCCAGTTTCCCCTTCGCAAGTTCGATGAACGGGCTTGTGTACTGCGGCGGAACGTCGTCGGCGAGCGCCGCAAAGAGCGCCCCTATCGGCTGACCCGACCAGTACGGCCGCGGCTCGCTGAACGCCGGCTGCGTCCACGCATCCCGGAACGGCGGCAGGATGTTCGTCTCGCGGAACCTGGCGGCAAGTTGTTCCGGGTCGGTGTACAGGTGGCAGGCCAGTTGCCAAGCCAGGTCCTTGTTCCTGGAGGCCCGCGTGATGCCAAGCATCGTGCCGCCCCAGGTGCTGGTATGCCGGCCGCCCGGCCCGACGGAGGGCAGGGGCATCAGGGCCATCTTGCCGGCCAGGTGCGGCATGTCCTTCTCGATCGACCTGGTCCGCCAGTCGGGGCAGAGGGTCGTCAGGATGTATCCGTCGGCCAGCGCCTTGGCGAATGCCGTTCCCATGAAGCCCGGATCGCTTCCGATCCTGTTCGGCCCGGCCACCAGCCGGGTGTACCAGAGCATCGTCTGGACGGCCGCCTCGTTGTCCATGATGAGCCGCCCTTCGGCGTCGAAGTACCCGCCGCCGCGCTGGAAAAGCAGGATCTCGGCGTACATCGCCGTGGAGTCCGAAAGGTGGATCATGTACCGCCGCCCGGGGACGGTGATGCGTCGGCCCTCGCGCAGAAAATCGTCCCACGTGACCAGTTTCTCCGGGTCGATGCCGAGTTCCTGGAACAGGTCCCGCCGGTACGCGAGCATGACGGGGTGGACGTCGTGCGGCATCCCGAAGATGCGGCCGCGGTTTGTGTACGGGGCGAGGCGCGTCTTGACCATGCGGTCGTAGAGGCTCGGCCCGCCGCCGGGGCCGGGCGCCTTGAGGTGCGGCGTGAGGTCCTCGAAGCCGACCTCATCGACCGGGCCGCGGAAGAAACTGCCCGCGCGGCTGATTTCGACCTCCACAAGGTCCGGCACGTTCAGGTTCGACCAGAACGCCGCCCGAAGGCGGCTCGTGACGGCATCGCCGTGCACGAGGCCGATATCGACCGTGACGCCCGGGTGACGGGCCTCGAACGCAGGGACGATGATCTTATATGCATCGCTATGAATATGCGTGAACGTCCAGAGCCGCAGCGTCGCCGTGCTCTCCTCGATCGGGTGGAAGAGGAGCCAGATGCCCGCGACGGCTGCCAGCGTCAGGATTATGAGCGGCGCGGCCCCGAGCGGAAGGTTGTCCGCAAGGTCCCGCACGCGGTCGCGGATTTTCAGAATCGCTTGGAACACAGACGCCCACTTTGACTACTGCTTCAACTTGTAGAGTCCCACGCCGCC
>CAYGWP010000147.1:0-2927 GCA_964353455.1 uncultured Anaerolineales bacterium
CGCCGTCATCCAGCCCGACCGCCTTGACGAAGTGCTGGTGCAGTTGACACGCAAGGAGGTGCACCTCGTGACGGTCTCGAACGTCATGGGCCGCGGCCGGCAGCGCGGCATAGCCGAGGTGTACCGCAGCCACAAGGAGGCGGGGAGCCTTCTCAGGAAGGTCAAACTCGAGATCGCGGTGAACGAGGCGTTCTTGGGGCCGACGATAGATGCGATCACGACCGGCGCGCGGACCGGCGAGGGCCAGATCGGCGACGGAAAGATCTTCGTCCTGGACTTGGCGGAATGCGTGCGGATCCGCACCGGCGAGACCGGCGGCATAGCCATCGGCTGACCCGGCGTACGCGCCTCGATGCAACCGTTCGGTAGGAATCCTGTGCTCAAACCTACTTGCCGGTAGGTCGAGATGCCGCGAGCGCGGTGCGTCCGCAGCCCGTAACGTGCCGTCCGAGAACGACTTACGGAAACGGGCGCCCATTGGCACGGGCCTTGCGTTACTGGAGTGATAGCATCCGCCCCTGGGACACCGGACCGGCCGGCGCCGCCCGGCGGCGGCCCGGTGTGGAACACCACGGGTACGCGATTCGATAAGGAGCGCTTCATGACACCGAAAGAGTTTTTCGCCTACGCCAAGAAGTACGGGGCCGAGATGCTTGACCTGAAGTTCGTTGACCTTCTCGGCACCTGGCAGCACTGTTCGTTCCCTGTTGACGTGCTGGACGAGGACACGTTCGTTGACGGACTGGGCTTCGACGGCTCGAGCATCCGCGGGTGGCAGGGCATCCACATGTCGGACATGCTGGCGGTGCCGGACCCTGACACGGCCTGCCTGGACCCGTTTTTCGCGCGTCCGACCGTCAGCGTGATCGCGAACATCCGCGACCCGATCACGAAGGAGGACTACAGCCGCGACCCGCGCTATGTGGCCCGGAAGGCCGAGGTGTTCCTGAAGGCGACCGGCCTGGCCGACGCGGCCCACATCGGCCCGGAGCCGGAGTTCTTCATCTTCGACGAGGTCCGGTACGACCAGAACCAGCACCGCGGGATGTACGAGATCGATTCCAACGAGGGTGCGTGGAACACCGCGCGGTTCGAGGAGCCGAACCTGGGCTATAAGCCGAGTTTCAAGGGCGGGTACTTTCCCGTCAGCCCGACCGACACGCTGGGCGACATCCGCGGCGAGATGGTCTATGAGATGCGGAAAGTGGGCATCGTCGTCGAGGCCCACCACCACGAGGTGGCCACGGCCGGCCAGAGCGAGATCGACATGAAGTTCACGAACCTCCTCAAGATGGCCGACCAACTTATGTGGTATAAGTACATCTGTAAGAATGTCGCCAAGAAGCACGGCAAGACCGTCACGTTCATGCCGAAGCCGATCTTCCAGGACAACGGCAGCGGCATGCACACGCACTTCTCGCTGTGGAAGGGCGGCAGGCCCCTGTTCGCGGGCAAGGGTTACGCGGGCCTGTCGGACATGGCGCTTCATGCGATCGGCGGAATCCTGAAGCACGCCCCGGCCATCCTCGCGTTCGCCGCGCCCACCACGAACTCGTACCGGCGCCTTGTGCCCGGCTTCGAGGCCCCGGTGAACCTGTGCATGTCGGCCCGGAACCGGTCCGCCTCCTGCCGCATCCCGATGTATTCCGCCAGCCCGAAGGCGAAGCGCGTGGAGTTCCGCTGCCCCGACCCGTCCTGCAACGGATACCTGACGTTCACGGCGATCATGATGGCCGCCATCGACGGCATCCAGAAGAAAACGGACCCGGGCAAGCCGCTCGACCGCGACATTTACGAGATGACCCGCGAGGAACTGGCCGAGACGGCCAAGACGCCGGGGTCGCTCGATGAAGCCATCACGGCCCTCGAGAAGGACCACGCCTTCCTGCTGGCGGGCGACGTCTTCACGCCCGACCTCATCGAAGCCTGGGTCGCCTGGAAAAAGGAGAAGGAACTGGACGAGATGCACCTCAGGCCGCATCCGTACGAGTTCCACCTGTACTACGATAGTTGATGACGTTGCAAGGGGGTTTCGGGCGCACCTGAGGGTCGTACCCCCCTCTTGCGTGGCCAAGGGGGCGCCTGCGTGGGGCGCCCCCGCGGCATCTTATCCTTGGCGCGTTCGGGCAAAGCAACACGGGACGGCGCGGAGAAGCGGAGGAAGGGCAACGAATGGTTGTTTCTTGTGCACACGGGGCGCTAGAATGAACTGACCGGCCCGCCGGGTCGGGCTTGCCACGGCGCCGCCTTGGCGAGCCGGGTACGACCGGCCGGGCCCGCACGCCAACATCACGCCCTCCTCGCCGCTCGGGAGGCCGACGTCAAGCCGCACACGCAGGATGCAGGGGGTACGAACCGAATGAACTCCCAGGAGAAAATTCGGACGAGCGCAGCCGGGCGGCCGCAGGCGTTCGGGCTTTACGATCCCTCCGAGGACCGCGACAGTTGCGGCGTGGGATTCGTGGCCCGCCTCAATGCCCAGCCGCATCACCAGGTCGTCCGGGACGCCGTCCAGGTCCTCATCAACCTGGAGCATCGCGGGGCCGTTGGCGGCGACAAACTCACCGGCGACGGCGCGGGGCTCCTCCTTCAGATTCCCGATGCCTTCTTTCGGAGGATTCTCGGGGCGGCCGGCCGGTCGCCCCTTCCCCAGCCCGGCCAGTATGCCGTGGGCATGGTTTTTCTTCCGGCCGACTCTGCCCTGGCGGCGCGGTGCGCGGGGGCGCTGGAGTCGGCAGCGCGCGGCGAAGGCGCCGAGGTGCTCTTCTGGCGCGACGTGCCGACCTCCAGCAGCCACCTGGGCGACCTGGCCCGCTCCTCCCAGCCGGTCGTGCAGCAGATGTTCCTGGACCGCGGCGGGATTCCGGCGGATGCGTTTGAGCGGAAACTCTACGTCATCCGCCGCCGGGCCGAAAAAGAGGCGGCCT
>CAYGWP010000148.1:0-4486 GCA_964353455.1 uncultured Anaerolineales bacterium
GGCTGGGCCTGGGGCGGCGAGTTCTACGACGCCGAGCATTTCCGGATAACGGCGAACGACCCGCGCATCGTCGCGGCCCTGGAGTGGATGTGCACGTACGCACGCCGATACGATGTCCGCCGCATCGCCGCCCTCCAGTCAACCTTCGGGTCCGCCGAGCAGAACCCGTTCATCACCGGCAAGCAGGCGATGCAGGCCCTCCACGTGACCGGCCTTGAGGAGATGCGGAAGTACGCCCCGAACGTGGCGTTCGGAATGGCGCCGCTGCCCTGCCCGCCCGGCGGCGAGGAGGCAAGTTCTTGGGTCGGCGGGTGGACGCTGGCCATCCCATCCACGCTGACCGACCCGGCCAGGCGCAGGGCGGCCATCGAGTACATCCTCTGGGCGTGCGCCTCGCCCGCCGGGACCACCCTTGAGGTCCGCACGATCGTGGGCTTCCCCGGCTGGCGGCCGAGCCCGTTCTTCGCCGAGGCCGAGCGCGACCCGCAACTTGCGGTCTTCGCGGAAATCCTACGCAAGTGCAAGCACCAGCGCCCCGTGATGCCCGCCCAGGCGTATTACATGGAGCAACTTGACCGGGCGGTTGACCGGGCCATCCGCGGCGAGGTCTCGCCCAAGGATGCCCTCGACGAGGCCGCCCGCACCACTCAAGTTTTCCTCGACAGGATGCTCTCCGGGTCAGGACGCAAACCGTGAGACATATACATGCATTCCGTGCGGTCCTTCTGGCGGCTGCCCTTGCAGGAGCCGCGGCGACGGCGCGCCCCGCGCCGGCGCCGGCCGCCGAGGCCGCGGGCTTCGCTGACATCACGCGCGAGTCCGGCGTCGCCCAGGTCCTCCGCGAAAAGTACGAGAAGGACCCCAAGTGGTGGCTTAGCGGCCTGGCCCTGGTGGACCTCGACGGCGACGGCCGCCTGGACCTCTTCCTGTCGGCGCACGGCGGAGGGTCGGCCGTCGCGCTCCTGGGCGACGGCAAGGGCCGCTTCGCCCCGGCCGCCGGAGAGTACCCGACCACCGAGATCCATCTGCCGTACGACATCAACGAGGACGGCCGCACGGACCTCCAGATGACCTGGCAGGACGGCGGCGGCAAGTGGTGGCTGAACGAGTCCACGCCGGGCCGGCTCAGGTTCCGCGAGACCGCGGCCACGGCCGGCCAGGGCCGAGCAAATGCAATCATCGACATCAATCGCGACGGCAAGGCCGACTGGCTCCACGAGCGGCCGGGCATCGTCTTTGAACTCGGCGACGGAAAGGGGAACTTCAGCGCCGGCGGCAGCCTGGAGGTCGAGAAAACGCGGAACGAGATCAACGTCTTCCCGGTCGATGTCAACGGCGACGGCTTCATCGACCTCGTCCTGAGGTGGGGACGCTACGATTTCAAGGAGGGAAAATCACGCATCTACATCAATGATGGCAAGATGAACTTCACCGACGCCACCGACGCCGCCGGACTGCCGGGCGAAGGCGCTGCCGTCAAGGGCGTCGGCGACCTCAACCACGACGGCAGCCCCGACCTCATCGTCCTTGAGCGCATGCGCCCCGAGATCTACCTGAACGACGGCCGCGGCAGGTTCTCGAAGAAGCCCGGCGCCATCGCCGGCATGGAGGCCGCCACACGCCCGGCCTACGCCACGTGGGGCCTCGCGGTCGTCACGGACATCGACAACGACGGCCGGGCCGACATCCTCTGGAACGGCCGCAACTTCCTTTGGGTCCTGCGGGGCGCGGGCGACGGCAGTTTCACGTACATGAACGCGGCGTGGGGCGTCGAGGACAAGTCCGCCGCATCCGTGGATGACGGCCTCTGCTTCGGCGACATCGACGGCGACGGACGACTCGACATCGTCGGCTACACGGGCAGCCTGAGTGCTCACAGAGATATCAAGATATATCGCAACGCCCTGCCCGCCCGCAACTGGGTCCGGGTGCGGCCGATAGGCGCCGCCGGGAACCGCGGCGCCGCCGGCGCCAAGATCCGCCTGGCGGATGCGGCCGGGCGGCTCCTCTGGTTCGAGCAGGTCTCCATCCTCGACAGCCAGAGCGCGCACAGTTACTACTCGTTCGCCCGGACGGAGCGGCACTTCGGCCTCGCGGACCGCGCCGCCGCGGATGTGACCGTGGAGTTCTATCCGTCCGGCAAGAAGGTCGAGAGGCGCGGCGTCCAGGCCGGATCGACCGTCGAGGTTCCCGAGGAGGCGCCCTAGCGCATGGGCCGCTCCAGCGAATTGCGAAAGGGACTCCTCTTCATCAGCCCGTTCATCGCGGGCTTCGCGATCTTTACGGTCTATCCAGTCCTCGCATCGCTCTACTACAGTTTCTGTGATTTTGATATCATATCGCCGGCGGTCTTCACGGGCCTGGCGAACTACTCGGAACTTGCCGCCGACGAGCGGTTCCACCGCGCCGTCTGGAACACGCTCGTCTTCACGGTCTTCGCCGTGCCCGTGACGATGCTGACGGCGCTGGCGCTCGCGTTCCTCCTCAACATGAAACTCCGGGGCCAGACGGTCTATCGCACCATCTTCTTTCTGCCGAGCATCGTGCCGCTGGTCGCCTCCAGCGTCCTCTGGCTCTGGCTGCTGAACCCGGACTACGGCCTCATCAACACGGTGCTGCGGCCGATCCTTGACGTGGTCAACGCCGCCGCCGGGACGAGCCTCAAGGCCCCGGGGTGGCTGGTTGACCCCGATTTCACCAAGCCCGCCCTCATCCTCATGAGCACGTGGGGCGTGGGCGGCAGCATGATCCTGTACCTTGCGGCCCTGGGCGACGTGCCGCTTGCGCTTTACGAGGCGGCCGAGATCGACGGGGCCGGCGCCTGGCGGAAGGCCTGGCACGTCACGCTTCCGATGATAAGCCCGGTCCTCTTTTTCACTCTCATCATGGGCCTCATCGGGGCGCTCCAGTACTTTTCGCAGGCGTGGATCATGACACCGAACGGCCAGCCGGGCGACGCGACTCTGTTCTACGCCCTGTACCTCTTTGCCAACGCATTCTTATATCTACGGATGGGATATGCCTCGGCCCAGGCGTGGATACTGCTCGTCATCATCGTGGCGGCAACGGTCCTCGTGTTCCGCACCACGCGGCGGTTCGTCTATTACGGAGGCGAAGGCACGTGACCGGCCGCACGCGAGCCAGAACGGCCCTCGGCCACGCAACCCTCGTGGCCCTCTCCTTCATTTATGTGCTGCCCTTTGCGTGGCTCGTCACGACCAGCCTACAGCCGGACGAGGAGCGGTCGAAGGCGCCCCCGGCGTTCATCCCCGCCCCGGCCGGCGCGGCCGACGCCCTCGAGAAGGCCACGGGCGTCCACTTGGCCTACGAGCCGACCCTCGTCCACTACGAAAAGGGCCTGACGCGAGTGCCCGTGCTCCTCTTCCTCCGGAACACGGTCCTCGTGTGCACGCTCTCGGTCATCGGGACGATCCTCTCAAGTTCCCTCGTGGCCTACGGGTTCAGCATCCTCAGGTGGCGCGGGCGCGACACGGTCTTCTTCATCATGCTCGCGACGATGATGCTGCCGGGCCAGGTCACGATGATCCCGGCGTTCCTGATATGGCGGCAACTGGGTCTCGTCGATACTTTCGCGCCGCTGGTGGTGCCGGCGTTCCTCGGGAGCCCGTTCTTCATCTTCCTATTCAGGCAGTTCTTCCTGACGATACCGAAGGACCTCGTGGAGGCGGCACGCATGGACGGCGCGGGGGAACTCAGGATCTGGGCCCGCCTTGTCATGCCGCTATCGACTCCGGCCATCGCCACGGTGGGCCTGTTCGCGTTCCTGGGGTCGTGGAACGATTTTCTCGGCCCCCTCATCTACCTGGCCGACCAGAGCCGCTACACCCTGAGCATCGGCCTTGCCATGTTCCGCACGCAGTACGGCAGCGAGTACGGCCAGATGATGGCCGTGGCCGCGCTCATGACCGTCCCCATAATTCTCCTCTTCTTCTTCGCCCAGAAGACCTTCATCCAGGGCATCAAGACGAGCGGCATGAAGATGTGATAAGAATCAACCCTCTCCTGCGTGGTTAACCTTAGCGCCCCCGGTTGCTGCCGGCCGTGAAAGCCCCTTGCCGCCAACGCGATTCGCCGTGCGAATCGCCCCCGACTTCGTGAACCAACAGGTTCACAAAGTCAGGGCGATTCTGCTACAATGCTTCTGCGTTTCTGACCTAATGTTGTGGATTGACCGCGGGCTGGGATTGGTTACACTCCAGGTGTTGTGCGCAAACGATCCCGGTCTGTTGTGGATTGACCGCGGGCTGGGATTGGTTACACTGAAACGTGCCGGGGTCGAAAAGGTTGACGAGTTGTGGATTGACCGCGGGCTGGGATTGGTTACACTCAGCAGCACGAACGGGGCGTTGCTCGCACCGTTGTGGATTGACCGCGGGCTGGGATTGGTTACACTTTTCGCCGTTTGCGGGATACGTTTCGCCGCGTTGTGGATTGACCGCGGGCTGGGATTGGTTACACTGGAGTC
>CAYGWP010000149.1:0-3046 GCA_964353455.1 uncultured Anaerolineales bacterium
CCTGGCGGTCCTGGCGCCGTGGCGCGACCCGCGCTGGACACTGACGAGCCGCGAGGCCGCCGTCGAGTACGCCGAGGCCCACGGCATCCCGATTGTGCAATCCAAGAAGAGCCTCTATAGCCGCGACCGGAACCTGTGGCACATCAGCCACGAGGGGGCGGAACTGGAGAACCCCGCCAACGAGCCGCGCCCCGAGGTCTTCGTCCTGAGTCCGCCCGTCGAGAACGCCCCCGACAAGGCCGAGTACGTTGACCTTGAGTTCGAGGCCGGCGTTCCGGTGGCGGTCGGCGGCAAGCGACTCCGTCCGGTCGAGATCGTCGAGGAGTGCAACCGCCTGGGCGCTAAGCACGCCGTCGGCCAGATCGACCTCGTGGAGAACCGCCTCGTCGGCATAAAGTCGCGCGGCGTGTACGAGACGCCCGGCGGCACGATCCTGTACGCCGCCCACGCCGCACTCGAGGCCCTCTGCCTCGACCGCGACACGCTCCACTATAAGCAGGGCGTCGCGCTTCGGTACGCCGAACTGGTGTACTACGGCCAGTGGTTCTCGCAACTCCGGGAGGCGATTGACGCCTTCATCGACAAGACCCAGGAGAAGGTCGCCGGCACGGTGCGACTCAAACTCTACAAGGGCCAGGCCCACTACGCGGGGGCGTCCTCGCCGTTCAGCCTCTACAGCGAGGACCTGGCGAGTTTCGTCATGGGCAAGTCATACAACCCGGCCGATGCGACCGGCTTCATTCACCTGTTCGGCCTGCCGATGAAGGTCCGCGGCCTTGCTGATCGAAAAAAACGAAATAAGTAGTCATATTTAGCCGTCGCGCTTGCGCGGCGCGTGTTTCTTCTACGGGTACGCTAATGAATCTCGTGCTTATCGGCTACCGCTGCACCGGCAAGACCACCATCGGGCGCATCCTGGCCGCGCGGCTGGGCTGGCCGCTGGTCGATACCGACGCGCTCATCCAGGAGCGCGCCGGGCGCAGCATCAAGGAGATCGTGGCCTCCGGCGGGTGGCCGGAGTTCCGCCGCATGGAGCGCGAAGTGGTGGCCGCAGTCTCGGCCGGCGACCGACAGGTCGTCAGCGCCGGCGGCGGGGCCATACTTGATGAGGACAACCGCATGGCACTCCGCGCGGGCGGAAAGGTCGTCCTCCTTTCGGCCGCACCCGAAACCATCTGGGACCGCATGAAGGCCGACCCGAAAACCATCGCCGAGCGACCGAACCTGACAGACTCCGGCGGCATCCAGGAAGTCCGCAACGTCCTCGCTGACCGCCGGGCGGCATACCAGTCTGCGTGCCACTTCGAGGTCCCGACCGACCGGTACTCGCCCGATGAGGCCGCCGCGCGCATCCTTGCCTGGTTCGCCCCATGATGCACTATCTCGACCTTTTCGGCACGGCGGTTTTCGCGGTCACCGGCGCCCTTGCCGCCGGGCGAAAACATCTTGATATCTTCGGCGTGGTCGTCCTCTCGCTTGCGACCGCCCTCGGCGGCGGGACCTTCCGAGACATGGCCCTCGGCAGCCGCCCGGTCTTCTGGGTCTGCGACCCGCTATACATCATCATCGCGGCCGCGGCATCGCTCGGAACGTTCGCCGTGGCCCGGTTTCACCGGCTGCCGGAGGGCCTGCTCCAGGTCGCCGATGCATTCGGCCTGGCGGTCTTCACGGTCATCGGGGCCGAGCGGGCGCTTGCCAACAACGCCCCGGCCGTGGTCGCCATACTCATGGGCGTGGTGACCGGCGTGGCCGGCGGCATGATCCGCGACATCCTGTCGGGCGAAGTGCCCCTCATCCTCAGACGCGAAATCTACGCCACCGCATCGCTTCTCGGCGCCGCCGTCTTCGTTGGCCTGGGCGCCGTCTGCCCGACGCTGTGCCCCGGCATGTGGATCGGCGCGGCCGTCACGCTTGGCCTGCGGCTTGCGGCCATCAAGTGGGACCTTTCGCTGCCGCAGTTCTTCCCGAAGGGGTCGTCCGGCGCCGACGATGGACCGCCGGGGGGCGGCAGGCCGTGATTCATACCGCCACGCTCCTTGGCGCCGTCTCCCTTGCCGAGTACCGGGGGGAACTGGCCGCGCTCGCCACCGCCGGTTGCTGGACCGTGAGCGCGCTGGCCTTCACGGCGGCGGCCAACCGGTTCGGCTCCCTCGCCCTGAACATCATCCGCCTCGGGATGGCATTCCTCTTCTTCATCGTGCTGGGATGGGCGGCGCGCGGCCTGCCGCTGCCCACCGACGCCACAGCGCACAACTGGCTGTGGCTCGGCATCTCGGGCCTGGTGGGGTTCACGCTGGGCGACCTGTGCCTGTTCCGTGCGTTCGTGCTGATGGGTCCGCGCCTGACGATGCTGATGATGTCGCTCGTGCCGATGATCGCCGCCCTGACCTCGTGGGCCGCGCTCGGCGAGGGCATGACCGCCCGCGGCATCGGCGGCATGGCGCTGACGATCGCCGGCGTCGCATGGGTCGTCCTTGAGCGCAGGCCGGCCGAACTGAACCAGCCGGCCCGCGCATCGACCGCCGGCATCCTCCTGGCCCTCGGGGCGGCCGCAGGCCAGGCCGCCGGCCTCGTCCTCAGCAAGATCGGCATGGAGGGGTACGACCCGTTCGCCTCGACTCAAATCCGGACGACGGCCGGCCTCGCGGGCTTTGCGGTCCTCTTCTTCGTGCTGCGCGCCTGGCCGCGCCTCGCATCGGCCGTCCGCAACCGCGCCGGGATGGCCTACGCCGCGCTCGGCGCGTGTTTCGGCCCGTTCATCGGCGTCTCGCTCTCGCTGATGGCCGTCAGGTACGCCCGCGTCGGCGTGGCCGCAACGATCATGTCGATCGTCCCGATCCTCATCATCCCGTTCATGATCCTTATCTACAAGGAACGCGTGAGCGTCCGCGCGGCGGCAGGCGCGGCCCTTGCGGTTGCCGGCGTCGCCTTGTTATTCTTGTGAGCCAAAGGAGGCCGACATGGCCCATCTTGCGATTCGCAATAAGCGCATCAAGCCCACCGTCCCCAAGGGGAGCGTGAGGCCCTGGCCGGTCGTCACGAAGCA
>CAYGWP010000150.1:0-6856 GCA_964353455.1 uncultured Anaerolineales bacterium
GGCCGACGGCACGAACCTCGTGGTCGATGGCAAGAGGATCCCCGTCATGGCCACGAAGGACCCGGCGGCGCTCCCCTGGGGGGCCCTTAAGGTGGATGTGGCCCTGGAGTGCACCGGCGCGTTCACGAACAAGGCCGACTGCTCGAAGCACCTGACGGCCGGCGCGAAGAAGGTCATTCTGTCTGCCCCGCCGAAGGACGAACTCGACGCCATGATCGTCATCGGCGTAAACGACGCGGCCCTCAAGCCCGAACACAAGATCGTCTCCAACGCATCCTGCACCACGAACTGCCTCGCGCCTGTGGCGAAGGTCCTGCACGAGACGTTCGGCATCAAGCGCGGCCTTATGACCACCTGCCACGCGTACACCAACGACCAGCGCATCCTCGACATGATCCACAAGGACCCGCACCGCGCCCGCGCGGCCGCGCTCAACATCATCCCGACGACGACGGGCGCCGCCAAGGCCGTCGGCAAGGTCTTGCCGGCCCTCAAGGGCAGACTGAACGGCTACTCGCTCCGCGTTCCGACCCCGGTCGGCTCGATCGTTGACCTGACGGTCGAACTCGAGAAGCCTGCCAGTGTCGAGACGATCAACGCCGCCATGAAGCAGGCCTCCGAAGGCGGCCTCAAGGGCATTCTCGGCTACACGGACGACCCGATCGTCTCCAGCGATGTCATCGGGACGACGGTGTCCAGCCTCTTCGACGGCACGCAGACTCTGGTGCTGGACCCGACGTTCGTGAAGGTCTGCTCGTGGTACGATAACGAGTGGGGCTTCTCGAACCGGATGGCCGACCTGGCGAAGAAACTGGCCACGATCTGACTTTTTCGGCAGGATTTGCACGGGGGCGGGCGTCGGGCTCGCCCCCGGTGATTATCCACCGCCGTCACGACGCGAAGGACCGCGGGTCGGACGCCCGAAAGGAGAACCTCCGTGGCCAGGAAGAAAACCCTCGACAAACTTCCCATGAAGGGCAGGCGAGTCCTCGTCCGCGTCGATTTCAACGTCCCCCTGGACGACAACGGCAACGTGACCGACGACCGCCGCATACGCATGGCCCTGCCGACCATCAAGTGCGCAATCGACGCCGGGGCGCGGCTGATTTTGATGAGCCACCTGGGCCGGCCCGACGGCCAGCGGAAGCCCGAGTTCAGCATGAAACCGACGGCCGTACGGCTGGCGGAACTGCTGGGCAAAGACGTGAAGTTCGCCCCCGACTGCATCGGCACCGAAGTCGAGAAGATGGCCCTGGCCCTGAAGAACGGCGAGGTGATGGTCCTTGAGAACCTGCGCTGGCGCGCCGGCGAAGAGAAGAATGACCCGAAGTTCTGCGAGGCCCTCCGCAAACTGGCCGACCTCTACGTCAACGACGCGTTCGGCACCGCCCATCGCAAGCACGCATCTACATACGGCGTTCCGGCCCTGATGCCGAAGGGAACGCGGGCCATCGGGTTCCTCATCGAGAAGGAACTGAAGTTCCTGGGCGACGCACTCCAGAAACCGCAGCGGCCGTTCGTCGCGGTCCTCGGCGGCGTGAAGGTCTCCGACAAGATCGGCGTCATCGAAAACCTCCTCGCGAAGTGCGACCGCCTCCTCATCGGCGGCGCCATGGCCTACGTCTTCATGGTCGCTCGCGGTCAGAAGGTCGGCAAGTCCAAGGTCGAACGCGAGATCACCAAGAAGGACGGAACCAGGAAGGACATCATCGCCCTGGCCGCCAAACTCCTCGACAAGATCAAGGCGTCGAAGGCCGAGGTCCTCTTCCCGGTGGACCACCTGGTGGCAAAGGCGTTTGCCGCCGACGCCGAAACCGACGTCCAGGGACCCGAGATGGAGGACGGGTGGATCGGCCTCGACATCGGCCCCGACACCCGGAACCTCTATTGCGAGAAACTCGCCGATGCCAGGACCGTGATCTGGAACGGCCCGATGGGCGTCTTCGAGATGGCCCCATTCGCCGAGGGGAGCGTGGAACTGTGCAAGGCGATGGCCGACGTGGCCAAGCGCGGCGGGACGGTGGTCGTGGGCGGCGGCGACACGGCTGCCGCCGTCGAAAAGTTCGGCTTCGCCGGGAAAATGACGCACATCTCCACCGGCGGCGGGGCGAGCCTGGAGTTCCTCGAAGGCAAACCCTTCGAGACCATCGAAATCCTCGACAACGCATAGAAGCGTAACGGCGCTCAACGCAGAGGCCGCAGAGAACGCAGAGAGAAAAACAAGTAGTTTTGTTTTTCTCGGCATAAGTATGGTCTGTTTCTCTTTCTCTGCGCCCTCTGCGGCCTCTGCGTTCAAAGGCATTCGGGAGCCACGGATTGAAACGCTCGTTAGCCCAGTTGCCGCGGCCGGCCATTGCACCGTCGATCCTGGCCTGCGACTTCGCGCACCTGGCCGATGAGATCGCCCGCGTGCGCGAGGCCGGCGCAGACCTCCTGCACCTCGACGTCATGGACGGCCACTTCGTGCCCAACATCACCATCGGGCCGGCCGTCGTCGAGAGGGTCCGGGCCGTCACGGACCTCTTTCTCGACGTGCACCTGATGATCGAAGAGCCCGCCCGCTACATCCAGGCGTTCGCCGCAGCCGGTGCCGACAATATCACGTTCCACGCCGAGGTGGCGGAGGACCCGAGGGCGCTGGCCGACCGCATCCGCGAACTCGGGTGCGAGGCCGGCATCACAATCAACCCGGACGGGCCGATGGAGCGGGTGCGCGCGGCGGCGCCCCACGTGGAAATGGTCCTCATGATGACGATCTTCGCCGGGTTCGGCGGGCAGAAGTTCATGCCCGAAGTCCTGCCGCTCATCCGGACCGTGCGGGGCTGGCTCCAGCCGAACCAGCGGTTGGAGGTGGACGGCGGCATTTACGCGGATACAATCGGGCAGGCGGCTGCGGCCGGCGCGGACGTGTTCGTCTCGGGCACCGGCGTCTTCCGCACGCCCGGCCGCGACTACGCCCGCGCCATCGCCGAACTGAGGCAGCGGGCCCAAGAGGCGTCGGCCTGAAGGACGGGGACTGTCGCGCCATGGCCATGAACGGTCGGGCCAAGAAGAAGGATATCCCGGAAGGGCTGTGGCTGCGATGCCCCGGCTGCGAAGAGATGGTCTTCCGCAAGAGCGTTGAAGAGAACCTCCATGTCTGCCCGGAGTGCCAGTACCACTTCAAGATCGGCGCCCGGCAGCGGCTGGCCCTTCTTGCCGACGCCGACAGTTTCGAGGAGTACGCACCGAATCTCATGTCGCCGGACCCGCTCCATTTCATCGACCGCAAAAGTTACGTGGAACGTCTGGCCGATGCCCAGCGGCAGACCAATCTGTACGATGCGGCCGTCGTGGGGCGGGCCTATGTCAAGGGCCGCGCCGCGGTCCTCGGGGCGCTGGACCCGAACTTCATCATGGGGTCGATGGGGTCGGTCGTCGGCGAGAAGGTGACTGTTGCGGCCGAGAAGGCGGCGGAACTCGGACTGCCCCTCGTCCTCTGTAGCGCATCGGGCGGCGCGCGGATGATGGAGGGGATACTCAGCCTCTCGCAGATGGCGAAGACGAGCGCGGCCGTCGCGCGGCTGGGGCGGGCAGGGGGGCTCTTCATCAGCGTGATGACCAACCCCACGACCGCGGGCGTCGCGGCCAGTTTCGCCTCCCTGGGGGACATCATCCTCGCCGAACCGGGGGCCATGATCGGCTTTACCGGACCGCGCGTCATCTACCAGACGATGAAGCAGGAACTTCCCGAGGGTTTCCAGACGGCCGAGTTCATGATGGAGCACGGTTTTGTGGACCGGATCATCCCGCGTGCCGGCCTCCGCAGCGAGATCGCCTCGCTGATCGACTACTGCTGCAAGTAGCAGGTGCGATTGCCGGGGTTTTTTCTTGTACGCCCGCGCGCTGAGTGCCGATATTTTGCGCGGTGCCGTTCATGTCGGGCGAGGGTTCATTTCAGTAGAGCGTGTGTGGCGGGAACACGGGGTCTGGTGCAAACTGCGCACGCATTTCACGCCCCCTGCCCGCCGGCGCCTGTAGTGAGCGGTCCTCGGCCTGGAGGAGGGTAACATGTTAAAGGAACTCTACTACAGACTCCGTGGGCCTCAGAGCACCGAACTGCCGGGGTATGCCGCAACAGGCATCCTCCGCGAAGGCAGTATGTCGATGATCTTCAAGGCCAAGGAACACGCCACCGGCCGCATCGTGGTCGTCAAGGTCCTCAAGCCCGGGGCGAAGAAAGCCGTCGAGAGACTCGAGGCCCATTACCGCGATTTCACCGAGGGGCAGATAGCCGCCTCGTTCGACCACCCGAACATCGTCAAGTGCCTCGCCCACGGAGACCTCGGCGGGTCGCCGTACATGGTGATGGAGTACCTTGAGGGGATGACGCTGGCAAACCTGACGGCGGCCGACAGCAGGCGCCTGGAAGGCCGGCGGCTGCTCTGCCTGCGGCAGGCCGCGGGGGCGCTGGCCCACGTCCACGGGCGCGGGTTCATCCATCATGACTTCTGCGCGAAGAACCTCTTCGTGACGAACGATGACTGCGTCAAACTGATCGATTTCGGCCTGACGACGCCAATCCAGAACCTGCCGGTCGTCGCCAGCCGCATGGGCACCGCCGAAATCCTCGCCCCGGAGATCCTCCGCCGCGAACCCAGCGACCACCGCGTTGACATATTCGCCTTCGGCGTCGTCGGCTACGAGATCCTCGCGGGCCACTGGCCGTTTGAAAGCCTCGAACACCACCAGACGCTCAGCAAGATCCTGAACGTCCACCCAATGCCCCTTGACAAGCGGGCGCCCGCCGTTCCGAAAGATGTGGCCGCACTGATGATGCGGTGCCTGGAGAAGGACCCCAACAAGCGACTTGGCGGAATGAACACCGCCGTCGGCATCCTCGAGCGGTTCCGCGATGTGAAACTGTAAGCGGCCGTGCCCCACCCGCGAACGGTGTGTCCGCCATCCCTTCTGGGTCAATCCCCAACCTGTGGCCCCTGCCCGGAGGATCGACACCACAGGATGATCTAGGCCTTGACTTTTGTCACCAAATGACCTTTGGCAAAGCACGGGATTCGACTGGACACCTGGAGTGCAAGACCACGGAATTTTCCTGTTGACAGGCCCGATTTGATGAGTTATTATCAATAAGGGATGGGGAACCGGCTTCATGGCCGGACCGAGGTGTGAAATGGCCCGTTTCCATCACACCGAGATTGCCGATCTGGCGAAGCAGTTGATTTTTTCTCCGGCAAGGGTCCGTTTTGAGGAACTCAATCGGGCCGGGCGCCTGGCCTGTCTGATTGATCCGGCCAAGTCTTACCCGTACGAGTTTGTGTGCTATCAAATCACCGGGTATCGTGCCCGCGGCGATGTGGGCAAGGCCCTTCGTGGCAGGCCGCTTCGTGAAGACCTCGTCCGGTTGATTGAGCAGGTTTCGGGGAGCCTCAAGGTCACCCCGCGGGATGTGGGTGAAGCGGTTCTGACGATCGTGCAGGCCTCCAGGCGGTTCAACGTCTCCGAGAAGACCATCCAGCGGTGGCGGAAGAGGGGCCTGGTGTCGTGGAAGTTCGCCGGGTCCGACGGCCGGCTGCGGGTCGGGTTCCTCCAGTCGAGCCTGGACCGCTTTGCGACGCGTCATTCCGACCAGGTGCAGGCCGCGGCCGAATTCAGCCGCCTTACGCCCGAGGAACACCGCGAGATCGTCCGCCGCGCTCGCCGCCTCAGTTGGTTCTGCCACTGCTGCCTCTTCGAGGTCTCCAAGCGGATCGCCCGCAAACTGGGCCGCTCCCCCGAGACCGTCCGCCAGACGATCAAGCAGTACGACCGCGAGCACCCGGAAGGAAAACTTTTCCCCGACATCGGCGAGCCGCTCCAGGACCATGACCGGCAGATGATCTACGACGCGCATCTGCGGGGGATCAGCGTCCATGCCCTCGCCAAGCGCTTCTGCCGCACCCGCTCGAGCATCTACAGGATCGTCACCGAGGAGCGGGCAAAGCAACTACTGAGCGAGCCGATCGAGTACATGCCCAGCCCGGAATTTGAGCGTCCGGACGCGGACCGTATAATCCTGGGCGATCCGGCCGCCGAGGCCGCGATGGGCGGACCGGAAAGGCGGGCGGTGTCTCCACCCAAGGGCCTGCCGATCTACCTGAAGACCCTCTATAAGACCCCCCTCCTGACGAAGGACCAGGAACAGGGCATCTTCCGCCGCTACAACTATCTGAAGTTCAAGGCCGCCGCGGTCCGCGGGCGGCTCCAGGGCAGCCGCATGCCGCGCGTCGAGGATATCGCCGAGATCGAGAAACTCATCGACGAGGCCAACTCCGCCAAGAACCGGATCATCCAGGCGAACCTGCGGCTGGTCGTCAACATCGCGAAGCGGCACGTCGGCCCGCAGGCCAACTTCTTCGAACTCATCTCCGACGGCAACATGAGCCTGATGCGGGCGGTCGATAAGTTCGACTACACGCGGGGCTTCAAGTTCTCGACCTACGCCTCGTGGGCGATCATGAAGAACTTCGCCCGCAGCGTCCCCCAGGAGGGCGTCCGCCGCGACCGATTCATGACCGGCCGCGACGAACTCCTGGAGATGAGCCGCGACCTCCGGTTCGAGGGCGAGGAGGGGTACCGCGAGCCGGATATCTCGGTGCGGCAGAATATCGAGCGGATCCTTGACCAGTTGGAGCAGCGCGAGCGTGAGATCGTGATGCGCCGGTTCGGCCTCGGCGAGATGCCCGCCCAGACCCTCGAAGAAGTGGGCAAACATTTCGGCGTCACGAAGGAGCGCATCCGCCAGATCGAGACCCGCGCGCTCAGCAAACTCCGCGCGCTCCTGAGCCCCGAAGCGCTCGAGGAAGTCCTGAGTTAGCGG
>CAYGWP010000151.1:0-2888 GCA_964353455.1 uncultured Anaerolineales bacterium
CGGCTGTGCGGCTGCGCGGCTGCACGCCCGAGGGCGGGCGTGCCACAATCTTGAGATAATTTCTAAATGCGCCACGGCGAACGTTTGGGCCGCGCGAGCAGGCGCGACGCCTCAGGGTCGCCGATGATCTCTTCTCTGGCCGGGTCCCACTTGATTTTGCGGCCGGTCAGCATCGCGATGTTCCCGAGGTGGGCCACGCTTATGGAGCGGTGACCGACCTCTGCGGGCGCGGCCGTCGGGCGGCGGGTCCGGATGCACTCAAGGAAGTTCGAGTGGATGTCGGCGGCCTCGTACAGGCGAACGTCGGCGGGGCCGGCGGGGGCCAGGTCCGGCGGATTCGTGCCGCCCTCAAGGTCAACCCACCCGTCGGTCCCCTCGAACCGCACGCCGTTTCCGCCGCTCTTTACGATCAACTTGATTCCATCGGCATAGGTGCATGTGAACTCAAATGCCGTCGCGGTGTTCCAGAGGTCGCCGGGGCTCGGCCACGCGGCCTTTCCCTCGACCTCCACGGGTCCCGTCAGGTCGGCCCCCATGCCCCAGTGTGCCATGTCGATGTAATGTGCGCCCCAGTCGGTCAGGTTGCCGCCGGAGTAATCGAGGTTCCAGCGGAAGTTCCAGTGGCATCGGTTGTATGTGTAGGGCGCCCACGGCGCGGGGCCGAGCCACATGTCGTAGTCGAAACCGGGCGGAACCGGCTCCGGCTCGTGAGTGGGCCGGGCGTTCTTGCGTATCCAGTGCCCGCCCATGAGGCCGACGCGAACGTTCACGAGTTTCCCGATGCGGCCGCTGCGCACGAGTTCGCAGGACTGGCGGCACTTGGCGGTGGCGCGCCGCTGGCTGCCGCACTGGAACACGCGGCCGTAGCGTGCGGCGGCATCGGCCATCGCGCGGCCGTCGGCGATCGTAAGCGACATCGGCTTCTCGCAATAGACATCTTTGCCGGCCTTGGCGGCCATGACGGCAATGGGGCCGTGCCAGTGGTCGGGCGTGGCGATGCAGACGGCATCCACGTCGGGCCGGGCGAGGACCTCGCGGAAGTCCTGCGTGGCGAAGACGCCCTTCGCCTCCCCCGCGGCCTCGCGGGAGGCGTAGTGCTTCTCGAGCATCTCGCGGGCCGGCGAGAGGCCCCTGGACCCCGCCTCCTCGTATCGGTCGCTGCCGGCATCCACATCGCAGAGGGCGACGATCTGGGCCTCCTCGCGGCTGAGGAAGGCCCGCACGTGCACCGTGCCGCGCCCGCCCAGGCCGATGCACCCCAGTGCGATGCGGTTGCTCGGCGCCGGGCGACCTTCCGCGCCGAGCGCCGATGCCGGGACGATCCACGGCGCAGCCCCCGCCGCAGCCGCACACTTCAGGAACCTTCGACGGTTCAGTCTCATTGCCATGTTCATAACCTTACTGCGGCGGGCGCCGGGGCTCGTGATAGGGTTTGCGGGATTCGTAAAGTCTCAGACGTTCATCGATGGCTGCGGCCAGTTCCGGCAAGGCGTTCTGCTTCGCCAGCGCGACGGCCTCCTTTGCCGCGGCGACGGCCTCCCGCCATTGGCGGGCCTCGGCGTAAGCGGCGGCAAGCGTGTCGAGGAGCGAGGGGTCCTTGCGGTCCGTCAGTGCGCAGGCCTTCTCGGCCAGCGCGACGGCCTCCGCGCCGCGGCGGACCTTCGGGTCCGCATCGGTGGCCAGGATCCACGCCAGGTGATTCGGGGCAAGCGGATCGTCCGGCGCGAGGCGTATGGCCTCGCGCATCTCCTTCACGGCCTCCTCCACCTGCCCCTGGGCCGCCACGAGCGAGCCGAGGTTGTAGTGCGTCGATGCGCGGGCCGGCCGCAGGCGGAGGGACTCCCGGTACTCGGCGATCGCCTCGGCCACCTTCCTCTGCCTCACGCGGACGGCGGCCAGCGCATCGTGGGCATCGGCCGACTTGGGGTTGCTGCGGATGGCCTCGCGGCAATGGGCCTCGGCCTCATCCGGCCGGCCCAGCGAGGCCAGGGCAATGGCCAGATTCGCATGCGCCTCGGTGCTGTCGGGCTTCAGGCGAAGGGCCTCCCGGTACTCGGCCATCGCCTCATTCAAGTTCCCCTGTCGCGCGAAGATGTTCCCGAGTGCGGCATGGGCGCCGGCAAAATCCGGCTTATAGCGCAGGGCGTCGCGGCAGTGGGATTCGGCTTGCGTCAGGTTGCCCTCCTCGGTGAAGGCGAGGGCCAGATTGTGATGGGCCTCGGCATAATCAGACTTTCCGTCGAGGGCTTTCAGGTACTGCCGGATCGCCTCGTCCCGCCTGCCGAGGCTGTAGAGGGCGGAGCCGAAATTGTTGTGGACCTCCGGTTGGCGCGAGTCCAACCTCAGTGCGGCCTGGTACTCGGTAATCGCGGCCTGTGTCTCGCCCTTGGCGGCGAGGGCCTCGCCGTAACGGCCGTGGCCGCCGGCGTCAAGCGGCCGTATCCGCAGCCCCTCGCGGATGTAGGCTATTGCCTCATCGATCTTGTCCTGCTTGCGGAGGGCTGCCCCGAGGTTGTCGTATGCCACCCAGTTGTCCTTCGTCACCGCGATGGCGTGCCCGAACAGAGTCATCGTATTCTGCCAATGCGTCACCTGAAAGGCCGCGCAGGCGGCCCACGCGGCGAGGGCCGCCCCCCATGCGGCGCCCAGGCCGATCTGGGCACGCCGGCCGGAGGGAACCAGGTCGGCTATCCACCACACGATCGCCATGAAGAGGCCGACGAACGGAATATAGGTGAACCGGTCGGCCATCGACTGCGACCCGACCTGCACCAGGCCGATGACCGGCACGAGCGTGCCCACGTACCAGAACCATCCCACGGCAAGATACGGGAACCGCCGCGCCCGCCACAAGACCAGCGCCGTCACGACGCCGAGCAGAACGACGG
>CAYGWP010000152.1:0-1641 GCA_964353455.1 uncultured Anaerolineales bacterium
GTTCCAGCAGGGCGGTCCTCCGCCCGGCGGCCCGCAGGGACAGGGGATGAGAGGTCCCGGCGTTGGTCAAGGCCGGCAGCAGCCCGGCATGGGCGGTCCGCCGCCGGGGCAGGGGCGCGGCGGCCCGGAGGAGCCACAGCCGGGCGGCGCGAGGGGCGCCTGACCGGCCCGGCCGCGCGCGGGCTCGATGCGCCCTGAAGCACAGTCTTCGTTCCGGGCGCGGCGCGATTACGTCGCACCCTGGCACGGCCCGCCCAAGGCGGGACGGCTGACTCGACCGCCCTGGCCCGCCAATCAAATGGGGCGGGCCGTGGCTCGACCGCCCGCGACCTCGGTGGCCCAGTAGGTGATGATGATGTCGGCCCCCGCGCGGCGGAGGCACGCGAGGATCTCGCGGATGGTCGGCTCGCGGCTGATCCAGCCGGCCCGCGCGGCCGCCTCGACCATCGCGTATTCGCCGCTCACGCTGTACGCCGCAACGGGGACGCCCAGCGTTTCCTTCAAGCGCCGTATGATGTCTCCGTAGGCGAGGGCGGGCTTGACGAGGAGGATGTCGGCGCCCTCGTCCAGGTCTGCCGCCGCCTCGCGCAGGGCCTCGTCGGAATTGCGGAAATCCATCTGGTATCCGCGGCGGTCGCCGAACTTAGGCGGACTCTCCGCCGCCTCGCGGAACGGGCCGTAGAAACTCGATGCGAACTTCGCCGCATACGACATGATCGGCACCTGCACCAGGCCCGCCGCATCCAGCGCCTCGCGGATCACACCCACACGCCCGTCCATCATGTCGCTCGGGGCGACCACGTCGGCCCCGGCCTTCGCGCACGAGACCGCCATCTCGGCCAGCCGGTCCAGCGTGGCATCGTTATCGACCGTGACGCGATCCTCCCCTCCGCGTGTGCCACGGCCCGCCAGTCCGTCGGGGCGGGCCGTGTCTGTGAGTATGCCGCAGTGCCCGTGGTCGGTGTACTCGCAGAGGCAGATGTCGGCGATGACCGCGAGGTCCGGCAGATCCGTCTTGATGGCCGCGATGGCCCGCTGGACGATCCCGTCCGGCCGCGTGGCCGATGATCCGACGGCATCCTTGGCGCTCGGAATGCCGAAGAGGAGCACCGCCGGCACGCCGGCATCGCGCGCGCGGCGGGCCTCCACCGCCAGTTCCGCCAGGTCCAACTGCGCCTGGCCCGGCATGCTCTCGATCTCGCGCCGGCCCTGGATGCCCTCCTTGACGAACAGCGGCTGCACCAGCCGCCGTGCCTCAAGGCCCGTCTCGGCCACCATCTCCCTGAGGATCGCGTGGTCCCTCAGACGCCGGAAACGCAGTTCAGGAAACCCCCCGCCCAGTCGGGTCTTCGACATGATGATTCCTCCCTGGCACGGCCCGCCCACGGCGGGACGGCCGTAGCGCTCTTTGCTTACGGTAGTCCTCGCCCTCGCGCCGGTCAACCCTAAACATGATGCTGACTTGCCGTGCGCATTGACATTTCCCCCCGCGCGGGGTATCTAAGGCAGTGCGGAATTCGGAGTTGGGAGTGCGGAGTGAAAGGCAAGGCTGTGCGGATTGCGGGATGTTGTCTCCGCATTCCGCCCTCCGCATTCCGCACTCCGCACTGACGTTGGGGGCACGATGGCACGGTCTTCCGA
>CAYGWP010000153.1:0-1535 GCA_964353455.1 uncultured Anaerolineales bacterium
TTGGAACTGTCTTTTTCTTTGGTTGCGCGCGATGGTTATGACAATTTGATTGATGCAAACCCAAGGGCGAGTCGTAAGGGCCGCCGAGGGGATGCCGCGCGGGAAAAACGTGTCTAAATGACCTGCTCCGAGAGGTGCCTCCCTCTCCACGACACGCCAATGGTCCTGTGCGGCTCCCCTCGGCGGCTCTTGCGGCTTGCCGTGAGCTTCAGTCGAACGGGCTCGCCATTCGTTTCACGCGGTAGTTGAACTGGCCGCCGGGGCCAAGGGCCTGACGGCCTGAGCACACCCCAGCCTTCCACCGAAGGCGTCTTATTCTCCCCTGGCCGGCACAACCCAGCCCGCCGCCGGGCCGAGACCATCATGGCGGCTCTTGGCGCGTACTCTTAATCTCATGGACTTCTTATGTGTGTTGCGGAATACCGGGGCAGTGGTAGAATGCCCATAAGGAGCCGTGGGGCCATGGTGAACTTGCAGCGGGTAATCCTGGTAGCGGTGGTGCTGGCAGTCATTGGCGTTGGCGTTGGCATCATCGGATGGTGGGCTGCCAACAGGGGTGATGCGGTCGGCATGTTGAGTTCCGGCGACCCAGGCCAGCAGAACCGCGCCGTCGCCAACCTCAGTGCCGCCGCGGACACGCCCGGCGGGCTCGAGCGCATCGCCGAGACGGTGCGGAACAAGGACCCGGCCGTGGCGCGCTCGGGCCTTCAAGCCCTCGCCGCCACCATCGCCGACAGGCCGCTGCCCCCCGAAGCCGTGAAGATCGCCGAGTCCGCCGTCCAGGACCCGCGCCCGGCCGTCCAGGTCGCGGCCATCCAGATACTCGAGGCTTCCACGCCGCCGGCCCCGGAGAATCCCGCGGTTCCCAATATCGTGCTCAAGGCGTTCCTGGCCGAGAAGGCCCCGGAGACTCGCGCGGCGGCGGCTGAGGCACTGGGCAAGTTCCAGCACTGGGACGCCATGGAAGGCCTGGTGGACGCCCTGGAGGATGAGTCGCTCGAGGTGCGCAACTCGGCCGGCATGGCGATCCGCCGCATCCTGGGCCTGGACTACGGCTTTCGGGCCAAAGCACCGCTGGCGGACCGGCAGGCCGCCATCGCCAGGATACGCAACGGTTGGCGCCTTCAGTTGCCCTTCCACCTGGACAACGTAAGGCGCATCAGGGAGAAAAGGAGCAGTCAGCCATGATTAGCCGTGGCCGAACAGGTTTTACGCTGGCGGAGCTCATGGTGGTGATAGTCATCATTGCCCTGCTGGCGGCGATGCTGATGCCTTCATTGTCGAGCGTCTTTACCATCGTTCGCCAGAGCCTGTGTGCCAACAACCTCCGGAATATCCGCGTGGCGGTGGCAACTCTGGCGGCCCGGGACAAGATAGCCCACACCGGCGCCCTTATGGTTGACGGGTGGCGAGGCCAGCTCTCAGCCTACGACGCGAACAGCCTGGAGGTCATGATTTGCCCGGAGGGCTACACCCTGTCGGCCGACTGGGAGAGGGACGACGTCCTGGGCAAGTACGCTCTGAAAACCCTGAGC
>CAYGWP010000154.1:0-2070 GCA_964353455.1 uncultured Anaerolineales bacterium
CGCGGCTGGATGTACGGCGCCGACGGGAACCGCGGGCCGCTCGGCAGCCAGATTCTCGTCACGGCCGTGGAACGTTCTTCGCCGGCCGACGGCGTGCTCCAGAAGTTGGATGTGCTCCTCGGCGCCAACGGCCGCCCGTTCACGCGCGATGCGCGTCGCGGGCTCGGCCAGGCCGTCACCGAGAGCGAGACGGCCGGCCGCGCGGGCCTCCTCAAACTCACCCGCTGGCGAGCCGGGAAGACGGCCGAGGTGGAAGTCCGCATCCGCGTCATGGGCTCGTACGGAGACGCCGCGCCGACGGGGTGCGAGAAGTCGCGCAAAATCCTGGCCGAGGCCTGCCGGTTTCTCGCCGACCGCATGCCGCCCGATGGGTTCCAGAACATCGGCGGACACCTCGACGCGCTGCTCCTCCTGGCCGGCGGCCGGCCGGAGCACCTCGACCATGTGCGGCGCACGGCCTACCGCATCCAGTCGCCCGGGAAGGAAGGGCTGGCAAACTGGGGCTGGGGATACATCACCATCTTCCTCGCGGAGTACTACCTGGCCACCGGCGACGCCCACGTGCTGCCGCGCCTGGCGGAGTTCTGCAAGGCGCTGACCGACGGGCAGGCATCCACCGGAAGTTGGGGACACAATCCCGCCGCCAGGGGTTGGACCGAGGGCTACGGCGAGGTGAACGCCGTCGGCCTGGCGTGCTTCACGGGGCTGGTGCTGGCCCGGGAATGCGGCGTAAAGGTGGATGAGGCGGCGATGGCCCGCTCGACGGCGTTCTTCCGCCAGTGGGCCGGCCGAGGGAACGTCCCTTACGGCGACCATCCCCCGTGGATGGGCGGCGATGACAACGGCAAGACCGCGCAGGCCGCGGTTGTCTATGCGCTTCTTGCCGACCAGCGCGCGGTCTCGCTGTATTCCGCGCTTGTTGCCGCATCATGGGAGCATCGCGAGGTGGGCCACGCCGGCAACTTCTTCAGTTACGTGTGGGGGCCGCTCGGTGCCGCACGGGCCGGGCAACCCGCGCTCGTGGAATTCATGGGCCGGCAGCGGTGGTACTACGACCTTGCGCGCCGCTGGGACGGCTCGCTCGTCAACCAGCCGTGGCCTCAGCGCGGGGAGGGCCCCTCCGGCTTCAACCACTATGCCGCGCGCGGGCCGCTGTGGGGCACGGGCGGCATGGCGCTTGTCTATGCGCTGCCCGATGCGCGGCTGCGGATTCTGGGTGCGGCGCGGGGCCGGGCGCCGGATCGCGCGCTCGTCGCCAGGTCCATCGAACTTACGGTTGCCGCCGTCAAGGCCGACATCGATGCCGGCGACCTCTACCGGGCCAAGTGCCGTCTCGATGCGCTCGCGCCGATCTTGCCGGCCGGCGACGGGCGCGCGGCCGCATGGCTCAAGATGCTGGCGGACCCCGCCAACGAACCGGCGCTCGCCGCCGGCCAGAAGTTCTATGATGCCCGCGCACTGGCCAAGACGGATGACTGCTGCTTTGTCGAGCGGTTCACCTTCGACCGCCGCGCCCGCGGCATCATGACGGCCGTCTCCCGCGACAGCCGTGCCGGGGCGTATCAGGTGATGGCCGCCCGCCTCCTCCAGGCCAATCCGATGCCGTGATTGATGGCAGGGGCAATCAGGAACTGCCCTAAAGTCACCCGCCTTTCCGTGCCGATATTGCTAGAGCACCTGACGTAGCGTTCCCCTACAGGGTTTCCCCCTACACGCCCAGACTCTACGCACCCACTCTTGCAGGAAGGCGGAGCATGGTCCGTGGCTGCCCGAGAGGCATGAGCCTGCCGGAAGTGCTGCTGGTGGTTCTGATTCTTGGACTTCTGGCGGCCACGGTGATTCCGCGATTCGCCTATTCGAGCGAGACGCGGAGCAACGAGTGCCGGGCGAACGCAGCGCTGCTGAACGCGAAGATCGAGTTCTATTTCACCAGGACCACCGGGCGGTCGCCGGCATCGGCCCAGGAATTCCAGCGACTCATCGCCGGCGACAAGAATCTCTTCCCGCACGGGCTGCCGAAGTGCCCGTACGGCCGGCCGTACGATTACGACACGGCCACCGGCCAGGTCA
>CAYGWP010000155.1:0-2693 GCA_964353455.1 uncultured Anaerolineales bacterium
CGACGAGATCGGCGCCGACGGCTACGCGGCCGACGCCGGCAGCGCTGTCGATAAGGCCATGGCCCTCATCGGGGCACACTAGGTCGTCGCGGCGAGGTGTACTCGCGTTTAGAGGCTGTTTCAGAACCGGCTTCTTGTGGCACAGCCGCCCCCGGCTGTGCATCTTTTCAGCCACTTGCACGCCCGAGGGCGGGCGTGCCACAGTTCTGAAACAGCCTCTTAGCCGCGAATCGAAGATGAGCGCGTTGGGCCGCTCGAACACGCGCTCCTCGATGAGTCGCGGCTAAACTTTTATGGGCGTGCAAACACGCAATGTCGAACAATAACCTGCCCGAAGGTTCGCTGCCGCCCGAGGAACTCCCCGCGCGGGACCTCGAAACCTTCGACATCCAACTCGTCCACGAGCCGAGCGATCCGCGACTCGACCGGTTCCTCGCACAGCGTTGGCCCTCCCACAGCCGCACCACCTACCAGAAACTCATCCGCGACGGCCGCGTCCTCGTCAATGATGAACCGGTCACGAAACCCTCGACCGAGGTCCACGGCGGCGACCGCATCTTCGTGACCCTCTACAAACGCCAGCCCCTGGGGATCATCCCCGAACCGATCCCTATCTCGGTCCTCTACGAGGATGAGGACCTTATTGCCGTCAACAAGGCCCCCGGAATCATCGTGCACCCCGCGCGCGGCAACCCGCACGGGACGCTCGTCAACGCCGTGGCGCACCACGCCGAGGCGCTGTCGAAGGTGGGCGGCCCGTGGCGGCCAGGCGTGGTCCACCGCCTGGACCGCGACACATCCGGCATCATCATCTTCGCCAAGAACGATACGGCCCATACGCGACTGGCCCGCCAGTGGGAGGACCGCACGGTCGAGAAGGAGTACGTGGCCGTTGTCGAGGGCGTGCCGCAACTCGATGCCGACGTCATCCAGGCGCCCCTCGGCAAGGACCACCACGTCCGCGACCGGTACGCCGTCCGCCGCGACGGCGTCGGCCGCGAGGCCGCCAGCCACTACGAGGTCTCCGAGGTCTTCGACGGATTCAGCCTCCTGCACGTCCGGCCTCGCACAGGACGCACCCACCAGATCCGCGTGCACCTGGCGCACATCGGCCACCGGATCGTCGCCGATCGCCAGTACGGCAACCGCGACAAGGTGATGCTCCTGGAAATCGCCCGGGGCCGGGCGGACCACGATGAGGTGTTGATCGCCCGCCAGGCCCTGCACGCGGGGGCGCTCACCCTGCGGCACCCCCGGACGCGCGAGGTACTCCACTTCGAGGCCCCGCTGCCGGACGACATGTCGCACCTCCTGGCGGCCCTTCGCCAGTGGCGCCGCGGGTGATGTGCAACGAACAGCCTCGTTTAGCCGCGATTCGTTTAGCCGCGCCTCGAAGAGGAGCGCGTGTTCGAGAGCCATACGCGCTCCTCTTCGAGTCGCGGGTAAACGCAGGCATAACCCGGCTCACCCGCCGAGCGTGTGCATTTTCCGTGGCTGGGGCTTGGGAGGTCGGCTATAATAATGGTTTCAAGCAGCCGGAAAATGAAAGGAATGCACCGATGGCCCTGAGCAAAGACCTGTGCGGCATCCTGGTGGTGGGCGCCGAGAAGGAGCGGGCCGCCCACGATTTCTACCTCCAGGCCGCCGGCAAGACCAGGCATCCCCTGGGCAAGCAGATGTTCGAGCGCCTGGCCGGCGAGGAGACCAAGCACGAGCGCCTTCTCCAAGACTGGGCCAACCAGGGCGTCTGCCCGGTCGATGTGAAATTCCCGCCCGTGGACAAAGAATTTTTGGCAAAGGGCAAGGCCAAGATCGCCAAGGGCGTCGAGGCCGAGACCGGCGACCTGGCGGCCGTCGAACTTGCCCAGGAGATGGAACGCAAGGCCATCGCCTTCTACCTGGATGCCGCGGACAAGGCCGCCGACAAGCCGTCCAAGGACCTCTTCATGCGTCTTAAGGCCGAAGAAGACAAGCACTTAGCGATGTTCACGGACCTTTACGATTACCTGGTCAACCCGGAACTCTGGAGCGTTCGGGACCAGCGCAGCAATTTCGATTCCTGATGGTTGAGCGTGTGGCGCGCGGGCGCCTGCGGCGGCCTTGAGGCGACGCCGCTCCGGCCCGAGAACCGTTGCCGGTTTGCGCCAAGTTTTTCTTGCGTCGCCGAAACCGTCTGCTACAATTTTCATCGGCCAATGGGTGGTAATTGGTGTCACCCGTTTCAACGGTTCATGTACGCACCAAGGTCATTGCGAAAGGAGAACTGGAATGAGGTATCTGGCACTGGTAGCGCTGTTGGCGTTTGTGCTGTGCCCGGTCGTGGCTGGCTGTGCGAAGGAAACACCGAAGCCCGTTGCTCCGGTGAAGGCCCCGGAAAAGGCCCCTGACAAGGCTGGTCCGGAAACCCCGGCCCCCGCTCCGGCCCCGGCTCCGGCACCTGCTCCGGCCACGAAGTAAGTCGTTTGGCGCGGCCGACGTGCCGATGTCCAGCCGTACCATTCGGCTCTGCTTGGGCCGCGCGCCTTTAGTCGAATACGTTCGGATCTGTTGGCGACCGGGCGCTGCGAGTCTCGCAGCGCCCGTTTCGCCTCATTATCCTGCCGCCAACTCGCGGCGGGCCGCGGGGCGATAGCCTTCAGCCGGGGTCTGGCATGCCCACTTATGTTGTCACCGGCGGGGCCGGGTTCATCGGC
>CAYGWP010000156.1:0-2784 GCA_964353455.1 uncultured Anaerolineales bacterium
TCCGTGTAGACGACCGGCGTAGGGACACCCTTGTTCGGTTTCTCGCCGGGCCTGCGGCGAAGGAAACTCGCGGAGATGACGAAGTCGTAGAGCGGCTTGGCGCGCCTGCCGCGAAGCATCGCCGCGAACGACCGGCCGTGCATCGGTTCGGGCGGCTCCACCTTCGCCCCCGCCAGGTCCAGCAGCGTCGGCAGAATGTCGGGCGGCTGAAGCAGCCAATCGACCTCGCGGCCGCCCGCAAGGCCGGGCGCGGCCACCATGAACGGGATGTGCGCGATCTCCGGGTAGATCGGCCAGAGCCGGTCGTCGCGGTCGTTGATGTTCGACTTGCCGGTCCGGTTATGTTCGCCGAGGCTCATGCCATGATCGGTTGTGAATATGACGATGGAATTCCTCCAGAGGTCGAGGTCGTCGATCTTCTGGAGGACGCGGCCGACCCAGCGGTCCACCAGTTCGGCCTCGGCCGCGTAGTGTGCCCGCAGGTTCCGGAGTTCGGCCGGCGAGAGGTCCGCCGCCTTCCCGTAATTCGGATGGATCATGGGCGTGCCGCGGTAGTCCGGGTCGTACCGGCGGACCATGTACTCCGGCGGGTCCCAGGGCTCGTGCGGGTCGAAGAAGTCCACCCACAGGAAGAACGGGTGGAAGCGGTAGTTCTCCTCCAGCCACTCGCAGGCGAGGGCGGCGGTGCGCGGCGGGAACCGGTCCTCCTCGCGGAACCACGCGCGGTTGACCCAGCGCGCGAGGTCCGGGAGGTTGCGGCCGCGGAAGTGGCGGCCCGTGCGGGTTTTCTCGGGCGGCATGACGTGCTCGATCGGGTGGTTCATGCGGAGGAAAGGCAGGTCGGCCTCCTGGCCGCGAAGGACCGTTGCCCCGTCGAACCCGCGGTTGAAGTCGGCATTGAAAAGATGCGGGCAATCGCATATGAGTTGCGAGACGTACCCCGCCTCGCGCAGCACCAGCGGCAGATGGTTCTCCGTGCTCTTCAGGCGGCTCTGCCAGCCGTACCACGGCCAGCCGTACCTGCCGCTCGTCAGGTCCGTCCGGTGGGGGATGGTGGGGAAACTGGAGGTCCAGAGGTTGTCGAGGCTGACGGCCCGCGCCGCGAACTTCTCCAGTTCCGGCGTCCGGACAGGCATGGCCGCGCGGCCGAACAGATTG
This sequence comes from uncultured Anaerolineales bacterium, assembly GCA_964353455.1. GTDB lineage: Bacteria > Planctomycetota > Phycisphaerae > FEN-1346 > FEN-1346 > CAYGWP01. The sequence goes on from CAYGWP010000156.1 coordinate 1,159, forward strand.
TCATAGCGGAATGTGTCGGAGATGATCAGGATGATGTTCACGCCCGCTGCTCCTCCCTTTTTCGTGCGCGGCGGGTCGGGAGACCCGCCGCGCAAAGCCCCGTCGCTCTACGAGGCCAGCGGATCGCCGGCCTCTTTCTGCCATGCCTTGAGTCTGGCCTCCAGCGCGGCCAGGTGCGTGGCGCTTCTGGCATCGGCCGAAAGGTCCGTAAGTTCCCACGGGTCGGCCTGGAGGTCGAACAGTTGCGTCCGGGTTTCGCCTCGGACGGTGTAGCGGATGAGTTTATATCGCTCGTCGCGGACCATCCGCTGGAGGTTGCGGAAGGCGGCGAAGACGGAATCGCGCACCGCTTTCGTCCGCCCCGCGACGACCCCCGCAAGGCTCTTCCCCTCAACCGTTTCGGGAACCGGCACGCCGGTCATCTCGCAGACGGTCGGGAAGATGTCGTGGAGATATACGAATGCATCCCGCCTCTCGCCCGCCGGGATGCCAGGCCCGCGTATAACCAGCGGCACGCGAACGCTGTGCTCATACACGTTCTGCTTGCCGAACAGGCCGTGCTGGCCGAGCGCCAGGCCGTTGTCGCCAGCCATGACGACGATGGCGTCGCGGGCGCGGCCGGTCTCATCGACGGCCGCAAGGACGCGGGCGATCTGGGCGTCCATGTGCGTGATCATCCCGTAATAGTCGGCGACGTGCCGCCGCACGACTTCGGGCGTTCGCGGGTGCGGGGCCAGGTTCTCGTCGCGGCCCCGCAGTTCGCCGTTGTCGAATGGATGCTCGGGCATGAAGTTCTTGGGCAGCGGAATGCCGTCGGGCGGATACATCGAGGCATACGGCTCGGGCGCCATCCGCGGGTCGTGCGGCGCCGTGAAGGCCAGGTACAGGAAGAACGGTTTCTCGCCCTTTCGTCGGCGGAGGAACTCGACGGCGGAGTCGGCGAACAGTTCGCTCGAGAACTTCCCGCCCTCGTGCTCGGCGGTCTTGGGGTACTTGCCGCTCGGGTCGAAGTCCTGCACGGGCACCTTCAGGTGGTTCGACATACCGCCGAAGAAGATGTTGGCCCCGCCCGTGAAACACCGCGCGTACGACGCCGGCCCGTTGTGCCACTTGCCGATGCCATAGGTCTCGTAGCCCGCATCCTTCATGACCTGCGGCCACAGGGGGAAGTCGCCGCAGTCGTTCGGGGCGTGCCATAGGGATCGGCCCGTCAGGAACATCGCGCGGCTGGAGATGCAGATGGCCCCGCCCGTGCCGCCCATGATATACGGGTTCGTGAAGGCCGTGCCCTGCCGGACGAGCGAATCGAGGGCGGGCGTCTTGACCGGTTCGCCGCCCAGTGCGCCGATGGTTCCGTACCGCTGGTCGTCGGTGATGATGAAGACGATGTTCGGCTTTCCGGCGGGGACCGGGGCCGCCCGCACACCGCGGGAAAGCGCGGCTGCGGCGGCCCCCGCGCCCACTGCTCCGAGGAATCCGCGGCGGCTGATCTTCCTCATGGGCTTCCTCCGTTTCGTTCCCATACGCTCAAACCGTTGAAAATGACACCGAGTTGCGGTAGAAGATGGCACTAGAGTCACTCGATGACCGGATGCACAGCCGGGGGCGGCTGTGCCACGTGGCACA
>CAYGWP010000157.1:0-2134 GCA_964353455.1 uncultured Anaerolineales bacterium
ACGCCCTCGTCATCGGCATCGACAAGTACCTCTTCTGGCCGCGGCTGAGGTGTGCCGTGAAGGATGCCCAGGTCTTCGCGGCCATCCTCAAGGAGCACTACGGCTTCGCGCCGGCGCAGGTCCACGAACTGTACGATGAGAAGGCGACCCGCGAGAACATCCTTCAGCGGCTTTACGCGCTCAGGCATCTGGGGGATGATGAGAGCCTCGTCATCTACTACGCGGGCCACGGGGCGCTCGACGAGGGGACCAAGCAGGCCTACTGGATACCCGTGGAGGCCGAGCGCGACAAGCCGTTCCAGCACCTCAGTTGCAACACCATCGTGGGCGACTGCCTACAGGCCATCCGGGCGCGCCACATCCTCTTGATCGCCGATTCCTGTTTCGCCGGCGCCTTCCGCGGCGCGGAGGGCGGCGAAAAGGCCGCGCTCGGACCTTTCGAGTTCCGTGTATTCCAGAACATGTCTAGATGGATCATCACATCCGGCGGCGTCGAACCCGTCCCCGACACCGGCGGCGGCCAGCACAGCGCCTTCAGCCTCCGCATCCAGCAGTTCATGCTCGGCAAAATGGAGGGACACGCCTCCGCCTTCACCGAACAGGAACTCTACGCCGCCATCTGCCGCATGGTCACCGAGACCTCTCCCCTGCGGCAGGTTCCGCAGATCGACATCCTGCGCGGCGCGTGGCACGCGGGCGGCCATTTCGTCTTCGTCCGCACCACGGGCTCCGGCCCGGCGCCCGCCCCGACGGTCCCGGCGTCGCCGCCGCCGTCCACGCCCGCCCAGGAACCGGCCTTGCCTTCGCCGACACCGGCCTCATCGGCCCCACGCGAAGCCGATACCAACGCCATCTCGTTCAGCGGACCCGCAGGCGCCACCCTCACCATGGGCGGCCAGTCCTACGTCATCCCCGGCGACGGAATGATCCTTTACTTCCGCAAGGGCGCATTTCCGTTTGAACTGTCCGTCTCCGGCCGCGAGAGGATTTACGGCGTCCTGGAGGTCCTGGAGGTGAACCCGGACACCGCCCTCGCCACCTTCGGAAAACAGGAAGGCGGCCTCTTCAAGCCCGAACATCTCCAGGCGGCCTGGCAAGGGCGGCCCGTCCAGTACAGCATCGGCCTGACCACCGCCAGCGACAGCAGGCCGATCATCCGCTATCGCATGAGCCTTCGGCCCTTCAGGTGAGGCCGGGCATCCCGGAACCGAGTCCGACAAGGAGGCAGAACCGTGGCCAGGCAATTTCCTGTGACCCTGTGGCTGGGCGTGACGGCCCTTGCGGCCGCGATGGCCGCCGGCTGCGCCAACGAGGTCAGCCGCACTAACGCCCGCTATTACTTCATCACGAACGGGCCCGACACCGCCCCTTACTATCGCCAGGTGTACGGGCCTGTCGGCGATGTCGGCCGCCTTGCCGCCAAGTTCACCGCCCCCGGCGGCCAGAGACTCTGCTTCCGCGGGTCCATCTCCAGGTTCATCCCGGGCGATCTCGGCTCCGAAATCCTCCTCTTCGGACCCGGCGTCTATCCCTTTGAACTCCGCGACGCCGCCGACAAGGTCACACTCACGGGCGCCTTGATGGTCGTCAACATAGATAAGACCGTCGGCCTGGCCACCTTCGGAAACGCCCCCGAGACCCGCCTCTTCCTTGCCGATCTCGTGAAGAAGGCACATGAGGGCGCACTCTCCAAGGGAACCATCACCTTCGACGAGAAGCCCGTCATCTTCTACTGGCTCGGCAACCGCACTCAGCAGAACGTCCCCGACCGGCCGTCGCTGGAACTCGATTTCGGGGCCATTCAGGACCTCGCCGAGGTCCGCGTCAACGGGTCGCGCCGCGACGACCGCATCGCCGTCGTCGAGGTCTTCGACATCAAGCAACAGCCCACCGGCACCGTGGCCATCGACATGTGGGTCCTGGGCATCCGTCCTGATACCGCCACCCCCGCGATCTACACCGAGAAGGTCCACAAGATCGAAATCGTCCTCACGAGCGGCGCTAAGTACGTCGGTTACAGCCGCAACCTGAGGGCCAACGCATACACGGCCTTCGTCCGGGTCCCCTGCTCCATTCCCGCCAGCCTCTTCGCCGAGGCCGATAAGGGAACCATCGCCAAGTACACCGTTACCGC
>CAYGWP010000158.1:0-4278 GCA_964353455.1 uncultured Anaerolineales bacterium
AAAGACCCGACGACCGTCGTGCTGCGTCCGTAGGGCCCCAGGAGCGTCCATGAGTCCTGAGAAGTCTGGACCCGTGCCGGGCCGGACTCCAAGTGAACGAAAGGAATCGCAAGTGCGTATCCTGATCACGGCCGCACTCATAGTTGCTGTTGTCTTTGCATGTACCACGATTGCTCGTGCGGCCGGGCCCGACTGGGACGCGTTGGCGAAGCACATGGTCAGCCTGAGCGACAGGCAAACCAATCCGCGCGGTGTGTGTGCAGTCCCTGGAGGTGGGGAGTTGGCCTTCGCCTTGACGCGTGCAAGCGAGTTCTACGTGGTGGCGCAGGAAGCCACGCCCGAGGCAATGCAGGCCGCTTGCGCACGTGCCGACAGGGAGGGACTTCTCGAACGCCGGATGACCATCGCCGAGGGCCCACGGGGAACCTGTATCCTGGCGGACTGCTACGCGAATCTGTTGGTCTTGACGGGCGTCACAGACGCCGAACTCCCAAGGCTCGACGCGCAGCAGATCCTTCGCAAACTTGCCCCGCACGGAGGCCAAGCCGTGATCGGCCTGGCCAAGGGCGAAAACGGGACGTTGAGCAAAGCCGGCCTGGAGAGTTGGGCTAAAGGCTTCGCTGCGCCCCTCGCCAGAGTCATCGAGGATGCCGCGGGTCTGTGGGCGGTGGTCACCCGGCCGCCATTGCCCAACTCGGCCGAATGGACGCACAACCTCTTCGATGCTTCGGGCAACCCTTACACTCCCGACACTGCCTTTGCCTGGCCGCCGATGACGCAATGGGTAGGCAAGCCTTACCAGAAGGCCGGTGCTGTCGGCGTGATCGGCGGCGGCATTCTCTTCGCCGTCACGGAGGAGAAGTCGGCAGTGACCGGCGGCAATAAGGTGCAGACGCAGAGCGGACGCATGGGCTACCCCAACGTGGATTCCGGCGTATTGTTCGCGCGCGACCTGTATAACGGTCAAATCCTCTGGATGCGTACGATGCAACAGGGCGGCAAGTACTCGCCCGACGGTTTCACGTCGGCCTATGTCTATCACAACGGCGAACTGTTCGTGATTGACGGCGCCTCGGCGCGCGTGCTGGTCCTGGACGCCGTTTCCGGCAGGGAGAAGCGTCGTCTCGATCTCTCGTCGCTGGGGGCACAGGTCAAGTGGATCGCGATCTGCGACGGGACGTTGCTGGCGCTGGCGGGCACGGAGGACAAGAGGGCGCCCATCGGCAGCATTTACCGCTACGCCGGGCCATTCGCATGTGGCGGAGGCAACTTCCAGCCTGAAGGCATCGGATTCGGGCGCGTCATTGGCGCCCTCGACGCATCCACGGCCCAGGTGCGTTGGCGGCACGACGAAGGTGCCGACAGCATCCATGAGTATCACATCTGCGCCCGCGACGGCCGGGTCTACTTCCTGGCCGAGGGACGGCGTCTGGCCGCGCTCGATCTGAAAGGCGGCGCGGTCAGTTGGTCTAATTCCCAATCCGCAAGAGTACCCGAACAACGGACAGGCACGTACTGGGCGTATGGCCAGACGCTCAGCGGCGGCTTGGTCGCCGGCAACGACGCCCTTGTCGCAGTCTCATGGTATGGGACCGGCCTGTATGACTATATCACCTTCGGGGTGGATCCGCGCGACGGCCATGAGTTGTGGCGCAAGGGCGTTCGTTCTGTCGGCCCGGATGGCCGCTCCAACCCCGCCGCCGCCTCCTTTTCGCGATTCTTCATGCGTGATCGGATGATCATCGGACCCAGGGTCGGTCCTCTGGATTGCCGTACCGGCGTCGCAGTTGCGAACAACCCGTGGCCCGGGGTCCACAAGAACGGGTTGTGCGGGATGTTCACGGGCAGTGTCAACGTGCTGTGCGGCCAGATGGGAATCGCCTACGACTTCGCCGGCAAGACTGGGATCGGCGAATACGTTCAGCGCAAAAGCCACTGCGCTTTCGGCCCTCGGATTGGCGAAGGCGTCTGTTTCAGCATGCCGCATGAATGCTCGTGTGGTTATAACCTGACGCGTGGCTGGGGCGCCGACGTCTCGGCCGGCGACTTCGACTTGCGGCAGCAGCCGACCGAGGTGGGACGCCTGCGCAGGTCTCCAGGCGTTGTCCCTGCGACAACACCCTCAGGCGTTGGGGATTGGCCCATGTATCGGGGGTCGCTCGCGCGTGCCAACGCAAGCCCGGTGTCGGCTCTTCCGGATGGTTACAAGCCAGCGGTTCGCTGGACGTGGCGTCCCGCTGTGCCGTTCCCTGTCACGCCGCAGGACTCCATGACCTCGCAGACGGAATATGAAGCTGCGCAGCCGATCACGTTCGGTTCGCTGGTTATTTGCGGTGGGCCCGATGGCGCCGTGCGCGCCTTCGACCTCGCTGGTGGTGCTGTTAGATGGACTGCTTTTACCGGCGGCCGAATCGCCATCTCGCCCACGGCCTGCGACGGCCGCATCTACGTCGGCTCGTGCGACGGCTGCGTCTATTGTCTCGATGCGGCTACTGGACAGGAAGCCTGGCGGTTCCGCGCGGCGCCTGAGGAGCGGCGAGTTCTCCTTTTCGGCCACCTCGCCAGCACATGGCCGGTGATGACCGGCGTCACGGTGAACGACGGAGTCGCTTACTTCGCCGCAGGGCTGTACGGCTATAACGGCGGCTGGCTCTACGCCGTGGACGCGCGCAGCGGCGCCTTGCGTTGGAGCACGCCCTGCGGAGCGCTGGATGCCAAGAAGCGCACCGGCTTGTCGGTCGGCGGCGCGTTGACGATCGCGCACGGTCAGGTCTGGATGCGCAATCACGGTTTCCGGCTTACCGATGGCGTGTTACAGAATCCGCCGCGAGAAAGCGATATTCGCTATCTGTTGTGCACAGGCCTCTATGGCGACAGTTTCCTGATGACCGGCGGCGGCAACCTGACCGCCGAGCAGCACGAGCAACCCCGCGCGAAGAACGGTACGCAGCAGGCCATGACGTTCTATCCGCTGACCGCGACCGGCATTTCCATCCGCCGGCAAGACAATAAACAACAACTGGAGATGATTCCACTCTTCCTGCAGGCCTGGTCGCTGCCGTCGTGGGATGCGCGATTGACGCTCGTGGCGCCGAACCAGGGTGCAATGAACAGCGGCGTTGACAGTCGCCGTGCCTCGACGCTGGTTGCCTGTGCCACGCCCGCCTTCGAGCAGTTCCTCAAAGGCGATCCCGAAACGATTCCCGGCATGACGGAAAGGGAGGAGGGCACGAAGGGTCGCATGCGTAACTTACCGAAACTGGCCGGCGAGCAATGGCGCCTGGAACGCCATCGTTGGTATGCCTCCGTTCTGGCGAGCGACGCGGTGATCGGTGCCTATGCGACGGCAGATCAGCAGGGGGCGCTGACCTATCACATCGGCTGGTTTGCTCGCGATACCGGCGCCGAACGCAGTATCGTCGATCTGCCCGGCGAGCCTCGTGCTGACGGCATTGCCGTGCCCGCGGATGGTACGGTGCTGGTGCAACTGCTGGACGGAACGGTTGTAGCCGTGGGAACAGCACGCTGAAACGGCAGGGCATTAAGGAGCCTGGCATGCGAATCCTTCTCTTTGTAGTGAGTCTCATTGCGCTGACGACACCCCTTGCGGCCACCACGGCTTACGCCGCCGATCCCGTCAACCTCGACCTGATTCCAGAGGCCCGGGCGGTCCTCGCCTACCTGGAATCCGTCTATGGCAAGAAGACGGTCGGCGGCATCTCGGGCGCGGGCAATGCCGAGTCGGTCCTTAAGGTCTGCGGCAAGGAGCCGGCCATCGTCGCGTTCGACCTCTCCGGCTGGAACAGCCCGCCGTGGGGCAAGAGTTACAACGGCGTCGTCCAGAACTCCATCGATTCCGTCAAGGCGTGGCACGCCAAGGGCGGCATCGTCGCCATGCAGTGCCATTGGATCCACCCCGGCAACCCCAAGGGTACTGCATGGGTGGGGGCGCACGGGGAGAGACCGGCCAGCGGGGCATTTGACATCGGCGAGGCCCTCAAGCCCGGCACGCCGCAGCACGAGCAGGTCATGCGCGACCTTAAGGGCCACGCCGACGCCCTACAGCAACTCATGGACGTCCGCATCCCCGTCCTCTGGCGGCCGCTGCACGAGATCGAGGGCGGTTGGTTCTGGTGGACCGACAAAGAGAAGCCCGAGAACACCGCCGGCCTCTGGCGAATGATGTTCGACTACTTCGTCAAGGAGCGGAAACTGAACAACCTCATCTGGGTTTACTCCAGCGCCCTCAGGTGCGGCAAGGGCGCAGAGGGGGTGACG
>CAYGWP010000159.1:0-8453 GCA_964353455.1 uncultured Anaerolineales bacterium
AGTGAAAAGTGCAAAGTGAAAAGTGGCGGTGAGGTACGACCGGCGGTGCCGGGCCTGGGCGATTCGTTGAAGCGAAACGGCCGCCGGGGTCGATAATCAATCGCGGTCGCCACCCCCTGCACGAGTTGGAGTCAGCCGATAGGGTCCCCTGCGTGTCGAGGGCTGTTCCATGCCACGGACAGTTGCTGAGCGGCGGCGGCATCCGCGGGAAGTGCTGACGTGCCCTGCGGCGCTGCGGGACAAGGCTGGGCGGCTGCTGTTTCGGGGCCGCGCGGCGGATATTTCGCCTGGCGGCATCCGGATCATCGGCAGGGGCGGCCTGCCGATGCACGAGGGGCAGTTGGTCTGGGTGGAACTGGTTGTGCCGAACATCCGCTCATCCGGCCCGCGAACGCGGGTGGTGAAGATGAGCGGCGAGGTCCGGCGGGTCAGCGTCATGGGTGAGTGGCGAAGCGTGATTGTGGTGGTGTTCGAGTCGGAATTTTCGCGTGCGATGCTCGATCCGGCGCTATGAACTGCGCGGACGGGCGGCGTAATCGTATAAGAAAGCATGGCGGCAGGCCCGAGACAGACTTGCGGGCCGGATAGGCACGCTTCCGCATGGCAGGGGCAGGGGCGACCCGAGAGGTCGCCCCTGTGGTTTATAGGCGTCCCGCCAGTCGCAGGGCGATCTGGAGAACCACGGCGGCGCCGGCGGCGAATACCAGGTAGATGCCGACGGGGAGGAAATCGGGGCGTTCGATCCGGGCGAGGGCCTCGGCGAGCGTCTCGGGTCGGGTGTGAAGCCCGCCGCCGCCGGCCTGCACGATGGCCTCCAGTCGGTGTCGGTCCACGCCGAAGCGGTCGAACTCTCGTGGCGGCAGGCCCGGTATGGCGAGTGTAGTGCGGCCGAGGGCGCCCTTTTCGGCGCGAACCGCGACCGAGGCGGCGGCCTGGTCTCCGCGCGGGCCTATGCGGGCCTCGAAGATGCCGGGGGCGACCTGGGCGAACGCGACGGCGGGTGATTCCGCGCCTGGCGGGCCGAACACGGCCGCCGCGAACGCCGCCGGCTTCCCGATGGCCTCCGGGCGCTGTTCCACGCGGATCCACCAATCGCCCCCGCCTTCGCCAAGGCTTCCGGCTCCGCCAAGGCTTCGCCGGACGGGCTGGCGGGCAGGTCCGCGCTCCGACAGCCGGGCGGACCAATCGGTCGGGACCTGCGGGGCATCGAGCCACGCCAGGACGGCGGCCAGGTAGCCGCCGAGCGAGTTTCCTTCAGTCCACTTGCCTGCGGCATCGGCGACGGGCCACGGAATGGCAGCGACCTTGCCGAGGCCGCGTCGCCAGACAGCCAGGAGGGGGGCCGGCTCTGCGCCGGCGGATGCCGGGGTGGTCCAGAGGATGTCGGCATCGGGTTTCGCGCGGGTGGCGTTGTAGGCCGAGACCGGCGGCAGGGGCGGACCTGTGGTGCGCCAGACGGGTTCGGGCCGTCGCCACTCGGCGGGGCGGTTTTCCTGGCGGAGGCCCTCGCCGCGGACCCAGGCCATATCGTGGAGGAACGTCTCGGCCAGGCGGGCCAGGTCGTGCTGGTCGTACATGCGGCCGCCGGTTTCCTGGGCGAGCCGGGCGAGTCGCGGGAGGTCCACATCGGTTCCCGTGGCGACGGCGGAGATGGTGGCGCGGGCGGCGCGGCAGTCGGCGACCAGACGGGCGACGTCGAAGTCCTCGCTGCGGCCGTCGGTGAGTAGGAGGACGTGCCGGATCGTCCTGGGGTCGGCGGGTGGCGTGCCGAGGAGGCTGATGGCGGCCTCAACGGCGGGTGTGATCCGCGTGCCGCCGCCGGCCTCGATCTCCAGGAGGCGCTGCCGCAGGGTCTCCCAGGCGGAGACGGGCACGAGTGGCGATGCGATGCGCGGCTCTCCGGCGAAGGCGACGACGGCGACGCGGTCGGCCTCGGCGAGGGCCGGCCGCAGGGCCAGCACCGCCTGCTTGGCGAGGGTGAGTTTCCGCAACTCTCCTGCGGCCTCGTTCATGGAGCCGGAGGAATCGACGACGAGGACGAGTTCGAGCGGCCGGCGCTCGCGGAGGCGGCTGGTGACGGGGAGGATCGTCTCGATGGGCGAATCTGCGTAGCCGCCTGCTGCGAAGGCGGAATCGCCGCCGAGGACGAGAAGGCCCAGGCCGCCGTCGGTCACGCGGCGGGCGAGTTCCTCGGCGCGGTCTCGTCCGAGTGCCCAGGCCGAGATGTTGTCGAGGATGATGGCCGACTCGCCGGAGTCGGGGCTGGGCCAACTGGCGACGGGAATGGCACGGATGCGGATGTCGGGGTGGAGTTTGGCCCGCAGCATGGCCAGGATCGCGGGGGAGGCCGCACCGCCAGGAAGCAGAATGACTTCGCGGGCGGCGCCGATGCGGATGAGGGCCGACGCGCGGTTGTTCTCGGGCCAATCATCGGCGTCCGAGATCACCTGGGCGCGGTACTCATAGAGGCCGGCGGTGGCGGGGGCATCTTCAAAGATGAGCGTGGCGCCGGCGACGGGGTCGAGCGCGGCCTGTCGCTCCCAGCGTTCCTCGGAGGCGGCATTGCCCGGCAGGGATCGGACGAGGCGGACGGTGGCGGCGGCGGCCACGGTTGCGGCCAGGCGGACCTCGATGGAAACGGGCTTGCCGATGGCGGCCTCGGCGGGGGCGGAGACGGCGACGATGCCGACGTCGCGCGGGGCGATGGCCGGCGCAATGGCGTGGACCTGTATGCCGCGTGCGGCGAGGGCGGTGGCGGCGGCGAGGGCGTCGCCTCGGGTCTCGCGGGCGTCGGAGTAGAGGAGGACGGCGCCGGGGCCGGCGGGGATGATGGCGGCGGCCTGCTCGAGTGCGGCTTGGATGTTGGTCTCTGCGTCGCCGGGCGTGCGCCGCGGAAAGGTCGCCGGGTCGTAGAGGCCATCGGCCTGCGGCGTGAAAGGTTCGACGACGGCGTCGGCGCGGGCGGCGAACTGGACGAGCCCCGCGTGTCGCGCGGGGACGGCGGCGGCGAAGGGTGCGAGGGCCTCGGCGGGTCGCGGTGCGGCGTCGGGCCGGCGTGGCGACATGCTTGCCGAGATGTCCTGGACGATGATGAGCGGGCACATGGCCGGGCGAGATATGCGGACGGAGGGGCCGGCGATGGCGAGGATGAGAAGTCCGGCGGCCAGGCATGGCAGGATGGCGCGGGACGCGGCTTGCGGCCCCTTTTTCCGGGGCAGGGCGTAGAGGATAACCGCCCAGACGGGGAGGGCCAGCGCAAGCAGCCACGGAGAGGCCAGGCGAACGGCGTCCATGCCTAGAGATTATAGAAAGTCAGATACCGGATGCCAGATGCCAGATGCCGGATGCCAGATGTGGCGTCAGTCAAGCCACTGGAAGTTGAGGACTCGGGGGTGGATGAAGTCGGCGGATGTGGGCAGATAGGCCGCCGTGGGCGACCGGTCAACGAGCGCCCAGAACCTGCGGCTCTTGATGACCCGCATCTGTGCGCCGCCGCGCGGGGGTATGATGTACTGGACGGTTCCGTAAATGGAGAATGTGTCGCTGCGGACGCTGGCGACATTGGAGATGCGTGTGAAGGCGAGGTCGCGTTTTTCGATCCAGCCCTTGGCATCGGCGCCGGTCCCGGGGGAGGAGAGTTTCTCGACGATCTGGGCGATGCTCTTGATGGGTCCGCTGGCTCGGGCGGACGTGACGGCGCTCTTGATGCCTGTGATGCCCGTGCCTTGCTCCAGGGCATCAAGTGTGGCATCGCTGGCTGTGTTGAGGTTGATCTTGCCGGCGATGCGGATTTCCGGGCCGGCGAAGCGGCCGGTATTTTCTGTAGATTTTGTGGGCTCCTTGCCGGTGTCGGGAGTAGTGCCGCTCATGTCCTTGGCGCCGTCGCCGTCATTGTCGATGTTGTCGAGCCAGGGCATGCCGCTGACGGTGAAGACGTTGGCGGCGTTGACGCGGCTCACCTTACCCTGTTGTTCCGGCAAGGTCTCGCTGTCTTTCCAGTTGAACTTCAGTGTGTCTTCATCACTTCCGTCTGCGGCGGCTTTAGCCACACGTTCGGTCCAGGGCCAGAATGCGGACCACGCAGAATCGTCCTTCGGGCAGAGGACCTGATTCAGGTCTCCCAGCCGCGCGAATGCCCTGAATGGCGCACCGGCGGTTGCGCACACGGGAAGTGGGCCCTTGCTGGCAAAATCGTAATTTGCTGGAACGCTGTGAGGGAATCGGATTGGGTGCGTCTTATTGGCTGCTTCGTCAATTTTCACCGACGCATCCCAGGTCTCAGTTCCTGAAGACGTCCATTTGTCCAGGTAGAGGACTGGTACTTCGACCTTCTGAGTGCAGTCTTGCCCTCGCACTTCTTTATCAACGGTAATTGGGCGGTGGATGTAGGACGTCTTGTCTGCGGCAAACGCGGTCACGTCCACCCTGTCCAGCACGACAGCAGGACTGCTCATTTCGAGGCGGATGTCTTTAATCGCCGTGGCGGCCGACCAGGTGCTTTTCTTCGGCGATGTGAATGTCAGTTCCTTGGTATCGTAAGGGTTGTTGGCGCCACCCGGTGGGTTCATCGAAGTTGGGAACGCTGGAACGCCGCTTACGCCCGACTTGAGCGTGGCGGGGGAGTTCGTCTCTATGACAAGGTTCTGGCCAGTTGTGGTGAGGGTCTTGGTTCCCACTTGGCCCTCAGCCCATGGGTTATAGACCTGAACTTGCACTCCCCACTGGCCTTCAGCGGTTTCGGTGGCGGCCTTTATCTCTCTTACTTTTGCCCGGATTATGATCGGCTGGCGGCGGGCGCCCACATAAACGTTCTTTGTTACGGAGTCGGTCCATGAGATGAAACTACCCGTCTGGTCCCTGAAGGCCCTGATGTTGACGGAGAGTTGGGCCATGGTCGGCGAGATGAATGGGGAAGTAGCGACTTTCTGGAATACGCGCCCTTCGAGGAGGGCCGTGCGGATCTCGCCATCATTGACGTTCTTGGTGTCGTTCAGGTCGAGTTTGGTGGCCGACCAGCCTCCGGAGGAGGTCCTGTGGGGGGGATTCTTGGAACTGTCCTGGTCGGTGTTGATGGGGTCACCGCGGATTTCGGCGGTCCAGCCGACGGTGGTGAACTTGAGGCGATTGAGGCACTGTGAAGCGGTGGCGCTGCCGGTGGATGCCTGGAGGGGGTTGTAGTCGAGTGCTGTGCCGCCGGCGGTTTCGAGGCGGCTCTTATAGAAGGTGCCGGAGAGTCGGCGGAGTTCGAACTCCTCATCGAGCGTAAAGGGGGCGTCGGTCCCGGCCTGGGGGTTCTCGATGAGGACCTCGCCGGTCTGTTTGTTGCCCGGGCCGACGGTGCCCCAGCGACCGGGATGCTGGGTGTCCTTGCCGACAAGGACCTCGTCGGAGAATGTGCTCTGGAGGTTCGGCAGTGCGACGTCGCAGATGAAGTACCCCAGGCCGCAGGCCTTGCCGAACGTCCAATCGCCCACGGAGGCGGTGCCGGGCTGGCCGTGGGCGTTGAGGTTGATGAGGGCGGCATGGTCGAGGACGGTGACGGAGACGCGGATGATGCCCGACTCGTAGGGGAACACCAGGTCGGGGACCCAGATGCCGTTTGTCGGTGGCGTGGAGCCCGGGAAGTGGAGGTTGTCGGGGAGTTTGTCGCCGCCGGTGGGGGTGCGGGTGCCGAAGTCCATGCCGAAGAGCGTGACGGCGGTGGTGACCTCGAACGACATGTGCTTCGGGGTGTCGGCGCTTTCGATGGTGGAGCAGAGCCACGGGTCGGCCGCGGCGTCCGAACTGCTGCTGCCGGGATAGTCCCAGTTGCTGGCCTTGCGTGCGGAGGGGGTATCGGCTTTGGGATCGGTATTGGTCGTGAGGATGAAGCCCTTGTAACTGTTGGTGAAGACGTGCCACTCCCAGAGGTCCTGGACGAGGTAGTGGGAGACGTAATCGACGGCGCCGTCTGCGGCGAGGTCGAACTGGCTCTGTAGGGCGAAGTTGGCGGCGGTGCTGCGGTCGATGCTGCTCATCGTGACGAATGCGACGCCGACGATCGCCAGGATGGCCAGGAGGCCCAGAACCACGATCAGGATGGAACCACTTTGCTTCATCGAACCGTTCCTTGCCGGAATGCCGTTGCTATCAGTCTGGCTCATGCTTGAATGACCAATGACCAGTCAAACTGCAAACTGCAAACGGCAAAAGCCAATCAAACGGCGAAACTCATAAACGGCAAACCATGTGCATACGCGCGGTTTTCTTGTTGTTTGCCTTTTGCTGTTTGATTGCCGTTTGCAGTTTGCTGTTTGGCGTTTGACTGGGCCTTGGCCATTTCCCTCACGGGTCTCGTATCCAGAAGACCTCCTGCAAGACGTAGCCCCTGTACCGCTCGTTGCCTGGAATGGGATTGCCGGAGGCATCCTTCTGGATTGGCAGGCGGTCGTCGGGTGCGTGGGTGGCGACGGTGACCCTGACGGCCCTCGGCCGCTGTGTCTGCTGGCTTGCGGAGCCGAGGCCGGGCCTCCAGTCATTGAATGAATTGAAGGTAGATACGGGACGCCAGTAATACTTGCCATCCATGGGGGGGGTGGAGGTGGCGGCGCCGTATTCGAGGACCTCAACCATGAAGTCGCTGGTGCAGGTGGTCATGACGCGGCGGAGGCTCTGGGTGTTGATGGCAAGGCCGGTCCGGGAAGAGGTCGGCCAGACGGTCAGGCCCGGCACGGGGCCGAGCGAGGCGATGGACCGATTGTTGATGGGATCGGAATTGGCGGCATATTCCGCAAGGGTAAGGACCTTGTTGCGGTCCTCCACGTCGATCTTGCCGGTGGGCGGCGAGCCGCTGAAGATCCAGACGCCGCGTCCGAGGATGCCCTTGCGCTGGTCAACCTTGACGTCGCCCGCAGCGCTGGACACTGTCCGCACTTCGGTCGGCGTGCGGACGTTAGTGGTGTAGATGACCTCGGCGGCGGTGCCCTTGTAGGCCGACTCGTTCCCGGCCGGGCCCCAGGCCCCCTCGAAGGCGCCGACGGTGGTCATGGCGAGGACGTCGATGGCGTAGGTCGTCGTGGTGGTGTGGCTTGTGGGGTTCTTGACGATCTTCAGGTATCCTTCGCGTGTGAGGCCGTCGAAGTCTCGGTGGAGCATGTCGAACAACGCCCGCTGCTGTTCTCGGGCGAAATGGAGGCCCTCGGCATCGCCGGCGGTCTGCGTGACGATGGCGAAGATCTGGACCACGCCGAGCATCATGACCGTCATGAGGGATGCGGCGGTCACCAGTTCAATAAGCGTGAAGGCGCGGGCTAAGGCTGGCCGGGCGCATCGTCGGACTGGAGTGTGCCGAATCACGGTCTATTCTCCGATGATGGTATGATAGACGGCCACGGCCCCAGGCAGGACGAACCACTTGTTCGTGGTGCTGCTCGGCAGATATACTGGATAGATCCCGCTACTAGCCTTCCTGGATTGGTGGAACGTGGCCGGCGAGATCTTGGCTGAAGTCTCAGCGGATTCGAGCATGTAGGCCTCGCCGCGGAATACGTTTCTGTCCATCATGTACTCGCCGGGGCCCAACTTCAGCCTGAAGTACTGGGACTGGATAATCTGGCTAGGTTCAGCCCAACCCTTGTCGCGGGGGTATCCATCCAAGAAGGTTGCGATGTTGAAGCCTCCGGCGGACTTATAGACCAGGATCGTAACCCGCCACGGGCCGTTGGTAGTATTAGTGGTGGGGACGGGGAGGCTATTGTTGATCGGCGTAGCATAGATGACGGCCACGTAGTTGCCCTGTGTCCACAAGGGCAGGGGATATGGTGGGGCCATGGTCGGAAGGACGCTTGAGACAGCGGTGGGGACCAAGTACCTGCGGGGTGTAATGGGTGCGCCGGTCGAGCCCTGCTCGTACAGGAACGAGGGCGGGTTGTACTCGCGTTCCTCATCCGGCATGATGGTGGCGGTAAGGGTAGTCTTGTTGATCTCGAGAGGCAGGTTTTTCTTGGTCGCGTCGGTGAGGATGGTCTTACTACTGAAGTAGTCGCGGACGGCGGGGGCAACCTTGTTGCGGCGTGCCCGGAGGGTTGCGGCCACGCTGCGGGCACAGAGGGCGGTCATGGTGGCCTCGTTGCTGCGGCGGCTGGTCTCGACCGCCACGGGGAACACGGAGGCCACCATCGTCAGGCCGATGCCGAGGATGCCCACGGCCATCAGGATTTCGGTCAGCGTGAAGCCTCGGGTGCAGCGGATTGGTTGCCTCACGGGGTGCTCCTTGCCTGCGCAACGCCCGACTAACCCGCCAGCATTATAGCGGCCAGGCGCCTCGTCAACAACGGTATTGCGCGAATAGGGCACGGCGTATCACTTTCGGGGGGTGGCATGTCTGTTTCACAAGGGGGTATCGCGCTGCGGGCAATCGTACGTGTTTAGAGGCTGTTTCAGAACTGTGGCACGCCCGCCCTCGGGCGTGCAAG
>CAYGWP010000160.1:0-3939 GCA_964353455.1 uncultured Anaerolineales bacterium
TCGGGCATCTTGGCGAGGATGGCGCGGCCGGCGTTGGTTTCGCTCGACGGGCTGGGCACGCACGTCGCACCCCACGTCTCCATCATCAGCCGCCGGAACGGCTTCTGGTCGAAACTGATCCGGACCATGAACACCTTGCACTCCAGGCCGATCAGCGAGCACGCGAACGCAAGGGCGCTGCCCCACTGGCCGGCGCCCGTCTCCGTCGTCAGGCGCTTGATGCCGAACTGCTTATTGTACCACGCCTGCGGGACGGCGGTGTTCGGCTTGTGGCTGCCGGGAGGCGAGACGCCCTCGTGCTTGAAATAGATTCGGGCAGGCGTCCCGAGGGCCTTCTCCAGGCGCCGCGCACGGTACAGCGGCGACGGACGCCAGAGAGAGAGGATCTCCAGAATCTCCTCCGGGATGTCGATCCACCGACGGCTGCTCACCTCCTGCTCAATCAGGTT
The DNA here is from genome assembly GCA_964353455.1 of uncultured Anaerolineales bacterium. GTDB lineage: Bacteria > Planctomycetota > Phycisphaerae > FEN-1346 > FEN-1346 > CAYGWP01. Next base: position 450 of record CAYGWP010000160.1, read on the forward strand.
GTCGGGGAATACCGGCCGCAGCATCTCGGGCCTGACGGGCTTGCCGTCGGGGCCCAGCGGCGGAAGCAGCGGCGTCGGCAGGTCGGCCGCGAGGTTGTACCATTTGCGCGGCAGGTCCTTCTCGTCCGTCACGACTTTCGTTCTTTGCATGATGTCTCTCCTGGTTCGCGGGCACCGTTTGTGCGGACAGCCGACCGCATATAAATACCGTGGAGCATGTGGTAGGAGCAAGAGGAATCCGGCGTACAGAAGAATCGGCGGTCCCCGTTTCCGGGAACCGCCGCGTGAAGCACCAGGACCGCGCCGAGCGCGGCCGCCGTCAGGGTTGGACTCGCGTGACGTTCTCGGCCTTGGCGCCCTTTGGCCCCTGGGTGACGTCAAATTCGACCACGTCCCCTTCGGCGAGGGTCTTGAACCCGTCGCCCTTGATGCTGGAGTAGTGGACGAAGACATCGCCACCGCCGTCCTGCTCGATGAACCCGAACCCCTTCTGATCGTTGAACCACTTGACCTTACCGCGTGCCATGCTTGTGCCTCCCGACTCCGTTCCACAAAAAAACCACCCGGCCAAGCGGAGAACCTCGGCCGGCTGGTTCAGTTATCCCGATGGCGGTCCACTGAATTCCAAGACAGGCGTACCCAAACGTGTTCGGCCGGCGATGCGAACGGGGCGATCCTTTCCACCAACCTCGTGCAGCCTAGCCATAGACCGGCGGCCGGTCAAGAATAAAAAGGCCGATTTTCGGCCCTGGCGGCATTTTCACTTGCCTCGCGGCGGGCGCCTGCATAGATTTAACCCTCTTAGAGGGGCGGTGGTCGCTGGGGCGACCGCCGCGAGAACCCGCGCGAGGGGTCAGAAGAGAGATGAGGAGCCGTCGATTGGGCCGATTCAGGCTGGCAGGGGTACTGGCTGCGGCGGGCGCAGCCTTATTGGCCGCAGGTTGCGCCTCCGACGAGTGGCGCAACCCCGACGGCACCATACGCACCGGGAAGGTCAGTTTCCAGCGCGAGGCCTCCACCCGCCGCACCTACCATCTCTACATCCCCACCACATATAACCCGAGGCGGCCGTACCCGCTGGTGGTCACGGGGCAGGGGACGTTCCCGTTCGACGAGGCGGCCCGCCAGCGCGACCGCTGGGCGGATGTGGCCGAACGGTACGGCCTCATCGTCTGCGCGCCCGATTTTGATTCCGCGACGGGCTTCCTGGGCTTTCCGAGCGACCGCCAGGCCCCGGAACTCGTGCGCGACGATAAGGCGTGCATCGCCGTCATCCGTGAGGTGATGTCGCGCTACAGCATCAACCGCGATGCCGTCATGATCACAGGCTGGTCGGCGGGGGCGTACCCGGCCCATTACATCGGCCTGAACCATCCGGAGATATTCCGCTGCATCGTCGCCCGCGCGGGAAACTTCAGCGAGCACCTCGTCCCCGACGCCGTGGCCCTGAGGGCACGCCACATGCATGTCTATGTCTTCTTCGGCCAGGGAGACCTGCCCGGCTGGGATACCATGAACCTCGATGCAGAGTTCTGGTACACCATGAGGGGCTTTCAGAACTTCGTGTACAAGCGGCTCCCGGGCGGACATGACCCCAACGAGGTCGAGGCGGGGCGGTACTTCCTCAACATCGTCAACCATTGGCCCGCCATCCACATTGAGGTTGTGGCCCCACAGGGCCAGGCGCCGTTGTCGGTCACCTTGAGGGCCCGCGTCCGAGACCCGGATTCACCCGACGGCCGCGTCGATTCCGTCCTCTGGAATTTCGGCGACAACACCGTCTCCACCAAGCCCGAGGTCACCCACACCTACGCCAGGCCCGGCACTTACAACGTCTTCCTTATGGTCAAGGACCTCGATAACCACGTCGAGTATCAGCAGACCTGGGTCCGCGTGGACTGATCTCGGATCTGGTATCCGTCGCCTCTGGTATCTGGAATCTCAGGGACTCGCGCGGCGGGTACGGAGACCCGCCGCGCCAGCGCCCGCAACAAAGCGCGGCGGTTCTCCTGAACCGCCGCGCAAAGCGAGGACCCGCCGCGCCGCTCTACTTCTTGCGTCCGATCAGCGCCTCCAGGTTCCGCTTCGCCTCCGCGAGCGCCGACTCGGCCTCGGGATCGACGCCGATGACGGTCCGGCCCTCAAGGTCCGCCCGCTGGAGCAAAGGGCTGTACGGCACGTGGCCCAGAAGTTCCACGCCCTTCGGCAGTCCCGCCCGGATCGTATCCACCTGCGACGGGTCGGTCACCTTGTTCATGACGGCGGCACATCGGCGAATGCCGATATCTCTACCCATTCTGGCGATCGCCTCGGCCGTGTCCAGGCTTCGCCGACCCGGCTCCACCACGATCACCAGTGCATCGACGCCCATGACCGATGCGCGCCCGAGGAACTCAAGGCCCGCCTCCATATCGACCAGCAGCACCTCCTGACGCTCGAGCATCAGGTGCCGCATCATCGCCTTCAGGAACACGCCCTGCGGGCACGCGCACCCGCCGCCGCCTCGCTTCAGGCCCCCCAGCACCAGCAGCCTCAGCCCCGCGGCCTTGACGGCGTACGCATCCGGCAGGTCCGACACGTGCGGGTTCAGTTTGAAGTACTGGCCGAGTTTGTCCGGGTCGGCCCCGGTCCGCTCCTTGATGAGGTCCTTCAGGGCCACGAGCGGCCGGGGAAGGTCGGCCGGGGCCACTCCGAGCGCCTGGGCCAGGTTCGCATCCGGGTCGGCGTCGATCAGGAAGACCTCGCGTCCCTCCTCGGCGAACATGCGGCCCCAGAGGGCGGTCACTGTGGTCTTGCCGACCGCGCCTTTTCCGCTGACGGCGATTCGCATAGATGTTTTCTCCGCGTATGTGCCACGGTCCGCCAGGACTAAGGGCGGGCCGTGATCATGTCAGAATATGCCCGTCGGCAGGTTGTGTCAAGGAACCATAGCGGTTACAGTAGCTTTGCGCGGCGGTTCTTTCCTATGTGCGTGTGCCACGGGTCGCCGCGGCCACCCGTGATGATGATCACTGGTTGCAAGCAACCAGTGGCACATGATTGTGCTCAAGGATGCCGCAGTGTGAAGGGGGCTTGCCGTGCCCGTCGGACTGGTCTGGGACGAGCGGTACCTGGCCCATGCAGCGCCGGACCATCCGGAGAGTCCCGCGCGGCTGACGGCGATCCGCGAGGCGCTCCAGGAGGCCGGCCTGTGGGACCGCCTCGTGCACATCCCCGCGCGGCGGGCCACCCAGGATGAACTCCTCCGCGTGCATTCCCGACGCCATGTCCAGGACGTCGAGCGTTCGGCCGCCGCCGAAGACATCGTGTGGTTCGACAGCGACACGTACGCGTGCCCGGCCTCGTGGGACTCGGCGCTTTTGGCCGCAGGGGGCGTCTTCGCCGCGGCCGACGCCGTGATGAGCGGCGAGGTCCCGAGCGCGTTCTGCGCCGTCCGGCCTCCCGGCCACCACGCCTCCGCCGACCGGCCGATGGGGTTCTGCCTCTTCAA
>CAYGWP010000161.1:0-6448 GCA_964353455.1 uncultured Anaerolineales bacterium
CCACGATGTCCGCCGGACGCACGCCCGACGCCAGGAGCCCGATGATCTCGGTCTCCGCGAACACCACGCACATGCTGCTTATCGGGGCGGGAGACTTCGCCTTGTGCGCAAGGCGGCCCAGACGATCGAGGCCGACGGCGAGGCGCGCGGCCACCACCTCCAGGAACCGGCCCGTGCCGGCGGCGCACCGGTCGTTCATGGCGAAGTCGCGGACGCTGCCGTCGGGGTTCAGGCGCAGGAGTTTACTGTCCTGTCCCCCAATTTCGATGATGGTGGCGGCGTCGGGCACGGCGTGGCGGACGCCGGTGGCGTGGCAGGTTATCTCGGTGACCGTCGTATGGGCGAACGTGATTGAGTTGCGTGTGTACCCTGTGGCCACGGTGCGTCGGACCTGTCGGCGCGTAAGGCCCGCCTCCTTGAGGAGTTCGTCGAGGAGTTCGCGGGCCAGGCGGTCGTGGTGCACGCCCTGGTCCCGGACGCCTGCGGCCACCTGCCTGCACGTGCCGCATTCAAGGAGCACGATCTTGATGGCCCGCGATCCGCCGTCGATTCCGGCACAGATCATCGCTTCCTCCGTTCCAGGACGGTCTCCACGAGCGCCTCCAGCCGGGTCGTCAGTGTCGGCCACATCGGGTCGGCGACGGGGGGCACTTCCAGTTCTACGACCGGCAGTGAGAGTTCATCGCGGACAATTTCGCCGATGACCGAGCCTTCGAGGGCGCAGTGGCTCGCCCCCGGTATGCGCGAGACGACCACCGCCTCTGCCCCGAATGAGCGGGCGTCTCGCACGATGCGGGCGGCACGGTCGGCCGAGGGGCCGGCCATCGGGTCGGCAAGGGCCGCACGGGCCAGGGCCTCCATCGGCGGCAGGTCCTCGCCAATCGCATCGAGGGCGTGGCAGAAGAGGTACTCCGTGCCGCACAGCCTTGCGCCGCAGTCTTCCAGCAGGTTCATTACGCGGAGGTCCGCCACGGGGTTGACCCAGAAGATGCGAGCGGCGCCCGCGGGCATCACGCCGAGGTTTTCGCACATCGCCCCTCTCCCCTTGTGGGAGAGGGGTTGGGGGTGAGGGGGCGAACCACGGCAACCCCTCACCCGGCCTTCGGCCACCCTCTCCCGCAAGGGGAGAGGGTTGGCGTCGCGGCTCGAATGGCGATTCGTTTATACTACCAGCCCGAGCGCCGCGAGCATCGCGCGGGCCTTGTCGGTCGTCTCGTTGAACTCGGCCTCGGGCACCGAGTCGGCCACGATCCCGCCGCCAACCTGCACGTGGACCTCTCGCCCGGCGGCAATCAGCGTCCGGATGGCGACGTTCAGCGCGCACCGGCCCGCCGGCTCCGACGGCGTCGGCGGACCGAGGTACCCGACGGCGCCTGTATAGACACTTCTACATGTCGGCTCAAGTTCCGCGATGATCTGCATCGCCCGGACCTTCGGGGCGCCCGTGATCGACCCGCCGGGGAACGTCGCCTTCAGGAGGTCCGTCACATCGCGTCCCTCGTGCAGCCGCCCCTCCACGGTGGCCACGGTGTGATAGACGGCGGCGTAGCCCTCAAGCGTGCACGGCTCGGTGACGCGGACGGTGCCGTACTCGGCGACGCGCCCCAGGTCGTTCCGTTCGAGGTCAACGATCATTACGAGTTCCGCGCGGTCCTTCGCCGAGGCCAGCAGGTCGTCGCGCATGCGGGCGTTGAACGCCTCATCACCCGGCCTCAAGGGTCGCGTGCCCTTGATTGGCCGCGTGATGATCCGTCCGCCGCGAAGGTCCAGGAAAAGTTCCGGGCTGCTCGACAGGACCGCCCTGCCCTCGCCGAGGCCGAGATAGGCGGCATACGGAGCGGGGTTCGCGCGGCGCAGGCGCACGTACAGGTCCGCCGGCTGCCGCGCAGCCTCGCCCGACGGCGCTGCGACGGTGAACCTGCGGCTGAGGTTGACCTGGAAGATGTCGCCTGCGGCAATGTACTCGCGTGCGCGGGCCACCGCCGCCTCGTACTCCTGGCGCGTGAAGTTGCACACCAAGTCGGCATCGCGTGTGCCACGGCCGGCTTGCCCGGCCGTGCTATGTTGGCCATCGGGGTGTGCCGCACGAGCCGCGAGCGCATCCAGAATCGCCTCTGCCGCGCGGCCGTCGGGGCCGACCAGAAACGCCTCGCCCCGCGCGTGGTCCAGAAGGAGCACCGTCTCGTACAGGCCGAACCAGAGGTCCGGAAGCGGAATGTCTCGCTTCGCCGAGAGCCCTGCCTTCGGCTCCACGTACGGCGCGAGGTCATACGAAAGGTAGCCGTAGAGTCCCGGCCCGTACGGCAGGTGCGCCGCGGCATCGTCATCGGGCCGGCCGAGGTCCGCGAGAACCGTGCGGAGGAGGTCGAAGGGATTGCGCGCAAGTGCGCCCGTGCACTCGCCATCGGGCCGAACGATGCGGCCCGTGCCACCGTCATGGATGACGACCGCGGCCGGCTCGGCCGCAAGGACGCTCCACCGCGCAAGCGCGGCCGGCCCGCCCGCGCTATCGAGCCAGACGGCGTGCCGACGGGCCGCCAGGCGGGCAAACACCGCCTCCACGTCGGCCGCCCACGGCACGCGCCGCACGGTCACCGGCCGCGACCCTCTCAGTATGCTCTGAACGTCCGCCATGCTTCTCCCGGCCTCGCACCCCAATAATGTAGGCCGGGGCAGAGCAAAGCGCCGCCCCGGCTTTCCGTTGGTCCTGAAAGCGTGCCGGGGCGCGCCCCGGCCTACGTGCCCCTCAATTCATCACGTCTCCAGCCGCACGGCGAAGGTCATGATATAGACGTTGTAGCCGAGGGCGGCGGCGGCGGCAATGAGAAAGATGATGACCGACGCCCATCCGACCAGGGCGGCGCCGACCATCAGGTAGGCCAGAATAATATCGACCGCCGTATATACGACAAGAACGCCGGCGTTGACCCTGTTGGATTCCCTGCGGACCATCGCGCGGATGAAGGAGATCGTGAAGACCGGCAGCAGCAGCACTATCACCGCCCACGCCAGCAGCCGCTTGAAGGGGGTGATCTTCAGGACCTCTTCCTGGACGTTGGCGGCAGTGAAGATGCCGCCGCCGAGGCCCTTCGTGTAGCGGCGCTCCAGGAGGATGCGGCGCCCCGCCACGTCGGCCAGGCGCAGATCAACGTCGAGTTTCGCCTCGCCGCCGAATGACTCAAATACATTTACCTGGCCGAATATGACGCCCTGCACGCCAAGCGACCGCCCCTCTTCCAGGGCCGCCGCGAGGTTGGCGCACCCCGGCTGCCTGAGGCGCAGGCCGTCGCGGACCTTCTCCATAAAGGTCGTGTCGCAGACGTCGAGGATGCCCGACTCCTGGATCTCGGTCCGCAGGCCCGCGGTGAGCACGTCCGACGGGTCGTTCGCCAGGTGCAGCACGGCCACCGTCCGCACGTCGCCGCGCGCCTTGCGCAGGTCGGCGACAACATCGGGGGCAAGTTGCCGGGCCACCTCCAGGCGCATCGGGCCGACCACGGGCCGCTGCGGACCGAAGTAGTCCCACCCCAGCCACGCCATGTACCCCACCAGCGCAACCGCGCCGATGCGCGCCAGGACCTGGCTTATGACCGCCCACGTGCCCATCGTCGCTCCTCCAAGCAGGCAGCCTGCGCCCCTGGCCGCGGAAAGCGCGGCGAAAGCCGTCAGAAGGCCCTTCCCGATTCCCATGCGCCCCCTCCTGCCTTTCGCCGGCACGGCAACGGCTCTCACCGCAGAGAACGCGGAGAACGCCGAGAAAAGCATCACATATATTTAATTAGAAACAACATATTTGCACTTTCACGGTCTTCCGCCTTTACTCTCTTCACCTCTGCGATCTCTGCGTTCTCCGCGGTTCAGTCCTTTAGCCGTCAATCGTCTTCCTCGTCGGCGCCGGAGGGTTTCTCCTTCGCGTCGCGCCAGCGCTCCAGGTTCTTGATCATCTCGGCGCTCACCGAGGGTTTCACCTTTTCGAGCGCATCGGCGAAGTCAGCGGCGGTCACGAGTTCATCGTGGCCGCTCGTGATCTGGCGGCGGACGCCCGCCATCTTGGCGCGGTCGCAGACGGCCGCCATGTCGGCCCCGCTGTAGCCGGCCGTCTGGGCGGCGACGGCGGCAGCCGAGACGTCCGGCGACATCGGCACGCCCTTCATATTCAGGGACACTATAGATTCCCGCGCCTTCTCGTCCGGAAGGCCCACGTAGATGTGCGTCCCCAGGCGGCCCGGACGGATGACCGCCTCGTCGATGACCCACGGCTTGTTGGTGGCCGCAAGGACCAGCATGCAATTCGTCCCCTTGATGAGCCCGTCGGTGAGGGCCAGAAACTGGGCCACGCTATCCACTTTGCGGTTCCCGCGGCGCGCAAGGAGCGCATCGCACTCATCGAGAAAGAGGACGGCCCGGTCGTGCCGGCGGGCCTCCTCGAAGACGCGGGTCAGGTTCTTGGCGGTCTCGCCGACGTACTTGCTCTTTATCTGCGACAGGTCCACGTTGAAGAACGCGGCGTCGAGTTCGCCCGCGATCGCCTTGGCGACGTATGTCTTTCCGTTGCCCGGCGGACCATAGACGAGGACGCCCGCCCCCGTCTCGGCCCGGAACCGCTCGTAGATCTCCGGGTGCTGGAGCGGCAGGATGACCTTCTCGCGCAGCACGTCCTTCACGTCGCCCAGGCCGGCCACGTCCTCCAGTTTGACCTTAGGCCTCTCCATAAGTTGAAGCGATCCGGCCGGGGCCTCGTCGTCGGCGCCCTCGCGCTGGCTTATGACCTGGCGGACCGAGCCGCCGCCTTGCGTCTCGGCCTTCTTCTTCATCTGCGAAGCCAGGTCGATAAGGTCGAAGGCGTCCTCGACGTACCTTGCGGCAATCTTGCCGTCGGACTGCTCGGCAAGTTTCAGGCCGAACTCGGCCGCCTTGGCGGTGTGGAAGAAGGCCCGGGCGTAGTTCTTCTCGACGAGCGCCGCCTCGGCCGCCGCCTCGTGGTCGCGCTTGCGGTCGGCGTAGAAACTCATTTATCGCCCTCCATAAGGTCCTTGAGCCTCTGCCGCCCCTCCGAGATCTTGTCCTTGACGCCCGGATCGGTCTCGGCCTTCGAGCGGGCCTTGGCCTTCGCAGGCCGCTCCTCGGAGATGTCCTCGGCCACCTCGTCCGTCAGTTGCGTCATCATCTCCTCGACCGAGGGCACCTGGTCGGTCATCTGCGACTCCACGCCCGCCATCTCCTTGGCGTGCATCTTTTCCCATATCTTATCGGTATCGACCTGGTCGCCCAGTTTGTCCTCCACTTCCCCGAGGACATCGGCCACCGACTCCGGGTCGATCTGGACGACGGTATTGATGGCCGACAGGGCCGCGACGAATTCCTGGTCGGTCTTCGCCAGTTCCAGTTTCGTGAGGAGTTGCTCGAAGACCCACCGCTTCATCTCCAGTTTCGACATCATAAGTTCGCTGGCCCGCACCGCCTGGAGCGCCCGCTGCGCCGCCGCCTTCTGGCCGTCCTTGAGGTACGTGCGGGCCTCGCCCCACGACTTGTCGCGGTCCTTCTTCAGTTTGTTGACACGGTCCTTGACCACATCAACCGCATTCTCCGCCTCCCGAAACGCCTTGCGCCGCTTCCGATCCTGGTCCTTCTCCCTCTCGCGCTTCGACTTGAACAGGTCGCCGAGTGCCATTGCTTTCATTCCTTTCTTGGCCGATTGCCGAGTTACCGTGCCGCAGCCCGCCCGCCGGAGCCGCGGCGAAGGCGGTACTCTGTACGTTCGAGTGCCTGACTGCCTAAGTGGGCCTAACTCTTGCCCTTCACGCGCAGGCTGTGATACCGAACCGCCGTGTTATAAACTATCAGTCCATACGTGCCGCGCACCTCCTTCCAATCCGGGTGCGGCACGCTACCGATATCCGAGCCATCGGTGGGATGCTCGAGTAATATTTTGCCGTCAAGGAACGATGTGATAGAATCCAGACGGACCTTTATCAGTAATGTATGCCGCGTGCCAGGTTCTGCGGCAACGCGAACACTAATTGGAAGTTCGCGCCGGCGCGGGTCCCCACCAGCATATAATCCACTCTCTGAACCGTAGTTGTTCAGAGACAGGGCGAATACCTTACCGTTGGGGAAGGGACACGAAAAAGCAACACAGTCCTTGGCTTGAAGTGTAAAGACGGCCTCGTAATCGTACTCTGTCAGCACCTTGTGGCGCACCTGCAAGAGTGCAGTCGGCCCACCGCGGAGGTTGCCGGAAGTGCAAAGTTCGCCGTCTTGAAAATACCATTTGAATCTCAGAGCATCCTTGGGTAGCTCAATTAGCCTAAGCAGGTCGGTCCATTCCGCCCCGCCAGCACCAGATCCTTCTGGCGCAACGCTCTCCAGCCCTTGATTCCTCGGAACGGGCGCGACAGTCGCCGCCGGGATTAGGGGTTCGACGGGTTTCGGCGACGGCGTGGCTAGC
>CAYGWP010000162.1:0-5079 GCA_964353455.1 uncultured Anaerolineales bacterium
GGCAGGCGGGCGCGCCATCGGACCGGGACCCTCGGGCGGACCGCCTTGCTGGCGCATCATCGGACACATTCCGCAGCCACCCATGCCGCCCTGCCCCATGCCGGGAGGACCGCCTTGCTCGCGCATCATCGGTCCCCGACCTTGCGGCGGACCGGCAGGCGGGCGCGCCATCGGACCGGGACCCTCGGGCGGACCGCCTTGCTGGCGCATCATCGGACACATTCCGCAGCCACCCATGCCGCCCTGCCCCATGCCGGGAGGACCGCCTTGCTGGCGCATCATCGGGCCGCGACCTTCTGGCGGACCGCCTTGCTGGCGCATCATCGGTCCCTGACCTTGCGGCGGGCCAAAGCCGCGCTCGGCGGCACCGAAGCGGAACTTCAGGTCCTCATGCTCCAGTGCTCGCTCGCGCATCCGGAACTCGTTGGGCTGGTCGAGGCCCTGGGCGATCATGCCGAGGAACTCCGCCGCCTCGGGCGGGCCGATAATCACGACGGCGTTGGCCGGCTCGTTGATGGCAATCGGCAGTTGCTCGAAGGCCTCGCGGATCTGCGGGTTCTGGCACAACTGCTTGATGGTGTTCAGGAACGATTCGGCGGGGATGTTCTTGAACTGGATGACAAGCGGTTTCGGCGGCCGGCCTTCGGGCGGCGATCCCGGCCGAACGGCCGGACCACCGGGCGCGAACCTGGGTTCACCTGCAAACGCGGTCGGCCCCGCCACGAGAGCGATGAGCGCGGCGGCGGTCACGAGGCCAAGAAGGGCTTTCCGATTCATAGTGGACCTCCTGAGAAGATGTGGGTACAGAGTCCAGGATACCCCGGCGCGGGCGTTCATACCATGCAAAACGCGGCGCATCGCGGGGCTATTGCCTGGAACTGGCGCAAAGGCGGATCACAGCCGGCCGCAACGCGCCGGGCGCTCAGCGGTTGAGCACCTTGGGCCGTTCAAACAGGAGCGTGCCCTCGCTGCCGGTGACGAGCGTTACGCGGTCGTCCAGGATGAAGTTCGTCAGGTTTTCCCAACTGAAGCGTTCCTGGTGGTGGCGATGGTCCTCGCCGATGCGGCTGCGGAGGACGTCGTACTTGACGTCGTTCTCGGAGAGGATCTGCTCCCAGCCTGCGTTTCGTGGGTCGTCGGTGGTCCGCATGACCTCGTCGGTCTTGAAGCGGTGGAAGAACGAGCGTGGGTAGAGGCGGAACTTGGGGCGGATGTTCGGCGGCAGGTGCTCTTCGATGTATTGATATACTTCGTCAGCCGACAGGCTGCCCACGATGACCACGTCGAACCGCATGGCCAGTTCGAGGCAGGCGTCCATGTTGAAACGCTGCTTCGTCGAGCCGTGGCGGGTCGCCGTTTTCCGCAGGGGCGCTGTGGACGTCAGAATGCCGATCGACACTTCCATAGTGACCTCGTCCTGTGGCCCGCCCTGGGCGGGCAGCCAAGACGAAGATTTTGCCCGACTCTTGGCCCGCTGTCAACTCAAACTATCCTTCATGTAGCCAAGTTCCTTGACGATGGCCAGGACCTCGCTCCACGTGGGGAACGGCCGGTTGAACTTGCGCTTGTAATGGTCGATGGCCCGGACGAACTCGATTTCCTCGAGCGTCAGTTCGCCTTCCTCAACGCGCTTCTGGAACGCCTGCTGGTCCTCGATGCGGCGGAAGACGTGCCGGCGGTCGAATCCGTTCCGGCGCTCGCCGCCGGTGCGGCGGTCGGGCTGCACGCGGCGGTTCGCCCGCGCCCGGTGCTCCGCCCCGGAGTAGTTCGAGGGTCTGCCGCCGCGGCGGTCCCGGCCCGTGCGGCGGCTCCCCCCGCCGCGCTCCTCCGAGACGGCCTCGTGCAGCGTCTCAAGCAGTTCGTCATCGGGCATAGTTTCTGCCTTCCTGTGTGGGAGGAATGCGAGGCGCCGCCAACTGGAATATCGGCCATCCGGGTCCGGAAAATCAGGCTTTCGGCCGGCCCTCCGCGGCGAAAATCTCTAGTCAAGCGGCCCGCCGTGCGGTACGCTTTCCCCACCGAATCGGGAGACCTGGAGGTGAAGAAGACCATTATCGCCGCGGTGGTTGCGGGCGGACTCTTCATCGCACTGGCGGGCGTCTGGGCCGGGGCGCAGGGCGCGGCCAATTCCGAGCCGACCGTCCGCTACGACCGAGAGTCGCGCTATTACCGCATCCGCGTCGTCGATTACCCGAAAGAGGGGCGGCGGTGCCTGCACTTCTCGAAGTCGCGCGGCATCCAGTCGAGCATGATCCTGGGGGACCCCGCGCGGCTTGACCTCCAGTACTCGCTTTCCATGACGGCCGCCCTGGCATTGCCTGTCGCGACGGCAGCCGAGGCCGGCGGCGGACCTGTCCGCAATAGCCTCGGCGGCGGCGGACGCGACGTGCTCCTGGTGGGCCTCGGCGGGGCCACCATACCGAAGTTCATCCAGAAACACTTCCCCGACGTGCGGCTGGACATCGTGGAACTCGACCCCGACGTCGTGAAGGTGTGCCAGGAATGGTTCGACTTCAAGGGCACGCCCAACACGCGGGTGATCGTGATGGACGGGCGGATGTACCTGAAGCGTTCACCCAGGCAGTACGACATCATCATGCTGGACGCCTACGCGGCCGACCGGATACCGTTCCACCTGACGACGCAGGAGTTCATCGAGTTGGCGCGGTCGCGGCTGAAGGCGGGGGGCCTGGTGGCCTCGAACCTATGGGAATCGACCGTCAACCGCTTCTACCTGGCGGAACTGCGGACGTTCCAGGTCTCGTTCCCGCAGACGTACCTATTCAAGGCGGGCGACTCCGGAAACATCATCGTATTCGGCTCCTTAGATGCCAAGCAGGTCTCGAAGGACGACTGGGCCAAGCGGGCCGAGGCCGTAACCGCCGGCAAGGACTTCGGCTTTGACCTGCCGGCCCTCATCCGCCGCGAGTACGAGCACCTGACGCCCCGCAACATCTCCGAGAAGCCGCTGACCGACGACATGGCCCCCGTGGAGACGCTGCGGCACGAGAATCCGAAATACTTCGACGAAGGCGGGCCGAAATGACACGATTCCTCGCGGGCCTTCTCATCGCCGTGCTGGCCGCCGCCGCTGCCGCAATCGGCACGCGCTACGGCCTGGCGTGGCCGACGGAGCAGGCCGCCGTGGCCGGCCTTGCCGCCGGACTGGCCGTCTCGGTAATGTTCGCCGCCCTGGGCGTACGCTGGTCGGCCTCGGGCATGCGGTCGTCGATCCTGATGACGGTGTTCCTGGCCGGGGCGTCGCTGATGAGCCTTGAGATGGCGAGTTTCCGCCTCTCGGAACCGGTCTTCGGAAGCGACATCGCCGTCTGGGGGAGCCTTATCAGCGTCTTCCTGGGCGGCCTGGCGGTCGGGGCGATGGCCGGCGGGCGGCTGGCCGACTGGCGCCCGGGACTGGCCAAACTCGGCGTTGTCCTCATCGCCGGCGGCGCGGTCACACTCATCATCCCCTTCTGCTGCAAGGCGGTCTTCGACTGGACGTATCCCGGCGAAGGGGCGCCCCTGCCCGCCGAGTGGGGCACAGGCGGAGGCACCGAAGGAACACTCAACGTCTATGTGCCGCCAGACCTAAGGTGGCCGGCACTCCTGGCGGGGACGATCCTCTTCGGCATCCCGGCCACACTGCTCGGCATGGCGTCGCCGTATGCCGCGCGGCTGTTTGTGCGAGAGTTGCAGCACATGGGCGGCGGCGTAGGGCAGGTCTATGGCATCTCGACCGTCGGCTCCATCGTCGGAACGCTCGGCACGGCGTTTTACCTCGTCTCATGGCTCGGCACGCGATGGCTTCTGGCGGCCAACGGCATGCTGCTCGCCGCGCTCGGCATCGCGCTGGTCATAGCCGGCATCTTGCGGCGGCCGCCGACAGAAAGCCAGGCCTGAAGATCGGACAGGGGGAGACCATGTATCCACGGATTCCTGATGCGGAGGTCGAGGCCCGGTACCATGCTGCGCGCGGCACGTATGCCGCGATGGGCATCGACGCCGATGCCGCCATCGCGAAGGCGGCGGCCGTCCCGATATCGCTACACCCCTGGCAGGCCGATGACGTGGCGGGCTTCGAGGTGACCGCCGGGGCCATCGCGGGCGGCGGACTCCTGGCCACGGGCAATTATCCCGGCCGCGCTAGTAGCGGCGATGAACTCCGCCAGGACCTCGATAAGGTCATGACGCTCGTGCCCGGCGCGCACAGGGTCAATCTCCACGCTTTCTACGCCGAGACCGAAGGGAAGGCCGTCGAGCGCGACCAACTCGACGTGAAACACTTCGCCCGCTGGATTGCCTGGGCGAAAGAGCGGCGGATCGGCCTGGACTTTAACCCCACCTTCTTCTCGCATCCGAAGGCCGCAAGCGGCATGACCCTTTCGCACGCCGACGCCGAGGTCCGCCAGTTCTGGGTCCGCCACGGCATCGGCAGCCGGCAGATCGCCGAGGCGATCGCACGCGACACCGGCAGCCCGTGCGTCAACAATTTCTGGATACCCGACGGCCTGAAGGACTCGCCGGCCGACCGCTGGGGTCCGCGGCGGCGGCTGAAGGCGGCACTCGATGAAATCCTCGCCGAGGACCTCGGCATCGACCGGCGGCTGTGCATAGATGCCGTTGAGGGGAAACTCTTCGGCCTGGGCAGCGAGGACTACGTCGTCGGCTCGCACGAGTTCTATGCCGCATACGCGCTCTCGAAGGGGCTGGTACTGTGCCTCGACATGGGGCACTTCCACCCGACCGAGATGGTCCACGATAAACTCTCCGCGTTCCTCCAGTTCCACAAGCGGCTGCTCTTGCACGTCTCGCGGCCGATCCGCTGGGACTCCGACCACGTGGTCGTCTTCGATGACGACCTGCGGGCGATGTTCCTGGAACTTGCCCGCGGCGGGGCGATGGAACGGGTGTTCGTCGCGCTGGATTACTTCGACCCGAGCATCAACCGCATTGCCGCGTACATCATCGGCGCGCGGAGCACGCGGAAGGCCATCCTGTACGCCATGCTTGACCCGTCGCGTCAACTGGCGGACCTGGAGGCGGCGGGCAAGGGCGCCCAGAAACTCGCCCTCATGGAGG
>CAYGWP010000163.1:0-2104 GCA_964353455.1 uncultured Anaerolineales bacterium
AGGCCGGCTACCCGTCATCGCCTTGGTGAGCCATTACCTCACCAACTAGCTGATAGGAAACAGGTCACTCCCAGACCGACAGGCCTTGCGGTCCCCATCTTATGACTTCTCTCCCCGCAGGGAGCGAAGCGTCACCCGGTATTAATCCGCCTTTCGGCGGGCTATCCCGGTGTCCGAGGTACGTTACCTGTCTTGTACTCTCCCTTTCGCCACTAGTCTATCCAACCTTGCGGCCGGATAAATTCGTGCGACTTGCATGTCTCAACCACGCCGCCAGCGTTCGCTCTGAGCCAGGATCAAACTCTTCAATTGGAAAGCGTTGATCACAAGACGCGACTCATCGCTTGAGCGAGAGTGTGCTTGTGTCTTTCAACACACCACTTGGCCGCGCCGACCGCTTCCGACCGGCGCCACCTGACCTCCCTGCACTCGGGTCGTCCCGAAGGACTTCCCAGGTGCGGGACACACTCCCGCCTTGCTTGGGCTCGAACTGTTCACTTGACAAAGATCGCGCGGGCCTATCCGCCCTGGTCTGGTCGAGACGCGGCATTATACCCATGTGCGATGGGCTGTCAACATCCCGCTTTCGGTTTTTTAACTTTTTTTGCGGTCCCGGTGGCATGAACAGCGGCCGGAACCTCAAGGCCCTACTGCTCTCGCCTTGCATCTTCCAGTACTATACACCACCTGTCGTGGTCGGTCAAGTGTAATCCGCACAAGAAATCCGCGCAAGAAAAGGGGTGCCCCCCGAAGCCGCCCCCTCCGGCAGACAAGTATTACTCGGCATTCGCCGACCACGCCTTTAGTGCAAGTTGGGCGGTCCGGTGTTCCGGATCGCCGTGGCGGCCGCGCGAGGGCCGTTCCGGGGCGACTGCGAGGATTCCGCCATTTCGCAGTCGCAATTGCTTGACTCTCGGCCCAACCTTGTCATGCTGGAAGCAGGGCTCCGAAACGGATTGAGATCAACCGCGCCCCCGTTCTCACGCGCTGGGCGGCAGGCCGGTCCCCGCGAGAAACACGGCCGATGGCATCCGGGCGGTCACGGGGCCCGAGCCGATCGACCCCGCGGCCGCACGGCGGCCCCGGCATAGGCGGCCAACATATGTACTCCGCGGCATGGGTGCCGACAGCCTTGGCGGGTGCTGACGGCAATGCTTGAGCGCGGCGGGTCTCCCGACCCGCCGCGCTGCTTTTCCGGCCCGCATGGTTTCCGCGGTGCCGCGCGGAACCTGCGCGGTTTAACCGCCTGTCCAGCGACTATCGGTGGGGCGGGACCGGCATGGCCACAGGAACCAGGCTCGCTGCGGCGGTTATAATCGGCCTCGGACTGATCCCCGGGCCGACAAAGGCTCAGACTCCTGAAACCCTTCGCGCGGCCGTGCGGGATCTCGCACAGACGTTCGGCGAGAGGTATCCGCATGGGCAAGCGTTCCTCGACGGGATTGACTCGCTTGAGGGTCGCGGCAGGTCCGCCCAGCGCGACGAGAAGGCCAAACTCGACTCCGAACTTGCCGCGCTTGCCCGAGAGGCTCGTACCGCGAACCCTGTCGTCCGTGGCGCGCCAATCCTGTTTGTCGTCAGGCCGCAGTACGCCAAGGACCACCACAATACCGAGACGATGTTCCAGACCGACGAGATCAACACCGGTAAGTTCCAGGGTCCCGGCGCCTTGAAAACACTGGACCTCGCGACCGGCGCGGTGCAGACGATCCTCGCGGCCCCCGAGGGGATAATCCGCGACCCGGACGTGAGTTTCGACGGCCGCCGCATCGTATTCTCCATGCGCCGCGACGTGCGCGATGACTACCACATCTACGAGGTGGCCGCCGATGGCACGGGTCTGCGGCAACTCTCGTTCGGTTCCGGCCTGTCCGACATCGACCCCTTCTACCTTCCGGACGGGCGGATCGCTTTCACCTCCACCCGCGAGCCCAAGTACTGCATGTGCAACCGGCACATCATGGGCAACCTCTTTCGCATGGAGGCCGACGGGGCAAACATCCACCAGATCGGCCGCAGCACTCTGCACGAGGGGCACGGCTCGCTCCTGCCGGACGGGCGCATCCTCTACGACCGCTGGGAATACGTGGACCGCAACTTCGGC
>CAYGWP010000164.1:0-2912 GCA_964353455.1 uncultured Anaerolineales bacterium
AAACTCGTCCCCCTGCCCTCAAAGAATATAGATACCGGAATGGGCCTTGAGCGGATGGCCGCCATCATGCAGGGCGCGGCGAGCGCCCAGGACATCGACGTCATGCTGCCGCTGGTGGAGGCCGCGGCCGAGCAGGCAGGCCGGGCGTACAGGCCCGGCTCGGCCGACGCCGACAGCCGGCGCCTCCGCCGCATCGCCGAGCACGTCCGCAGCGTCTCATTCTGCATCGCCGACGGGGCCCTGCCCGACCGATACGGGCGCGGGTACGTCGTGCGCCGGCTCATCCGGCGGGCGGCGCTCGACGGCCGGCAACTCGGCATCAACGGGCCGTTCCTCTTCCGCCTCGTGCCGATGGTCGAGAAGTTGATGGCCCGAGCGTACCCGGAGATCGCCGAGCGGAAGAACACGATCCTGACGATCCTGGAAGGCGAGGAGAAGCGGTTCGCGGCGGCCCTGGAGGATTCGCCCGGCATCCGGCTTTTCGAGGAAGCGACCGCCCAGACCTCCGCAGGGGCCGACAAGCGCATCGCCACCGAGCGGGTCTTCGAGTTCTGCGACACGTACGGCATCCCCCTTGAGTTCATGGAGCAGCGGTGGGAGGAAGAGGGCGTCACGTACGACCGCGACGAGTTCGAGAGGAAGATGGAGACGTACCGCGCGAAGGCCCGCGAGACGGGCAGGATGGGCAAGGCGGCAATCGTCTTTAAGCGCGAGTTCCTTTCCGAAAAGTCGCTCGACCGGCTGCACCGCGAAAACATATCAAGCGAATTTGTGGGCTATGAATCCACCGAGGGCGAGGCCGCCGTCCTCGGAATCCTGGTCGATGACCAGTGGGCCGACGCGGCCGAGGCGGGAGCGGAGGCCCAAGTGCTCCTCGACCGCACGCCGTTCTACGCGCGTTCCGGCGGACAGGTGGGCGATGTGGGGCGAATCGAGTCCGACGCCGGCCTCGAAGCGAAGGTCGTCGATACCATTCTCGACCACGAATTCATCGTCCACCTGGTGAAGGTCGAGAAAGGCCGCATCGAGCGGCGCCAGGCCGTCCGCGCGGCGGTCGATCCGGCCGCGCGGCTGGCCACGGCCCGCAATCACACGGCCACGCACGTCCTTCAGTGGGCCCTCAGGCAGGTGCTGGGCGAGCACGTCCACCAGGCCGGGTCGGAGGTCTCGCCGGAGCGGCTTCGGTTCGACTTTACGCACCCGACGGCCCTTTCGCCGGAGGAGCGGCGGCGAGTTGAGGACATTGTCAACGAGCGGCTGCTGGCGGGCGCGGCGGTCGGCGTCGAGTTCACCACGCTTGAGGAGGCCCGGCGCCGCGGCGCGATGGCCCTCTTCGGCGAGAAGTACGGCGAAGAAGTGCGACTGGTCTCGGTCGGCGATTTCTCGATGGAACTCTGCGGCGGCACGCACCTGGATGAAATCGGACGAATCGGACTCCTTAAGATCACCGGCGAAGAGTCGGTGGCCGCGGGCGTCCGCCGCATCACCGCCGTCACAGGCACGGGGGCGCTGGCGTTCCTCCACGAGGAGGAAGACCGCCTGGCCGAGGTCTGTAGGAGCCTGAAGGCCGGCCCCGACACGCTGGTTGCCCGGCTCGAGAACCTGAATAAGCAGATCAAGGACCTCACGCGGCAACTTTCGGAGGCCCGCAGCCTGACGAAGCGCGGCAGGGGGCTGGCCGAGATCCTCGAAAAGGTGCAGGATGTGGGCGGCGTGCCGCTGGTTGCGGCCGAGGTCGAGGGGGCCGACGAGGGCGCGCTGCGCGAGGCCTGCGATGCCGCGCGGCAGAAAAGCGCGAGCATCCTCCTCGTGCTGGCCTGCCGCCAGGGGGAGAAGGTCTCCATCGTCGCCGCGGCGACGAAGGACCTTGCGGCCCGCGGTATCCACGCCGGGAAACTGGTGGGCGATGTGGCCAGGAAGATGGGCGGCAAGGGCGGCGGCCGGCCGGACCTCGGCCAGGGCGGCGCGAAGAGCGCCGAGGGACTCGCCGCCGCCATCGCCTCGGTGCCCGACCTGGTACGAGCGCAACTGGCCGCAAAGAAATAGGCTCTTCCGTACTGGCGTGTGTGCCACGGCCGACTCGTCCGGCCGTGCGAGCGCATGATGGCCATCCCACGGCCGGGCAAGCCGGCCGTGGCACACCGTACTATGGCGCACCGTGTCGGTGACTGAAACGGCATGATCCTCCGCTTCGCGATAATCGGTTTGCTTCTTGGCGCCGCGGCCCCGGTTGCGCCCGAGGGGAACCAGACCGAACTGCGCCTCCCCTTCAAAGGCCGGTGGCTGGTCGCATGGGGCGGCGACACGAAGGAACTCAACCAGCATCACGACAATCGCGGGCAGAAGTTCGCGTTTGATTTCCTCGGCGTGGGCGACAGCGGCAAGACACGCAGGGGCGCAGGCAAGACGAACGAGGACTACTACGCCTTCGGCCGCGAAATTCTCGCCCCGGCCGACGGCACGGTCACCGAGGCGATCGACGGCGTCCGCGACAACGCCCCCGGCTCGATGAACCCCTATTCCGCCCTCGGCAACGCCGCTATCATTGAACACCGGCCCGGCGAGGTCTCGGTCCTGGCGCACCTCAGGCAAGGCAGCGTGGCCGTGAAGGCGGGCGACAAGGTCAAGGCCGGCCAGGCGCTCGGCCTGTGCGGCAACTCGGGGAACTCCTCCGAGCCGCACCTGCACTACCATCTTCAGAATTCAGCCGTCATCCAGGACGGCACGGGCATCAAGATACGCTTCGCGTCTGTCGGCCTTGTGGGCAAAGACGGGCGGGCCGAGGCGAAGGCCGGTTACTCGCCGATAAAAGGCGATATGGTCGAAACGCCATAACAATTCGAGCCGCGACCGTAAGTGTATGTTTAGCGTGTGCCGTGCCGTTAACCCTCTCCCCTTGCGGGAGAGGGTGG
>CAYGWP010000165.1:0-10335 GCA_964353455.1 uncultured Anaerolineales bacterium
ACGAAAAATAATCAGGTGCCAGGCATCATGGCATACCATTAGCAGGGGGTCAATCGCGGTGCGGATACCATATGTAGGGGGTGTTTTGATTGCGGATTGAACAGAGAGGCAACAACAGATCATCCACAGATGACGCAGATGGACGCAGATAAGGTCGGTGTGAGACGAAGACCGAAGGGCTTTTTCACTCCGCATTCCGCACTCCGTGTTTTTTCCGTTCCCTCCGTGCCTTCGTGCCTCCGTGCCTTCGTCCCTGCGTGCCTCGCTGTCTTGCCATTCACTCCGCATTCCGCACTCCGCATTCCGCACTTGCCTTTCCCGATTTCCTTTGACCCCCGCCCCGCCCCGACGTATCGTGATTTCTGGCATGGTTCACGTTATTTGCCGCGCCGCCGGCGCGAGGCCGTTCGGCCTGAAAGGCCGGCACGTAAGAGGCCCCGCCATCGGCGGGGTTGATGGAGGACCAGCGTGATTCATTTTGTTTTTCTCTTTTTCTTTGAAGCCCTGAAGGGGCGCCACGGGGGACGGCAATGGCCCAGTCGCTCGCGAGGATTCTCGTCCACCTCATTTTCAGCACGAAGACCGTCGCGCCCTTTCAGGGCTGAACGGATGAAGAAGGAAGAAAAGAGGAAGGGAGAGGCCTATCCCGTCACCCAGGGCGTTGCCCGTGGGCTGTTACATTTCAGCCCGTCAGGCTGAACGGATTAAAGCCCTTCGCCCTGCGGCCGGTAAGGAAAATGGTACTGCGTCCCCCGATAATAGATAAGTTTGCCGTTTACACGTATCTGGGGGCCGGTACAATAATTCAGGTAGCCCATCCGGCCGTTTCGGGAAGCCTGACCTTGACGTACGGGTCAAACGGCGACTACGCGGGCTGCGACCGTTTCGGCCCGCCGCGCAAGGGGGAAAAGGAAGAATGTCCCCTTTTTCCCCCCCCCGCGAATGGCGTACTTTATGTCACCACGAAGACATATCTGTACGCTATCCGGGCCCCGCGCAACTGAGAATCTCCTCTACAGACAGGGATCGAACCGAAGACCGGATGGTTGAAAGGGGGATGGCCGTGGCCGAGGCGAATCGTTCGGACTCATCCGCAGACCGCTTGACGCGGATTCAGCGCGTGCTCGACGAAGTCCTCATGCGGCGGGCGGCGGGCGAGACGCTGCCTGACGATGTTGTTGTCTCCCAGCATTCCGACCTGATGCCTGAACTCGGCGAGCGCCTGCAAGCCCTCAAGTCAGCCCAAGAGGCGGGCCGGCCGGCGGTTCCACCGCGTCCGGCCGCCGCCGGTGCCTCCAATCCCTTGGAAGGCCGGTGCCCCTTCTGCCAGAGCCGCGTTCGCGTCAAGGCGGAGCACGCGGGGCGCCGCGTGCGATGCAAGTGTGGCCGCGTGTTCGTCGCCGACCTTCCGTCGGGCGGCGACGGGGCCTTCGCGATCCCTCCTCCCCCTCCGGAACTGGCGGCACCCATCGCCGGCTATGAGATCGAGCGCGAACTGGGCCTGGGCGGCATGGGGCGGGTGTACCTGGCGCGGGAGGTCGCCACGAAGCGGCAGGTCGCGCTCAAGGTGATGCTCGCGGGGCGCTCCGCAAACGAGCGGGACCGCCGGCGCTTCGAGCGGGAGGTGGAGATTGCCGCCTCGCTCGAGCATCCGAACATTGCGCGGCTCTACGCCACGGGCATCCACGAGGGCCACTACTGGTTCGCCATGGAATACGTGGAAGGCGAACGCCTCGACCAGTTTGCCGCCCGCCGCAACCTCGGCGTCCGCGACATCCTCGTCCTCTTCGGCCGGGTCTGCGAGGCGGTGAACTATGCCCACCAGAGGGGCATCATGCACCGAGACCTGAAACCGGGCAACATCCTGGTGGACAGGGCCGGCCAGCCGCGAGTGCTGGACCTGGGCCTGGCCAAGGTCGCGGACCCGACGGCCGATATTGAGCAAACGATCTCCATGGGCGGCGAACTGGCGGGGACGCCGGCCTACATGTCGCCGGAACAAATCCAGGGCGGCCCGACCGGGCTCGATGTCCGGAGCGACGTGTACTCTCTCGGTGTGGTCCTCTACCAACTTCTCACTGGGCAGTCTCCCTACGGGCCGACCACCGGCCTGCCGGACCTCCTGCGGGCCGTGGTCGAGCGGGAACCCCAGCCGCCGCGCCAGGTGCGCCCGGATATCCCCGATGAGGTGGCGGCCATCATCCTGAAGGCGATTGAGAAGCACCGGGCCCAGCGGTACCAGACCGCCGGCGACCTGGGGCGTGACATCGCCGCCCACCTGGCGGGTAAACCGGTTTCGGCCAAGGGGCAGGGCGGATGGTACAGGCTCCGCAAGATGCTGGTCCGACGCAAGCGCGCAGCCATCACGGTGGCGGCCGTGGTCGGCCTCTCGCTGGGCCTCGGACTCTTGTTCGCGTCGCTCTACTCCAAGACGCGGGTCGAACTCCAGGAGGTCATCCGCGAGAAGGAAGTCTGGCGCGACCGCACCCCCGCTCCGGAGGCGCCCGTCTCGACCCCCGGCCCGCCGGAGGCGCCCGTCTCGACCCCTGTTCCTTCTCCTGCGGCTCCCGCGCCGGCGCCAAAGGCCGCCTCGCCGTGGGTCCGTATCTTCGACGGCGAGACCCTGAGCGGGTGGAGTGAGCCCAGAGGTGGTAGTGGCAGTGCGCGGGTCAACAACGGCGCTATCGAAGTGACCGGTTACGAATTGACAAATACCGCAATATACCATCAAATGGAAGCCAGCGACATGGCCATTTCTGCGCAGGTAAAGAAAGTTGCAGGGGACCATGGCAGTCTGTATTTAAGGCATGGTCCCCAAGGGGTATATCTCGCCACGTTCAAGGGAGGCGGCAAACCCGGTGATTTCCCAATTTGCAAATACCATTCCGGTAGTTGGACAGAACTGGCCGTCAACAAGACACCGATTACTCTGATAGACTCTAAGGGGCGCCCAGGCAACGAAGGCTTCTTCGAGATGACCTTCCGCGCCGTGGGCACGCTGTTGACCGTTGAGGTCCAAGGCAGGGAAATCCTTCGCGTCGAGGACGCCGACTTGGACTACGGCTCTCCCGGAATCGGGGGCACCGCCCTGTTCCGGGACATCTACGTCTGGGTTCCTGACAAGCAGGGTGCCGCCGGCGGCGGGCAGCCTGGTGCCGGTGCCCCGGCCTCTTCCACGGGGGCGGATGCGGCGGGAACCTCGCAGGCGCTCCCCGCTCCCAACACGCTCACCCCCGAGGAACAGGCCTTAGGCTGGCGGCTCCTCTTCGACGGCAAGACCACCGCCGGTTGGCGCGGCTACCGGGCAGCCGATCTTCCCGAGGGTTGGAGGGTCAAGGACTCGGCCCTTGTGGGTGCGGGGAACCGCAGCCACATCGTGACGACGGCCCAGTACGACGATTTCGATCTGACCCTGGAGTGCATGATCGAAGAACGGGGCAACAGCGGCATCATGTACCGTGTGACCGAGGATGCCGACGAGCCTTATCAGGCAGGCCCCGAATTCGAGGTCCAGGAAGATCGGGCCTACGGGAACCAGAATAGCAACAGGAACGCCGGAGCATGCTATCGCCTCTACGCGCCCCGTCAACAGGTAACAATGCCGCCCGATACCTGGATCAAAATCCGACTTCTTGCCGCCGGCTCGTTTATACAGCACTGGGTCAACGGCGAAAAGGTCGTCGAGTACCGGATCGGGAGCGACGATTGGAACCAGCGCTTGGCGGCAAGTCAGTACCGGGAAAAGCCGAAGTTTGGGAGGAACTCCACGGGATATATTTGCCTTCAAGCCTATACCGGAACCGTGCGGTTCCGCAACATCAAGATCCGGCCGCTGGCGGACGGCGCCCAGGCGCCCCCCTTGCCACCCGGCTCCGCCGCCGACATGAAGAACGCGCTCTGGTGGCTCGACCAGGCCTGTGACGACGCGGACCGGATCAGCACGGACCTCGGAAGAGCCGAGGCCCACTTCTGGATCGCGCGGACCTATGCCAGGGCTGGCGACGTCGCCCGCGCTCGGCTGGCGCTCCACGCGTGTGGAGGATTCCTGGCAAAGAGCGCCGCCGGTTACGGGGCCTATGCGCACATCGCCGCCGCGCAGGCCAAGGCGGGCGATGCGACCGGCGCCCAGCGGACCCTGGATGAGGTCAAGGCCGCCATCTCGGCCCTGCCGGACCAGAAGGCCAAAGACGAGGCGTTCGTCAAGTTCTCGGAAGAGTTGACTTGGGCCGAGTTCCTGCCGGGGGCCAAGACCGTAGCCTCCGAGATCGCCAGTGATGCATGGCAGAGGCATTGGCAGTACTGGGAGATAGCCATGTACGAGGCGAAGGCTGGCGATGTGGCGGGGGCTGGCCAGACCGTTCAGACCTTGGTCGCTATGGCGGCAGGCATTGGCAAACTGGACACGCGAGCCAATCTGTACCGCAGCATTGCCCACGTGCGGCTTCAGATCGGGGACGTCAACGGGGCCCGGCAATCCTTGGATGCCGCCAAGACCGCCAATCTGGCGGACGGCAACAGTTGGACCCGCGGCGACATCGCCCGCCTGTATGCGAAGATTGGCGAGCTCGGTCACGCGAAGGCCATCGCGGCCACCATTGACCGCGCTGGCCGAATGGCCCGCGCCTATACGCTCATTGCCGAGGTGCAGCGGAAAGCAGGCGACGTGGCTGGGGCCACGCAGACCCTTGGCCTCGCCAAGGCGCTGGCGGCCGCAACGGCCGATGCCAGGGAAAAAACCTGGATGTACGCTGACATTGCCCGGTGGCAGGCCTTGTGCGGCAACGCCCCAGGGGCGCTGGAAACCATCCAGACCGCCCTGATAGCCGCACCCGCGATCACCGATGCGAAGCAGAGGGGCGAAGCCTACGGCGGAATCGCTTTGGCCCAGGCGGACGCGGGGGACCTCGACGGCGTGCGAGCGACGATGAGACTCATCAGGCCCATTGTTGCAAGCGTTGGCTACAACGAGAAGCTGGTGTCGGCCTATGTTGTCTGCCGTCAGGCCGAGAAGGGCGACGTGGTGGGCGCCAAGGAGACGACTTCCCTCATACCACGGGAGGCCAAGAGCGCGGATGTTGCAGCATGGTATGTTGCCGCGGCACAAGCCAAGGCTGGCGACTACAACGGCGCCAGGGCGACCGCCGAGGCCATCGCCACCGTCGAGTGGCGAGACCGGGCATACCAGGCCGTTGCCGAGGGCCAAGCAAGGAGGGGCGATCTCGCGACGCTGCGGGCCTGGGTGGACTCGCTGACCGACCCCGCTGTGCGTGCCTATGCCTGCGTCGGCGCCGCCGAGGGGCTGCTTCCGCCCCCGAAGATAGTGGGTTTGGGGATGTGGGACTGAGCCGCGCGATCCGGGGCTGCGGCGCAGCCCGCCGCAAGATGCGTCGCGCTTCTGATGGAGGAGCCGATGGCAGAGGCCACGCTGACCATTACCGGCAAGGGCCAGACCCGCGAGGTGCCCCTCGAACCCAAGGGCATCGTTCTCGGGCGCAGCAGCACCTGTGACGTCGTGCTCGACAGCCCCCTGGTATCAAGGCAGCACGCAAGGATTTTTCAGGACCCGTTCGGCCGGTGGATCATCGAAGACCTCCAGAGCCGGATCGGGGTGATGGTCGGCGGCCAGCGCGTGCGTGCGCACGCCATGGTGCCCGGCGAAAGGGTCATCGTCGGCCCGTTCGTCCTGTCTCTCGTCCAGGCGTTCGAGGAAGCCCTCGCGCAGGACTCCAAGCCCTCCACCTCCACACTCCTGGTCGAGCCGGCTCAGGATTTGGAGGTCGCCCGCACGGGGGTGACTCCGGATGCGGTCCTCTCGCGCGATCGCCTGCACGAACTCAACCGCATCGAGGATCGCCTGGAGGCGGCCACCAGCATGTCGGACCTCTATACGGACATTTGCCGATATCTGGCCAGCACGAAAGGCAGCGCCGCCGCCGTCGTCCGGCTCCCTGCCGCGGGGCAGCCGCTGCCGCAGGCCATCCAGACGCTCACCTGCCAGGTGTCCAGCGGTGGGCTCGACCCGGCGCCCGCCTCCATGGCAAAGAACCTGTACTTGTCCAGACGGGTGCTGGAGGCGGTGCGAGCCTCAGGACAACCGGTCCTGGCCACGAGCGTGCACGCGGGCGACGGGCAGTTGTCGTTAACCCTTATGGGCTCGCATCAACCCCGCGCGGTGCTGTGTGCGCCCCTGGGCGAGGTGTCTGGGCCTATCGACGCGCTCTACCTGGACTTGCCGCTGCCTGCCGCCGCCCCGGACCTGCTGGAATTCATGCAGGCCGTGGCGCGGCAGGTCCGAATGGTCCGAAAGAACCTTCAACAACTGGAGGCCAAGGCCGAGCGGCGCGTCCTGGACTACCAGTTGTCCTTGGCCCGCCAGATCCAGTCCAGGCTGACCCCCCGGGCGGTTGCGGATATCCCCGGAGTGGACTTCGCCATCTTCTACGAGCCGGCCATGTGGGTCGGCGGCGACTATTGCGACCTGTGGCGGTTGACGGACGAGCGCGTTGCCTTCGCGGTGGGCGACGTGTGCGGCAAGGGCCTTCCCGCAGCAATGGTCATGTCAAACCTCCATGCCGCGCTGCGGGTTGCTACGCTGTTCTGCTCGGGGCCAGCCCTGGCAATGGGGCATGTGAACCGCCACATTGGCCAGCA
Organism: uncultured Anaerolineales bacterium; assembly: GCA_964353455.1. GTDB lineage: Bacteria > Planctomycetota > Phycisphaerae > FEN-1346 > FEN-1346 > CAYGWP01. The sequence continues at coordinate 6,652 of CAYGWP010000165.1, forward strand.
CGTGCCTGAGGGTATGTTCATCACGCTATTCCTTGGGGTTCTGGACCCAAGAAGCGGTCATGTGGAGTATGTCAACGCCGGCCACATTCCTCCGCTTCTCGTAGGGTCGGACGCGGGTGTGACCTCGTTGGCGCAGCCGGCCAACGGAGTCCTGGGCCTCTGGCAGGAATCATTTACAGCAGAGGCAACCACGTTGGTGCCGGGTACAGGCCTCCTCGTGGTGACCGACGGCATTACTGAGGCCGCGGATGGCAAGGGGAACATGTTTGGCCTGACAGGGGTCAAGGCAGCCCTGGAATCCGCACCGGTCCAATCTGCGCAGCAGGTGGTCCAACGGGCGACGCAGGGGGCCGAGAACTTTCGTGGCCTCCGCCCGCGGCAGGATGACATGACCGCGCTGGCCCTGCTATGGCGCGGAGCCAGCACCTGAAATCCCGACGCGCGATGGGTCCACCCCTTCACCGACCGCAGGCGCACGTCCGACCCTTTGCATTTTCCTCCTGGAGCGAGAGGTCGGGGGAAAAGGGGACATTCTGCTTTTTCGTGGCTTCTTCGGGAGCGGGCGCGGTAGGTTTGGATGCGTGCCTGGCAAGGCACGAGCGTCGGCGGACGGGGTGTGCCAGCACGTCATGAACCGCGGGAGCGGTGGCGCGGCATGACGGGCGGTCGGCGCAGGGACTGGGAGGCGGGCTATGACTGCGAGGCGGGCGGCGAAGGTTTCGCGGAGGGAGTTCATGGGGGCGTGCGCGGCGGGAATGGGGGCGGCCATGGTGAGCGCGGCGGCGGTGTCGGAATTCTCCGCGGCATACTTGACTTAATTGTCAATATAGACGATAATGTCTAGCAGGGGAAGCGGCCATGCGAAAGATACCGGACTTCACGGACGACGGGTTGCTGCCGCCGGGCGAGTACGAGGTCAGCCTCGACGAGTTGCGTGAATCGGCGCTCGTTGTCGGGCCTCGGACGGCTGCACATCCCGCGTGGGACGCACCGTGGCGGAAGCACCTGGTGGACAACCTGGAGATTCTGGTCAACCAGCTTTGGCGGGTGGACGTCACGGAGGTCTTCATTGACGGCTCGTTCGCCGAGGACAAGGACCATCCCAACGACATCGACGGGTACTTCATCTGCGATTTGATGCGGCTGGCTTCGGGGGAACTTCAGCGCGAACTGAACCTGCTTGACCCGCACAAGGTATGGACGTGGGATCCATCCAGCCGCCGGTCGTGCCGGGGCTATCCCAAACGGCAACTTCCCATGTGGCACCAATACCGCGTGGAACTCTACCCCCACTTTACCGGCCAGCCATCGGGCATCCGAGACGAGCATGGCAACGAGATGGAATTCCCTTCGGCGTTCCGGCGGTCGAGGCGCGACGGCAAGCCCCGCGGCATCGTCAAGATCCGCAAACCAGTTGGAGGCAAGTCATGATCCATAGCGAGAGGGAATACAAAGAGGCGGTTGAGCGTATCCGCCAGGAGAAGGATCGGCTGGCCAGGCAAAGGGCCGAACTCAAGGGCATGGGTCTCGGGGCGGCCGAGATCAAGCGAGCGCTGGACCCTATGCTCTCGTTCGATCAGCAACTTGAGGAAGAGGTCCAGGGCTATGAACGGCTCAAGCGAGGCGAATTCGATGAGATCGCCAACCTTCACGGTCTGGGGCGGCTTCTCGTGTCGTTGCGTATCGCACGCGGGCTGACCCAGCGGCAACTCGCCGAGAAACTCGGCGTGCATGAGACGCAGGTCTCGCGGGATGAGCGGAACGAGTATCACGGCATCACTCTGGAGCGGGCCGCCCGCATCCTGGACGCCCTGGGGGCGGAGGTCCGAAGCCGGGTTGAACTGGCGGAAAAAGAAATCAACGTTGCCTGAACGCCGGCCTGGCCGGCGCAGCAGCATGGAGGCGGGCGATGACTGCAAGGCGGGCGGCGAAGGTTTCGCGGAGGGAGTTTATAGGGGCGTGCGCGGCGGGAATGGGGGCGGCGATGATGAGCGGCGCGGCGGCAGCGGGCGGAGAAGCGGCGAAGGCGGCGGCGCGGCCGAACATACTATTTGCGCTGGCGGATGATTGGGGGTTCGGGCACGCGGGGGCTTACGGGTGCCGGTGGGTCAAGACGCCGGCGTTCGACCGCGTGGCCGCGGAGGGAATCCTGTTCGCGCGGGCCTACACTCCGAACGCCAAGTGCGCCCCTTCGCGTGCGGCAATCCTGACCGGGCGGAATCCGTGGCAACTGAAGGCGGCGGCAAACCACTGGTGCTATTTCCCGCCGGAGTTCAAGGTCTATACCGAGGCGCTTGAGGGGGCCGGCTACTTCGTCGGATGCACCGGCAAGGGCTGGGCGCCGGGCGTTGCGCTGGATGCCGGCGGCAACAAGCGGGCCATGACCGGCAGGCCGTTCGACCGGCGAACCGCCAAGCCGGCGGTCAGACTCATCAGCACCAATGATTACACCGCAAACTTCCAGGATTTCCTGGACCAGGCGCCTGAGGGGAAGCCGTGGTGCTTCTGGTACGGATGCCGCGAGCCGCACCGGCCGTACGAGTACGGGTCGGGGGCGGCCGCGGGAGGCAAGAAACTTGCGGATATCGACCGCGTGCCGGGCTGCTGGCCCGATGAAGAGGCGGTGCGGAACGACATGCTGGATTACGCGGTGAAGGTCGAGAACTTCGACCTGCACCTGGGCCGGATGATCGCGGAACTGGCGAAGCGCGGGGTGCTGGAGAACACGCTGGTGGCGGCCACGAGCGACAACGGCATGCCCTTCCCGCATGACAAGGGAAATGCATATCAGGATGCCAACCATCTGCCGCTGGCGGCGATGTGGCCGCGCGGCATCCGCGGGCCGGGGCGAGTGTCGGAGGATTACGTCAGTTTCATCGACTTCGCGCCGACTTTTCTGGAGGCGGCGGGCATCGCGTGGGGCGAGACCGGCATGGCGCCGGCCGCCGGCCGCAGCCTTATGGACGTGTTCGCCTCCGGGAAAGGGGGCCGCGGGGTCGCGTCGCGCGACCACGTCATCATAGGCCGCGAGCGGAATGACGTGGGCCGGCCCAACGACGAGGGCTATCCGATCCGCGGCCTGGTCAAGGATGATTGGCTATACCTGCATAACTTCGAGCCGGCCCGATGGCCGGCCTGCAACCCGGAGACCGGGTACCTTGACGCCGACGGCGGCCCGACTAAGACGGCGGTCCTGCGGTCGCGGCTCGTGCCGGAGAAGAAGCGGTTCTGGGATGCGTGCTTCGGCAAGCGCCCGCAGGAGGAACTCTTCGACCTCAAGGACGACCGCGACTGCCTTGTCAACCTGGCCGGCAAGCCGCAGCACGCAGCGCGGCAGGCCGAGATGCGGCGGCAACTCTTCGATGAACTCAAGGCCCAGGAGGACCCGCGCGCGCTGGGCCAGGGCCGGGTCTTCGACGCCTATCCGACCGCCGACGACAAGGTGCGAGGCTTCTTCGAGCGGTTCATGAAGGGCGAGCAGATGAACGCGGGTTGGGTTTCGAAGTCGGACTTCGAGAAGGCGCCGCCGGAGTGATGAGGATTACGACGGCCGCGGCATTGTCCGGCGCGGTCTTTGCTCGCCTGCAATTAGTACTACAGCGCCACTTGGCTATTGCGCGGTGGGTCTCCGGACCCACCGCGCGACGAAGCCGCGTTGGCGCGGTCGAAAACACGGTCAACGCG
>CAYGWP010000166.1:0-4825 GCA_964353455.1 uncultured Anaerolineales bacterium
CAGGCGAAGTACGTCGGCACGGAATTCAACATCAACGGCCGCCGCGAGACGCCGCCCGGCTACTACACCACCGTGGTCACCGACATGGCGGTTGAGTGGCTGAAGCGGCCGCACTCCAAGCCGTTCGCCCTGTGCCTGGGCCATAAGGCCCCGCACGGGCCGTTCCAGCCGGAACCGAAGTATGAGCATATCTTCGATAGTATCGAGGTCCGGTACCCGCCGTCGGCGTTCTCGCTGGACGATAAGCCCGACTGGGTGAAGCAGCGGCTCGACACGTGGCACGGCATCTACGGGCCGCTGTACGGGTTCCGCGAGAAGTTCCCCGACCGGCGACCGGAGGCCGTCGGCGACTTCGCCCGCTTCGTCCGAAGTTATCTGGCGACGATCATCTCGGTTGATGACAGCGTCGGCCGCATCTACGAGACCCTGAAAGAGACGGGGCAACTCGACAATACCCTTATCGTGTTCACGAGCGACAACGGTTTCATGCTCGGCGAGCACGGCATGATCGACAAGCGCACGATGAACGAGGCGAGCATCCGGATACCGATGGTGGTGCGGTACCCGGCGCTCATCAGCCGGCCGCGTGCCATCTCGGAGATGGTCCTCAACATCGACCTTGCGCCCAGCATCCTTGATATCTGCGGCGCGCGGCCGCTGCCCAACGTCCACGGCCAGTCCTGGCGGCGGCTCGTCGCGGGCGATGCGGCCGGGTGGCGGCATTCGTGGTATTACGAGTACAACTACGAAAAGGAGTTCCCCTACACGCCCAACGTCCGGGGTGTGCGGACCGACGACTGGAAGTACATGCACTGCCCGCACGGCGACGGCGGCCCCGACCGCCACAAGGCCGAGCTCTATCACATCAAGGAGGATCCGCTGGAGGCCCGCAACCTTATCGACGATCCCGCCGCGGCCGGCAAACTGGCGGAACTCCGAGCGGAACTCGCGCGGCTCCAGGCCGCGACCGGCGCGCTACCGGACCAGATGCCGATTGATGAGGGGATCAAGACCCAACTGCCGGAGAAGTCGATCCGCTGAGGGGGCGCCGAAGTGGAGATGTGCCACTTGTTGCCTGCAACCAGTGCGTTGTGAAAACCATGGCTCGCCCCAGGCGAGCCGTGGCACGCATCAAATCTTCACGGTGTACCCGCTGCCGTTGGCGGCGAGGACAACGTGGCCGTCGCCCAGGAGGTCGCCGAGGTCGCGCTGGAGGGTCTCATCCATTGAGACGCCCATCTCTTCGCCCGCGCGGATCAGTGTCCGCTCGTGCGACTCATCCTCCAGTTCGATGTAGAGCGGCACGGGGCCGGGATGCGCAAGGACGGTTTCCTTCAGGGCCATCAGGAGTTCATCGCTCAGGGCCGCCTTGAACAGGCGGATGACGACGGCCCGCGAGAACTGCTTGCGGCCTTCCGCCATGTCCATGATCTCGGACGTGCGGACCTGCGGCTCCTCGCGCTGGCGGTCCACGCGCCCGCGGACAAACACCACGCGGTCGGTCTGCACCAGGTCCTGCGCCTCCTGGTACTGCGACGGGAAGATGACGCACGAGACCGTCCCGGCCAGGTCCTCCAGGTCGAAGATGGCCATCTTCGAGCCGGCACTGCGGCCGGTCTTGGTGATGAGAATGCGGACGCTCTTGACGAGTCCGCCGAGGACGACCTCGGCATCGTGCGGCATGTCCGCCAGGTCGGCGGTCGTGGCGGTTGCGAAGTGCCTCAGGGCCGCCGCATGTTGGGCCAGCGGATGATGCGTGACGTAGAACCCCAGCGATTCCTTTTCGCACTCCGAGAGTTTGTTTTCGGGCCACTCCGGCAGGTCCGGCAGGGCCTCCTCGTCAGGCGGAGCCGCATCGGCCATCGACTCCAGGAGGTTCAACTGTCCCCTGCGGCGGTCTTCCTGGGCGGCCGAGCCGACGGAGAGGGCCTTGTCGCAGACAGCGGCAAGTTGGCTGCGGCGTGCGCCGGTCGAGTCGAACGCCCCGCACTTGATGAGGCAATCGACCACCGTTCGGTTGATGACCCCCAGGTCCGTCGCCTCGCAGAAGTGAAAGAGCGAGCGGAACCGGCCGGCCTTCTTGCGGGCCTTCACGATGGCCTCAACGGCCCGCTCGCCCACGCCCTTGACGGCCGCAAGGCCGAACCGGATGCGGTCTCCGACGACCGTGAAGTCGGCCTCCGACTCGTTGATGTCGGGCGGGGCCACCTGGATGCCCATCCGCCGGCACTCATCCATATACTCCGATACCTTGTCGGTGTCGCCCATTTCGAACGTCAGCAGGGCCGCCATGAACTCCACGGGGTAGTGGGCCTTCAGGTACGCCGTCCGGTACGCCACCAGTGCGTAGCCGGAGGAGTGACTCTTATTGAAACCGTAGCCGCCGAACCGCGTGATGAGGTCCCAGATTTCGTCGGCCGCCTTCTGCGGAAGGCGGTGCTTCTTGCACCCGGTCAGGAAGGCGTCGTGCTCGGCGGCGATCGTCTCGTGATTTTTCTTCGAGATGGCCTTGATGAGTTTGTAGGCCCGCTCCAGGGGGATGTCGCCCAGGCGGTTCACCAGCCGCATGACCTGTTCCTGATATGCCATAATGCCGCAGGTCTCGCCGAGGATCTCCTCGAGGACCGGGTGCGGGTATGCGTACTTCGTGCGGCCGTGGCGGCGGGCCAGGAAGTCGTCGATCATGATCATCGGCCCGGGCCGGTAGAGGGCGTTGGCCGCGATCAGGTCGTCCAGGCGGTCGGGCTTGAGTTTCTGGAGGAGGTCCCGCATCCCGGCGGATTCAAACTGGAAGATGCCTTTCGTCTCGCCGCGCTGGAAGACCGCGAAAACCTTCTGGTCGTCCAGCGGAATCTTCTCCAGGTCCACCGCCGCGCCGCGATGCCTCTTCACGAGGTCCACGGCCCGCTGCATCGTTGACAGGGTACGCAGGCCCAGGAAGTCCATCTTCAGAAGGCCCGCCTTCTCCACCGCGCTCATGTCCCATTGGGTGGTCACATCGTCGCCGACGCGGCAGAGGGGAACGTAGTTGACGAGCGGCGCATCGGCGATCACCACGCCCGCGGCGTGCACCGATGCGTGCCGCGCCATTCCTTCCAGGCGCTTCGCAACGTCAATGAGTTCCCTGACTTGCGGCTCGCGCTCGTACATCTCTCGCAGGTCCGGCTCCTGCGCGAGGGCCTGGTCCAGCGTGATGTGGAGGGGCTGGGCGGGGATCTTCTTGGCGATCCGGTCCACCTCCGGCAGCGGGATATTGAGGACGCGCCCGACATCGCGGACCGCTGCCCGCGCCGCCATCGTCCCGAAGGTTATGATCTGCGCCACGTTGTGCTCGCCGTACTTCTCGCGGACGTAGCGGATGAGGTCCTTGCGGCCGTCTTGACAGATGTCGATGTCCAGGTCTGGCATCTCGTTGCGGCTGGGGTCCATGAACCGCTCAAACAGAAGGCCGAACGCGATCGGGTCCACCGTCGAGAGGTGCAGCAGATACGCCACCATGCACCCGACGCCGCTGCCGCGGGCCGAGCACGGGATGCCGCGCTCGTGCGCGTACCTGACGAAGTCCCACACGATGAGGAAGTAACTGGAGAACTTCTTGGCCTCGATAATCCTGAGTTCGTGCTCAAGGCGCTCGCGGTGCGCCTTGGTGACCTTGTCGTAGCGGTGCGTGAGGCCCTCTTCGCAGAGGCGCCGGAGCATCGAGTCGGGCGTCTCGCCGGCCGGCGTCGGATACACCGGCGCGTGACGATCCTTGAATGATAGCGCCAGGTTGCACCGCTTGGCAATCTCCACCGTGTTCGCCAGGGCGTCCGGCACGTCCGGGTACTGGGCCTGCATCTCCGCGAACGTCTTCAGATGGAACTGCCGCTCCTTATACCGCATGCGCCCCGCGTCCGAGAGGATCTTGCCGGTGTTGATGCACAGGAGGGCGTCGTGTGCCCGCGTGTCATCGGCGTGGATGTAGTGGACATCGTTGGATGCCACGAGGGGCACGCCCATTTCGCGCGCCAGGGCGATCATCTGGGGCCGGACCTTCCGCTCCTCGTCGATGCCGTGGTCCTGGAGTTCGATGTAGAAGTTCTCCGGGCCGAGTATCTGCCGGTAGTCATCGACTGCCCGCCGCGCGCCGGCCGCATCGCCTCCCAGCAGCCGCGCGGGCACCTCGCCCTGGAGGCAACTCGACATGCCGATGAGGCCCGCCGCGTGCTCCGCCAGAACCTTCTTGTCGATCCGCGGCCGGTAGTAGAAGCCGTCGAGCGAGGCGGTCGTCGCCAGCGCCAGGAGGTTCCTGTACCCGTGCTCGTCCGCCGCAAGCAGGATAAGGTGGTACCCGGCGTCCTGGCTGCCGGGGATGGTCTCGCGGTCCTGGCGCCGGCCGACCGCGACGTACGCCTCGTAGCCGATGATCGGCTTAATGCCGCCCTTGTGGCACACCTGGTAGAACTCGACCGCCCCGTAGAGGTTCGCATGGTCGGTGATGGCTACCGAGTCGCAGCCCTGCTCGCGGACGGCCGCCACGAGGTCTCCGATGCGGCAGGCGCCGTCCAGCAGGCTGTACTCGGTGTGAACGTGCAAGTGAACGAAGGGCGTCTGGGGCACGTATCCGTCTCGCTTTCGCGCGCTGGTTCCGGTTACGGCTCTACGGCGCCGAATCTAACGCGCGCGGGCCGAGGCGTCAACGGATGATTTACTGTGGATTGTGGCTTGCCGATTTACAGCCTCGTTTAGCCGCGACTCGAAGAGGAGCGCGTCTCGTTTAGAAACTGTTTCAAAACCCGGTTCCTGTAGCACAGCCGCCCTCGGCTGTGCTTGATTGCGGTCATTT
>CAYGWP010000167.1:0-1832 GCA_964353455.1 uncultured Anaerolineales bacterium
CGCGTCGGCGAAGATTCGCGCGGGTCGTACAGCACCACCTTCATCATCCCCTGGACGCAGATGAAGTTGTCGGTCTGGACCTTGTGGTAGTGCCACGCCTTGACGGCGCCGGGGTAGGCGGTCGTCAGGTACGCCTGTCCGAACTTCTGGAAGTCCGGCTCATCGCATCGGAACATTTCCATGAGCCGTCCGCGTTCGTCCGGTATGGCCTTCAGTTGCGTGACCCGTACGCCGTCGATCATTGTTTTTTCGCTCCAGCGGGGGCGGGGGCGGCGGCCGGGGCGGCGCCCGCGCCAGGGGCCGACTTCGACTGGACGGCCGGCAGCGCCACTATTTCCGGCTTCAGTTTGCCGGTCTTGGCCTCCTTGACGTACCTGGTTTCGAGGACGTATCCGAGGTGGTGCCGGCATCGGATGATGGCCGGCTCGTCCTCCTTGCCCGGCGCGAGTTCGTAACTGGGCTCGTCGCCCTTCGAGGAATCCTGTTCGCAGCGGAACATGGACTTCAGGAACTCGTGGTCGGCCGTGGTGATCTTCGTGCCGTCGGCCCCCGTGAACGTCCACTCGCCCAACTTGCCTTCCAGGGCGGCGTTGCGGAACGTCGTGATGTCCTTGTCGCAACGTTCGTCGCGGCGCATGTTAAGCAGAAGGTACGCCAGGACCTGCATGTTCATGCGGCAGCCCATGCCGCCGGTGGGCTTCAGGTCCTTCAGGTACTCCATGAATCGCTTCTCAAAGGCCGCCGTGCCTGCGCCGAACGCCTTCTCCCACGCCTGCTGCGAGTTGCTGCCGCGCGACAGGTGGTACATGTACTGGCAGAACGGCGTGCGGTACTTGCCGCCGTCGCCCCCCTCGAGGAAGTGGACCATCGCCCACGCCTCCTCGTATTGGATGAAGGCGTCGGGCTTCTCCATTTTGACTGCCAGGCTCCAGTCGTCCACCTTCAGCGTGAGCATCTTATCGACGGGGATCAACTTTTTCTCGGCGACGGCCCTCTTGAGGCTGCTGACCACCATGGTCGGCGCCTGGCCGATAACGAGTTTCCCGTCCCGGAACTGGGCGTTCTTGAAGAACTCGGCCAGGCCCTCGTTCAGCCATATCGGGGTCTGCGCCCCGATGAACTGCCCCACGAACTGGTGCGTCCCCTCGTGGCGAAACGTCTCGAACAGTTGATCGAGGTTGTCGGGCGGACCCCATGCGACCAGCCACGACTTGGCCTCCGAATGCTGGCCCTGCGTGTTCTTGGCATCCTTCCCGGCGACCTCCAGGTACTTCTCCTCCGTCTTCAGCACCCGCAGTTCCAGCCGCGGCACCGCGACGCCCGGCTTCACGCCGCCCATGCGCTGGTACAGTTGGCCGAACAGGACCTCCTGCTGACTGGCGATCGCCTGGGCGATCTCGGCCGAATGGTCGGTGCGGACCGTGTAATGCGTCGTCTCGACGACCAGGTACCCGCCCTCCTGGCGCATCGGCCAGCCCTTGCCGGCCGGGGCGGCCGCGTCGGCCCGGCCCGCGGGCCACAGCATCGCCGCCGCCGCAAGCACCACGGCCACGGGCATCCACACGTTTCGGACCGGCATGCGCCACCTCCTTCACCGCGACACGCCACGCGACCGACGTATGTTACTCAACCAGGGCAAGCCTTTCAACCCCCGACCCGCGCGGACATACCCGCGGGCTTCGTACGTGCTTAACGCACCATGCCGTTGACCCTCTCCCCTTGCGGGAGAGGGTGGCCGCAGGCCGGGTGAAAGATTTGACGTTGATCCACCCATCAAACACACCCCTCTCCCAAAAGGGCAGAGGGGCGAACAACGCCACACTGAGCGCGGT
>CAYGWP010000168.1:0-1957 GCA_964353455.1 uncultured Anaerolineales bacterium
TGAAGCCCTCGCAATCACCCCGGTATCTCCTCTCGGTTCTTCTGGCCTCAAGCCTAGCGCTCGCCGGCTGCGCCAGCCACAAACAGCCGCAGATTTCCTATGACGACGAACCCTTTGCCGCCGTCCTCGACGTCGATCCCCCCAGGCCGGTCGAGATCGTCGAGATCCCCAAGCCGCTGCCGCTCCCCGGCCAGTTGCTTGGCGAGCGAGAGGGTCTTCATGACGTAGAAGCGGTCGCCAGCCTCGGGGACGGCCGACAGGCCCGCCACGCGGACGGGGACGGTCGGGCCGGCCTCGGCCATGCGTCGGCCGTTTTCGTCCGTCAGGGCCCGCACCTTGCCGTAGGCCGTGCCGGCGAGGACCACGTTGCCGGTCTTCAGGGTGCCGTTCTGCACAAGGAGCGTGGCCAGGGGTCCGAAGCCTTCGCTGAGTTGTGCCTCGATGACTGCGCCGACGGCGGGGCGGGCCGGGTTGGCGCGGAGTTCGCGCATCTCGGCCTCGAGGATGAGCGATTCCAGCAACTTATCGACATTGGCGCCCGTGACGGCGCTGGTTTCGATGCAGATGGTCTTGCCGCCCCATTCCTCGGCCTGGAGGCCGAACTGCATCAGTTGCTGCTTCACGCGCATGGGGTTGGCCTGCGGCAGGTCGCACTTGTTGATGGCCACGACGATCGGCACTTCGGCCGCCTTGGCGTGGTTGACGGCCTCTTCGGTCTGCGGCATGACGCCGTCGTCGGCCGCAACCACCAGGACCGCCACGTCGGTGACGTGGGCCCCGCGGGACCGCATGGCCGTGAATGCCGCGTGGCCGGGCGTGTCGAGGAACGTTACCCAACGGTCGCCCACCTTGGCGCGGTACGCCCCGATGTGCTGCGTTATGCCGCCGGCCTCGCCGTCGGCCACGCGGGCCTTGCGGATGTAGTCCATGAGGCTGGTCTTGCCGTGGTCAACGTGGCCCATGAAGACGACGACGGGTGACCGCGGGACGAGTGATTCGGGCGGGTCGGGCAGCGATTCGATTTCGCGGAGGATGTCGGCCGGCTGTTTTTCGCGGCGGACTTCCAGTTCCATTTCGCGGCCGAGGGCGATCTCCATCGCCTGCTCTTCCGTAAGCGTATCGTTGACCGTGGCCAAGACGCCCCGGGTCATCAGTTTCGCGATGATTTCGCCGGCCTTCAGGCCGAGCGCGGCCGAGAGGGTCCGGACCGTTATCGGCATCTCGACCACCGCCTTCTTGGGACCCTCGACGGCCGCAGGGGCGCGGACCGGGCGCGACGGCCGCGTCATGATGGTGCGTCCTGTGCGGCTGATGCGGACGCGTTCGGAGGCAAGGGTGGGGCTTATCGCCATTTCGCCGCTTGGAACGATCTCGTCGGCGTCCTCGCGTTTGCGGATGCGTTCGCGGCGGCGGAACGCCTGTGCGCGGCGGATGCCCTCGGCCTCCTCTTCCTCGGCCTTGCGGCCCTTCTTGCGGCCGCCCTTTTTCTCGACGGCGGCCTCTTCGATTATGGCCTTCATCTCGGGCGCGCCGGGCACGGCCTTGGCGGCGGCCTTCGGTTTGCCGCGTTCGGGGCGTCTGGCGGCTTCCCTTTTTTTCGAGACGCCGATGCCGGCGGCCTGCGGATGAGGTTCGGGAGGGGCTTCGACCTCCGAGACGGCCTGTGGATGCGGCTTTGGCCGCGGGGCGAGTTTTGGCCGCGGCGCGAGTTTCGGTTTCGGCGCGAGTTTCGGCCGCGGCGGTCTGCGTTCCCGACGGGCGCGTTCCTCTTCGGTGGCCGCGGGGCCTTCTTCGACCGGCGGGGCCTCGACCGCTTCGGCCGCCCCGGCGGGCGCGGGCGGCACAGGCGCTTCGCCGACGGGCGCACCGCCCGCCGAGGCGGGGGCCGGCGCCTCGACCGCCCGCCAGTCCGTTAGGGCGGGGGCTGCGGGCGGCGCGGCCTCGACCGCAGGACCGG
>CAYGWP010000169.1:0-10087 GCA_964353455.1 uncultured Anaerolineales bacterium
CCTTCACCGGGTCCCACTTGATCGGCCGCTTGAGCCAGTACGCGATATTCCCCAGGTGGCAGACGGTGAGCGTCCGATGGGCTATCTCGATGTCGCGGAACGGGCGTTCGCGGGTCTTCACGCAGTGGACGAAGTCTCCGAAGATGCCGCCGCGGCCCTTGTAGTTCGGGATGCTGATGTCGGGCGCGGGGGCGTTCCTGTCGGCCTTGCCGGCCCCGCGCGGGGGAATCTCGGCCTTGGTGCCGCGGAACGACAGGTTGCCGCCCCACCCGCCGCCGTGATGCATGATGACACCGTTGGCATAGATGTAGGTGAGGAGCGGGTTGTCCTTGCCATCGGGCGGACGGACCTCAACCGGGCCCGTCTCGTGCAGGTTCATGGCAAAGGTCGCCCCGCCGAAGTTATGGGCGCCCCAGTCGGTCATGCCGCCGCCCGAAAAGTCCCGGCATCCGCGCCAACTGAACGGATGGTAGTTCTTGTTGTACGGCCGCCACGGGGCCGGGCCGAGCCACATCTCCCAGTCGAAGCCTTCCGGCACGGGTTCGGCCGGGCGGATCATCTCGTCCGACGGCCCGCCGCAGCCCACCCACGCCTCCTTGACCTCGCCTATCGCCCCGCCGCGGATCATCCGGTGGAACCAGTTGTAGTCTCCCCAGACGCGCTGGCTGCCGCCGGAGAACACGCGGCCGTACCGCCGGGCGGTCTCGACCATCGCGCGGCCCTCGCGGATCGTCAGCGACTCCGGCTTCTCGCAATAGACATCCTTCCCGTTCTTCATCGCCGTGATGGTGACGAGGGCGTGCCAGTGGTCGGGCGTGGCGCAGAAAACGATGTCGATGTCGGGCCGCGTCACGAGTTCGCGGAAATCGCTGACCGCCGCGCAGTCGTGGCTGCCGTACTTTTCATCCACACGGTTCCTCGCCCTCTCGCGATGGTTCCGGTCCACGTCGCAGACGGCAACGCCCTGGATATCCTCGAAGCCCAGGAACCCGCCCATGTCGCCGGTGCCCTGCCCGCCCACGCCGACAAAACCCATCGCCAGGCGGTTGCTTGGCGCCGGTCTCGGCCCGCCGCCGCCCTGGTCGGCCGGCCTGGCCGCAAGCGAGAATGATGTGATGACGCACGGCGCCGCCGCCGCGGCGGCCACGGCGCCGCGGAGCAGGTTGCGGCGGGTCAGTCGCTTCATACGGGATTTCGTGTCGGAAGTAGTCTCGGACATGGTGCGGCTCCTTTTCGCGTGTTCACCTGCGGCGATTATGCTCCCGAGGCGCCCCGCCTGCAAGGGACTTTCAGTGGCCTAAATGCGCCACGGGGCACGCTTCGGCCGATCCAACCAGCGGCTCGCCTCCGCATCGCCCACGATCTCTTCCTTCACGGGGTCCCACTTGATCGCCCTGCCCAGGGCATAGACGATGTTCCCCAGGTGGCAGACCGTGACGGTGCGGTGCGCAACCTCGATGTCGCGGAACGGCCGCTCTCGTGTGCCGACGCAGTGGATGAAATCGCCGATCAGCCCGCCGCGCCCCTTGTAGTTTGGAATGTTCATGTTCGGGGCGCCTTCGCCCCGCACCCTCTTGCCCCCGCCGCCGCGGTCCGGAATCTCCATCTTCGAACCTTTGATGGAAAGTATGCCGCCCCACCCGCCGGTGTGATGGAATCTGATACCGTTGGCGAACTTGTACGTCAGTTGCGGATACTCCGGGCCGGGCGGAATGACCTCGACCGGCCCCGTATTCTGCAACTGGCAGCAGAACAGGGCCCCGCCGAACCCGTGGGCGCCCCAGTCCGTCATGCCGCCCCCCGAATAATCCCGCCACGGCCGGAAACCGAGCCGACCGGGGTTGAACGGCGACCACGGCGCGGGACCCAGCCACAGGTCCCAGTCAAGGCCCGGCGGGATCGCTTCCTCCGGCAGGTTGCAGATCGAGGACGGGCCGCCGCAATTCACGTACACGTCCTGGACATCGCCGATCGCTCCGCCCTGCACCATGCGGTGGAACCAGTTGTAGTCCTCCCACACCCGCTGGCTGCCGCCGGAAAACACGCGGCCGTACCTGCGGGCCACCTCCACCATCTGCCGGCCCTCGCGCACCGTCAGCGTCTCGGGCTTCTCGCAGAAGACATCCTTGCCGTTCTTCATCGCCTCAATGGAGATAAGGGCGTGCCAGTGGTCGGGCGTGCCGATCATCGCGATGTCGATGTCGGGGCGGTGCACGATCTCCCGGAAGTCGTTGACCGCAGTGCAATCGGAGTTGCCATAGTTATTGTCAACCGTCGATTTGGCGGCCTCGCGCTTGGCCTTCACGACATCGCAGACCGAGATGACCTGGACCTCGCTGAAACTGAGGAACCCGCGCATGTCGCCGGACCCGCGGCCGCCCACGCCGACGCAGCCGACGGTCCTCCGGTTGCTCGGAGCAGGCCGCTCCCCGGCCCCAATCGCTGAGGCCGGGACCACGGACGGCGCCTTTGCCGCATAGGCCGGTGACCCGATGGCCGCCCCCGCGGCAATCAGCCCCTTCAGAAACCGCCGCCGAGACAACTTACTCCGCTTCATCGACATTAGAGTTCCTCCTTCTCGTTTATCACGCCCCGACGCAGGAATTATCACGCATGTACGCTGGGGTTCCACTCCAGGCCCGGAACTTCACGCAGATCGTCGATACCCTCGCGCAGCAGCCGCAGGTTCATGAACCGGCAGAACCGCTGGATGTCGCGCGTGTGGTCTCCGTAGAAGATCACCCGGTGCAGCCCGCAAGACCAGTTCTCGAGGAACCGCTCCGGGTTCTCGACCCGGACTGCCAGTTTCGTGCGGCACCCGCGGTCCACCAGCGGACTATCGACCGCCTCGCCCGTCGAGAAGAGCATGATGTCGTCGCCTATCAGCCGCGCCATCGACACCCGGACGCCCGTCCGCAACTTCACCTGGAGCACCACCCCGCGATTGTCCTCAAGGTGGCTGCGAATGAAGTACGGCTGACCCGGCGTGCCGGGACCGTCCATGTGAGTCGCCGCAACGCAATGGGCGTGAAGGATAGTGCTGGTGGCATAGTCGAAGCACGGGTCGGTCACAAAGCCGGGCTTACCCACCAGGAAGTTGAAAACGAGGTGCGTCATGGTTGACTTGAGGTCGGCCTCGCAGATGCCGCCAAGGCCGATGCTGTTCAGCCGCGCAAACCCCAGGCACGGGTACGCCATGTCGCGGTCTATCAGGCCCATTCCGAGGCAGTTGATCGTGATGGCATCGGCCGCGTCGGCATCGACCAGGTTCTTCAGGGCCAGGGCCATCCGCGACGCCTTGACGATCTCCTCCTTCTTCGGCTCGACGATCTTCTCGGCATTGCGGATCCACTGCTCGGCGTCCTCGGCAGCAGCAGCAGCCGGCACCGCCTTGTACGCCTCCTCCAGTTCGGGCAGGCCGAGCGACTTGATCTGCGTCCCGAACTTGGCCTTCATCGCCTCAACGTACTTCGGATCGGCCGGCCTCTGGCTTACGTGAAGGACCTTCGCATCCTTGAGTCGCCGGATGGCCCGTATCGGCCGGATGGCCGCCGGAATGTCCTCGAACCTGCTGGACGCCCAGCAATCGATCCGCTTCCCCTGCTTCTGGAGCGATGCGATTATGTGCCACTCGTGGCCACAGTACGGCTCCGAGAAAAGCACCACCGGGATTCCCAGGTCCGCCAGGCTCTTGATCACGCCGCTGATACCCATCGTAAGTTGCAGGAGGAGTATCCCGTCGGCGTCCTTTAGCTGCTCCTTGGCCTGGGCAATCTCTTGTTCGCTCATAACGAGGCCGCAGTCGATGAACTCAATGTCGGCCAGCGCCGGCCCAAGCCTCGCCAGTTGCTCCTCGAACCGTTTCTGCTCTGCCGCCACATCCACGCTGGCCATCGGCCACCCGGGCCGAGCCTTGCCGGCATAGACCTTGCCGATGCGGACCTTCGCCCTGCCCGGCGCAACAGGCGCGGCCGGCCCGGGCTCGGCGGCAGGTTTCTCTCCGGCCGCCAGCGCGCCCAGCGACCCCGCGCCCACCGCCGCCGCGCCCAGGAATGCCCTTCTCAAAATCCCGCTTGACATAGGTTTCTCCTTGAGCAGAAGCGTTCCTGCAAGACCGCTGGTTCACAGAAACGCTATGCGACCCCAAGCAGCCACCGGCAAAGGAACATGATAGGAAGATAAACGACCAGGTAAAGAGAAAGCC
This sequence comes from uncultured Anaerolineales bacterium, assembly GCA_964353455.1. GTDB lineage: Bacteria > Planctomycetota > Phycisphaerae > FEN-1346 > FEN-1346 > CAYGWP01. The sequence goes on from CAYGWP010000169.1 coordinate 4,205, forward strand.
AGCCGGCATCCCAGGTCGCCGCGGCGACCCGCCAGAACAGCGGCGCCCAGAACACATCGGCCCCTTGTGTCTTCGCCTCGACGTACTTGACCTTGACCAGCCGGATGGGCGACCCCATGCCGGCCGGCCGCGCAGTCTGCACCGGCCCCTTGCCGTCGCCGAGGTCTTCCTTGGACTCCGGCGGCCACCTGTCGCCAAGCACCAGGCGCGTCCGCACCTGCTCGGCCCCGTCGGCCGCAAGCGAGACCGCGAACCGCCCCGCCCCGCCGGTGGCGGGCGTCCGGAGCGTCCACGAAAGGTTCTGCGCGGGTATCGGACTCTTCAGGTACTCGCTGAGGTCGGCGATCCTGGAGGCTGGAGGCACAGCCTCGCTTGTTTGCTGTCTTCCCTCCGGTCTCCAGTCTCCAGCCTCAAGCCTGGCTTTGAACGATGCGAGAAGTTCCTCGAGCGTCGCCCGGATGGGCTTAAGCGATTGTGACGCCGGCGTCACCGCTTCAAGCACCAATCCCGAATCGGCCGTCAGCGTCACCGGCTTCAGGTAATCCCCATCGACCATCGCCGTCACGTACGCCGTGGCCCCTGGCCTCGGGTTCCACGAGGCCGGGTCAACCCGCTGCGGCAGCCACATGAACGACATGACCATCGGGCCGAGGATGACCGCAATCGGCACGAGCGCCGCCAGGAAGACCCGCATGTGAACCGGGCCAGCCAGCGCCAGCAGCGCCTGTCGCCGAGGCGAATCCGCCGGCAGACCCCCCGCCTCCGCACGCAGCCGCGCCGCCCGCGCCTTCGCCACACGCAGACGCTGGTTGTCCGTCAGTAGCCGCTGGCCCGCCATCGTGATGACCGCCAGACCCCCCGCCAGAACAGCCACCGCCCCGGCCTTGCCGAACGCAGCAACCAGCGGCCACAGCGCCGCGTCCAGCGCCGCCAGCGACGGCCGATACACCCACCCAGCCGGCAGCGCAAACGTCGCCACCAGGTACACGCCCCACACGAGGAAGAACACGTTCCGCAGCATACCGCCGGCCCGCTCCCGCGCCCCCGGCACCGGCGGCCTCTGACAATATGGGATGCGCGTATCGTGGGGGTCAGTCTCAGTAGGCCGGGGCGCGCCCCGGCCTACAACTACAACTTCCGCGCGGGATACCGCCCCGCTCGTCCCATCGACCACAAGCGGCTCCCCGTCGCGGAACCGCTTCGTCGCCCCCGAAAGCACCACTGCTGGAATCCCCATCTCACGCGCCACCACCGCACCGTGCGACAGGCTCCCGCCCATCTCCATCACCAGGGCGGCGGCGTTCACGAAGAGCGGCGTCCAGTTCGGGTCGGTGCTCGGACACACCAGGACGTACTCGCGTCCGAGGTCCCCCGCCTCGGCCGGCGAAAAGACGATCCGCGCCGGCCCCGTCGCCACGCCCGATGACAGCGGGAACGCCGCGCACCTGTCGCAGCCCACAATCGGCGGCGGCTCGCCGAGAGAATCAATCTCCGCACCCGTGATAACGTCCGGCAGCGACAGCCGCGCCTCGGCCCCGCGCGACATCCGCCGCTGCTCCAGCAAATGCATCGGCGCAAAGCCCGTCGAGAGGGCGTCATGAAGTTCCTCGAACTCCAGCAGAAAAACGTCCTCCCCGATTCCAAGCCGCCGCCCCGCCTCCAGCGCAAGGTCGCGCAGCAGATCGTACCCCATCATCAGGTAGTGCTTGCCGTCCTCGCGGAACCGCATGTACCGGCGCACGAGGCCCAGGCGCCGCTGGAACTCGTCCCGCGCGCGGCCGGAGAGCCTCGCGGCAAGCCCTTCCGCGCACCGGGCGGATTCCGCGGCCCGCCGCTCGTGCATCGCCGCCGGACTCGCCCCGCCCGAGAGGTGTGCGGCCATCGTCCGGACCGATTCCGGCCGTTCCCGCCACCGCGGCGTGGCCAGGTCGAATTCCTCCGGGGCACGGTGCCCGTACGCCCCCAGCCACTCCTCCAGAGAGCCGCGCCCGCTGGCCACATCGTACAGGCCCACGTTGGCCCGAAGCGTCAGGTCCGGCTCGGCACCGGCCGCAAGCACGTTCGCAAGTTCCTCCGGGCCTGCCTCGGCGTAGTGCGGCGAAGCCGGATTATCATCCCAGAAGTGCTCCCGCAGGAACTCCCGCAACCGCTCCATTGCCATCGCCGCGACCAGGCTCGGCAGCAGCGACTGCGGCCCGAAATCATCCATCACCCGCCGCTCGCGGGCGCGCCAGAGGTCAACCCATTCCTTCGCGCCGAGCGCCTCTAGATCGCGGTCCTTCTCCTCGCCCACCCACCGCAGGAAATCGGGGATGATCCGCGCGTCCAGTTGCCGATCGAGGTCCTCCGCCAGCGCCTCCAGCCGCACCTGGATTCCACGCAGCCTCCGCCCCACCCGCAGCCGCGCCCGCAGCGACCCTGCCGGCACCGTCGGCGGACCCTGGGCCGCATCCGGATTCGTCCGCAGAAGGCCAAGGTCGTACCGGAACGGAAAATCCTCGAAGAACATGCCGCCCGCACGCGACAGGTCCATGTATATCCGCCCACCCACAAGGTCCAGGAACCCGTCGCGCGTCACCGCCTCCGACGGCTCGAAACCCACCGCCCGGTACATCGCGCCGAACCCGCCCCCGCCCGACATGAACCGCCGGACCACCGACCACGCAAGCGGAGTCGGGTGCGGCAGCGTCTCGGCGATGTTGTGCCGGACCCAGTCGCCGCGGCCCGCTTGTTTCCACTGCCGCAGGGCCGCCCGCGTCTCCTGGAGCCGCCGCTCGTACGCCTCGGCCGTCTCCAACGTCGTGATGGCCCGCGATTGGAGCAGGTAAAGTTTGCCGCCGCCGCCTATGGCCCACTCGATGTCCTGGGCCGCCCCGAAGTGCTCCATCACCCGAAGCCCCAGCCGCCACAGGTTGCCGATGTCGCCATGCGAGAGGCACGCGGCGCGCCGCCGGTCTTCCGGCACCGGCCGCTCGGCCCGCGAGCCCGGCTCGACCCAGACGGCCTTGTCGCCGATAGTGCACGACTTGACCGCCCCCGTCGCGCGGTCCAGGATGAGCGTGTCCGGCTGGACCTTCCCCGAGACCACCGCCTCCCCCAGGCCCCAACTCGCCTCCAGCAGCATCTCTTCGCGCGATCCGGTCCGCGGATTGGCCGTGAAAAGCACACCCGCCACGTTGGCCGGAACCATGCGCTGGACGACCACCGCCATCGCCACACAGGCCGGGTCGATGCCGTGCTCCGCCAGGTACGCCCGTGTCCGCGGCGAATCCAAGGCCGCCCAGCAACGCCGAACGGAGTCCAGCAACTCCGCCTCGCCCGAAACGTCGAGGAACGTCTCGTACTGCCCCGCCATCGAGGCCGCCGCAAGGTCCTCCGCCGTCGCCGACGAACGCACCGCCACCCCCGGCGACCCCATCCGCCGGTATGCTTCCAGAATCTCCGCCCGAACCTCCGCCGGAACCGCCCCGCCGCACCCCGCACCACGCCGAAACGCCTCCGTCGTCACCACGAAGCCGTCCGGCACAGGAAACCCCGCACCCACCAAGTGCGCAAGGTTTATCGCCTTGCCGCCGACAAGCCCGGCGTCGTGGCACTCACCAAGCCCAAGCACCGTGGGACCTTCGCCCATCACCGCGACTCCTGCCCGACGAAGCACCATACGCCGCCCGTCTCGCTCCCCACGTACACCCGGCCGCCCACCACCGCCGGCGAACTCACCGTCAGACCGAGTTCGCCCGGTTTCCCCTCGGCATTGATGTAGTGCCTCTCCAGAACCTTCCCGTCCGCCGCATCCAGCACCGCAAGGTACCCGTCCTGGCTGACCGCATAGACCAGCCCGCCCGTGAATCCCGGCCCCGCCAGGATCGGCGACCGGCCGCTGACCCGCTGCCGCCAGAGAATCCGCGGCTCGCCGCCGGTCGCAAGGTCCAGGGCCACCACCTCGCCGTTGCGGACGGGGCAAATCGCCTTCCCGTCCCGGACGGCAATCGGGCCGAGCACCGCATCCGGCATCTTCACCTGCCACCGAACGGCCCCGGTCTTCCGGTCCAGCGCGATGACCGCACCGTCGGGGGCGGCCGCCGCAAAAACGTAGTCTCCGTTCCCGCAGCCGATAAGGACAAGGTCGTCGGCGAGCGTGACCGCCCCCGTTGCGGGGTGCGGCGTGGCGGTCTTCCAGAGGATGCGGTCTTGGCCGCGGCCCCTCAACTCCTCATCCGTCGCCGTCCGAAGGGCCACCACCGCGCTGCCGTTAAACCCGCTGCCAATATAGACCACCCCGTCGGCGATCACCGGCGAACTCTCCGGGTCGTTGACCTGGCACTCCCATAGTTTCGCCCCGTCGGAGAGCCGCACGGCCAGCACCACGCCCGGATGCCCGCGGGCCTTGTGGTCCGGCCCCTCGATGGCCCCCGCCCCCGCCACCGCAATGTCGCCATCGACCGCCGGCGACCCCTCGATGTGCAGCGGCGTGGGCACACGCCACACAAGCCGCCCCGTTGCCGCCTCAAGGCACACAAGGTCGCAATCGGCATCCACGTGCAGCCCCTGGCCGATCACCACGTACTTGCCATCGGCCGAGACCGCCGGCGAACTGAAAAACCCCTTGAATTCCTTCTCCTTGCCCGCCTTGGCGTCGCGGAACGTCTGCGTCACCCACCGCGGCTTGCCGGTGGCGATGTCGAGGCAGAAGACCGACCCGTAGTTCCCCGGCGGATCCAGCAGGCACGAGGCCCCGAAGACGTTCCCCCCGATGACCGCCGGACTCGACACGTACATCGTGTCCGGCTCGCCGTACCGCCATGCGGCCGCAAGTTTGACGGGCGCCGCCCCGCCGCCGTAGCCGGTGCGGGCGGGGTCGCCACGGAAGATCATTGCCCGGCCTTGATTGGCGGGCGATGCGGCCGGCACGGCCGCCGCCGGGGCGCTCGCGGCCGAACCCAGCAGTTTCGCACGCTCGCGGTCTTCCAGGATGCGGATGGCCACCTGTGCCCAGTCGGTCCGGCCCGATGCGGCCGGCGACTTGCGTCCCTCCGCCGGGGCCATCAGCCACGAGATGCCGAAGTACAGGCCCGCCGCCACCGCGATCACCAGCAGCGGGATGTGCGGCCGCGCGCGGCACACGCGCAGGAGTTCGCGCGGCTTAAGGAACACCGCCACGACGCTCGCCAGGGCCGCCACGATCGCCGGCAACAGGGCGGCCCCGGCGTTTACGAACACCGGCACCACGCCGAGCATCGTCTCAGATTGAAGTGGCCCGTCGCCCACGTGGCCCTCGCTGGAACCTTTGGCCGCCGCTTCTTGAAACCCGCCGCCGCAGCCGTGCGATTCGGTCATTCCGCCGCTATCACGTGCCACGGGTTGCTTGCCAACCCGTGCTTCGTTACCACAACACGCGGTCGCCGGGGCGACCGGCTAAATGTGCCTTGCCGCTGTGGCGTCACTTTGAACCCTGAACTTGGGCATTCTATGCGAAACTGTGCGAAACTAAGCGAAACTTGCTTAAACTTGATCGATTCTTCACGAAACTGAAGGCATTCTTAGTGCGGGTGCGCCGACGGATTGCGGCAAGAGATGCTGTCAAGAACGCCAAGGACGCCAAGAACGCCAAGAACGCCAACCCCCTGGAAGTGGCGTACTTGGCGGTCTTGGGCCGGGCAGGAGATCTGATTGCCGTCAGGCCACGGCACGCCTGCCGGGCCAGGGGGGCGGAAGCGGGGGGGAAACGACAAAGGCAACGACGGATTGTCCGCAGATTACGCAGATTACGCAGATTGATATACTGGTGAAAGCAACAACGACGGCCTCACGCGGAGGCGCGGAGACGCGGAGAGCGTCAAGGGGGTACTGGGGAAAAACGACAACAAGGACCTCCGTCCAACC
>CAYGWP010000170.1:0-9270 GCA_964353455.1 uncultured Anaerolineales bacterium
GCCGCCCTTCTCGAAGTGGAAACCGTTCATCAGGCCGCGGTTGTACGGCCGCCACGCCGCCGGGCCGAGGTACATGTCCCAGTCCACCTCTTCCCTGGGCGGTTCGGGTTCCGCCGGGAGCCAGCCGCTGCTGCTGGTTCCCATGCCGCCTGGGTGTGCGTGGACGGTGTGGAGTTTGCCGAGTTTGCCGCGCAGGGCCAGTTCGGCGGCGAACTCAAACTGCGGGAGGTTCCTCCGCTGCATGCCGCCCTGGAATACGCGGCCGGTGCGGCGGAACGTCTCGGCCAGCATCAGGCTCTGCACGATGTTCTTCGTGCATGGCTTCTCGCAATAGACATCCTTGCCGGCCTTGGCGGCGTTGATTGAGGCCGTCGCGTGCCAGTTCGGCCCGGTGGCGATCAGCACGGCGTCGATGTCGGGCCGGGCCAGCAACTCGCGGAAATCGCGATACGTGGCGCAATCCTGGTTGCCGTACTTGGTGTCGGCCATTTTCTTGACGGCCTCGCGGCGGGCGGCCTTGATATCGCAAATGGCCACGAACCGCACGTCAGGCTCCTGGAGGAAGCATCCCAGGTCGTAGCCGCCCCTGTTGCCGATGCCGATGCCGCCAAGCGTGATCCGCTCGCTGGGTAGCACGACGCCGTCCTTGCCCAGGGCGGCGCCTGGAATCACGTACGGCGCCGCGAGCATGGCGCCGGCCTGGATGGCGGTCTTCAGAAACCTCCGCCGACTAAGATGCACTGCTTTTTCAGACATGCCTGGCCTCCTATTCGGGTGCGCGGTCGCCGCGGCGACGTTCTTGGGCGGCCCGCCAGGCCGTCGGGCGGGCCGCGCAGCAATTGACGAATCTAGAGTTGTCGTGCAAGAGTTATCTGCGCTTCCTGCGGCGCCTGGCCTTCCTGCGGCGGGGTTGCTGCTGCGCCTCCTCGGCCTTTGCGGCAAGGATTCGTGCTATCTCCCGCCTGCCAAGTCTGCGCAGGGCAACCAGTGCCTCTTTATTGCGGCCGCGCGGCCGGGCCTTGCCTTGCTCCCAGAAACCTACGGAATTCGTGGACACGCCGACAAGCGAGGCAAGTTCGCTCTGGCTGACGCCCAGGCGCTTGCGCAGTTTCTTGACGAGGCGCGGCGAGACCCGCGCCGCCTGGACCGCTTCGGGCGCTGCCGCAAGTCTCGCGCGTTCCGCCGTCCGCTGGGCCTGCAACTCGGCCCCCAGCCTGGCGAGAACCGCAACCGTCTTGCGCATGGCCGAAACGGTCCGCTTCAATCGGCGGACCTCGCGGCCAAGCGGAAGATACGTCGTACGCATCTCCTTCCTCGCAAGACGCCCGATCTCGGACCTGAGTGCTGTTTCCATCTTTCCCATCGAACACCTCCTTAGTTGCCGGTTACACCCCCGGCCATCTTATCGAACTTCGGTCGCCGTGGCAAGATGGCTGTCACGCAAATGGCTGTCACGCGGGTGTAAAAGAAAAGGGTCCAGGACCCCTATAGCGTTTTAAGATTGCCTAGGTGCGCGGCGGTTCTCCTGAACCGCCGCGCCGATACACATGAAGTGCCCAACGCGGCGGGTCAGGAGACCCGCCGCGCAAAGGGGTAGTGTATCCACGCGATCTTAAAACGCTCTAAATAAACGTTTAAACGTTAAGGGTCTTGGACCCTTTTCTTTTTGCCCGCCGCGCCAACACTCAATCTTAAGCCGCTTTAGAGATGTGCCTCGGACGGGTGAGATGGTCAAGGATGGACCTCGCCGCCGGCGCCGATGCCGCTCAGGAAGAACTCCCAGCGTTCCTCGAGGTCTCTGCGCGGCCCGATAATGGTGATCTCGCCGACGGAGTCCCGCGAAGGCTCAATCGCAAAATCCATGTCTGCGATGAATGCGCCGAGCAACTCGCGCCCGCCGCGCTCGAACAACCCGTCGGGTGCAGCGCCCCCCCGCAGCCGCGCCAGGACCACGAAGATGCTGATCTCGGGCGTGCCGTGGTGCTCGCGATACCAGTTCGGCCCCGGCCTCGGGAACGCCACCGCCACGACCTCGCCGCCGACACCCGACTTCCGCATCTGGTCGCGGAACCTGGCCGAACCGCAAAGGCGGTCCATGATCTCCGTGGCGAAGGCCGGCTCCAGCCGCGTCCGCAGGATCGGGGCGTTCACGAGCACCACCCGGCCGCTGTCGGCCCGCCCCGGCACAACCGGTTCGGACGGCGGCGGAGTGCCGGCGGCATCCCGCTCGGCGAGTTGCCGCAGGAAAAAGTCCCAGCGCTCCTCGCCCGGAAAGCCGGGCCCCGGCCTCTGGATGCCGCCCTCGACAATGTCCTCCGCCTCGGGGCGCCCCAGGTTCACCGGCGCGATGCAGGCGCCGCGAATCTGTCGCTTCGATCTGTCGGCTAGCGCATCGGCGATGCTCGCCCCCGGCGCGAGGCTGCATCGCATCAGCACCAGCCGCGCGCGATCCGGCCCCAGGGGATCCGGCGCCGGCCCGCGTCCTCCGGGGGCGCCGCCCTCCCGCATCCCCGGCGTGCCGGGCTCTTGGGGCCGCTCGAACGGGGCACAGAAGATGATTGCCGCATCGCCCCCCGGCTCATCCAGGAAGGCCAGGAATGCATCGAGCGCCTTGGATTGCCGCAGCCGCTCCAGGACCCGCTCGGCAAAGCCGGTCGCCCAGGCGTTGCGCCAAGGTCCCCGGACCACCGCCACCCGCCCGGCCTGGGCGAACGGTATGCCGGCGACCTCGCCGCCGGTGACGGGCAGGCGGAGCGCCGCCTGCTGCGGCGGCCCGAACGGAACTGTTGCCGTCGTGTACGGCACGGTTCGCACACGCTCCTTGATGACGTCAATCAGCCAGATCGAGACAAGACACAGCCCCATCGTCACGGCAAACGCCCCCGCCACCCGCAGGGGCGCCGGCAGGCGCAGGGCGGGCAACTTCGCAAGAACCGGGCGCAGCAGCCTGTCGCCAGGAATGATGAACGAGGTGTGTTCCCGGTATCGCTCGTAAGCCGAGCCGAACAGGCGAAGGCACGTCCGCTCCTCGCTTCCGGCAAGGTAGTAGTACAGGAACATCATGAGCCAGAACGCCAGGAACGTGATAGCACGGCCCCAGGTCAGCAGAATCCCCGCGCCGAACAACACGAGCGATATGTACTGCGGATGCCGCACGAAGCGGTACAGTCCGTTCGTCACCAGCCCGGACTTGCGTATCTTCGCCCAGTAGATCTGGCCGGCCCCGGCCAGAAACAGCATGGACCCGACCGCCACCAGGACAGGACCCAGCCAGCCGAGCGTAAGGACGGGGAACACGAAGTGCGTCAGCCAAGCCGTGCTCGGATGACGACCGAGGTTCTCGATTTGCAGGACCGACCCGTAGAGGAACCCCGCGAAGGGCAGGAGCATCCAGATGGGTTCCAGAATGACGAACGCGCCGAGGACCTTCAGGCCGGCCGCGCCCGCTCGCCGCCAAAGACCGCGCGTCTCCGTCTTTGCCGCCGTTTCCATGGCCGTCTCGCCTCCCAGGGAGTTGCTTCTTGTAGCCTGCCGCGCGGCCCGCCCTACGGACTGGCGGGCGCGCTCGCAGGCCCGTTCGGCGCGGCGGGTCGGGAGACCCGCCGCGCTAAGTGGCGTTGCACTAATAATACAGCGGCGCGCGGCATGGGACAAGCCGGCGGCAAATGTCAAGTGACCGCAGACAGACGCCGATCCGCCGAATTCTGTTGATACCCGCTCTCGGCCGACGTATCCTGCCCCGCAATTCCACAGGGCGGGCGAGGCCGACCGTGCAAGGGCATCCGACAACCGAACTTCCTGTCTCCTGTGCATCCGCCGCCCGCCCTCTGGACTGGCGGGCCAGGGTCCTGGACCCTTTTCTTTTTCGCCGTCTTGGATTCGCTTTGGGTGTCTTGAGCCTCGCCGCTTTCTCGGCCGGCTCGCGTGCGATCGGGGCGGAGGGGCCGGCGGCATCCGCCTACGATCCGCTCAGCGTGCCTGCGCCTGCGGAAGTCAAGTACGACGACTTCACGGTGCGCGACCAGGCGAGGAGCTGCGACATCCCCATCCGTGCCTATCTGCCCGCCGGCGCATCGCCTGCACCCGTGGTGATTTTCAGCCACGGCCTCGGCGGCACGCGCGAAGGCTGCGCTTACCTCGGCAGACACTGGGCCGCCCGCGGATACGCGGCGGTCGTCATCCAGCATCCCGGGAGCGACGACTCCGTCTGGAAGGATGCGCCTCTCACGGAACGGATGGCCGCGATGAAAGGGGCGGCGTCCGCGGCGAACTTCCTGCTTCGGGTCAAGGACGTCCCGGCGGTTCTCGACCAACTTGAGGCCTGGAATCGCGCGGAAGGCCATAAACTATTTCGACGGCTCGATACCTCGATCATCGGCATGTCGGGCCACTCGTTCGGCGCGGTGACCACGCAGGCCGTCAGCGGCCAGTCGTTTGCCGGGCGCGGCACGGTTTACGCCGACCAGCGGATAAAAGCAGCCATCGCCTTCAGCCCCAGCAGCCCGCGCCTGGGCGATGCGGCGGCCGCCTTCGGCTCGGTCAAAATCCCGTGGATGCTGATGACGGGCACGAAGGACGTGGCCGTGATCGGCGATGCCGACGTCGCCTCGCGGCTGAACGTGTTCCCGAACCTGCCTGCCGGCCGCAAGTACGAACTGGTCCTCTACGACGCCGAGCATTCCGCGTTCGCCGACCGCGCCCTGCCCGGCGACAGCAAGGCCCGGAACCCGAATCATCACCGGGCCGTGCTGGCGCTCTCCACAGCGTTCTGGGACGCCTGCCTGCGCGGCGACGCCGCCGCCCGGTCGTGGCTCGACGGCGACGGCCCGCGCTCCGTGCTCGAAGAAAAGGACCGCTGGCAGCGGAAGTGAGATGGATGCCGGGCGCGGCTTCATCGCCTTCTCCCCCCTTTTGTCATGCAGGTGTGTAATGTATCGCAAACTCTTCTTGATGGTTCTGGTTGGCATGCTGCCGGCGTCCGCCTCGTGGACACAGGGGGCCGGCGCCCTGGCGACCGAGATAGATCGCCTGGCAAAGGAAGTCGAGCCCAAGGTGATTGCGTGGCGGCGCGACATCCATCAGAACCCCGAATTGGGCAACCGTGAGTTCCGCACCGCCAAGGTTGTCGCCGAGCATCTGGAGCGCCTCGGCCTGGACGTGAAGACCGGCGTGGCGCACACCGGGGTTGTCGGGCTCCTGAGGGGCGGCAGGCCCGGCCCGGTCGTCGCCTTGAGGGCCGACATGGACGCCCTGCCTGTCAGCGAGACGCTCGACCTGCCTTTTCGGTCCCAGGTCAAGACCGAATACGAAGGCAGACAGACGGGCGTCATGCACGCTTGCGGCCATGACGCCCACGTGGCCATCCTGATGGGCGTCGCGGAAATCCTGGCCGCGCTCAAACCGCAGATTCCGGGATCGGTCGTGTTCATCTTTCAGCCGGCGGAAGAGGGCGCTCCGCAAGGCGAGGACGGCGGCGCGGCACTCATGATCAAAGAGGGCGTCCTGGAAAATCCCAAGCCCGACGCCATCTTCGGCCTTCACGTCAGTTCCAACCACCACACGGGCCAGTTGGCCTACCGTCCCGGTCCTGTCATGGCATCATCCGATAAACTGCATATCAAAGTCAGGGGCCGGCAGACGCACGGCGCCGCGCCCTGGGGCGGCGTGGACCCCATCGTGGTTGCATCCGAGATCGTCCTGGGGCTCCAGACCATAGTCAGCCGCCAGATGAATCTGACGAAGGAACCCGTGGTGGTCACGATCGGCAGCATTCACGGCGGCAACCGCTACAATATCATTCCGGCCGAAGTCGAGATGGAGGGCACGATCCGCGCGTTCGACCAGGGGATGCGCGAAGAGATGCACGGGCGGATCAGGCAGACGGCCGAGATGATCGCCGCGAGCGCCGGGGCCGTCGCCGAGGTCGATATAAGAAAAGGTTACGAGATATCGGTGAACCACGAGCAACTTACGGAGAAGATGCTGCCCACCCTCAAGCGGGTCGCCGGCGAGAGGAACGTCATCCTCCGCGACAAGAGCACCGGGGCGGAGGACTTCTCATGTTATCAACATAAGATACCGGGGTTCTACTTCCACATAGGCGTGACGCCGGGCGGCGTTGACCTCAAAAAAGCGGCCGCAGGCCACTCCGACAAGTTCTTCGTCGATGAGGCGGCGCTACAGTTGGGCGTCCGCTCCCTGGCCAACCTTGCGGCCGATTTCCTGGAGACGGCCAAGTAGGCGCGATTCAGGCGCCGCGCGGCACGCAACGTTAGGCAGAGCGCGGCGGGTCCGGAGACCCGCCGCGCGAACACGCAACGTTAAACCGCTATAGAGCAGTTCACGATTGACTGTAGCCCGCCGCGCTGCGCCTGCCATCTTCCGCCCCGCCGGGGCTTGGAGGGACACGGCACGGGCGAATCCTGTAAAAGTAATGTCCATTGGGACCCCACCTGCCGCTGGCCCGCCTCGGCGAGGTCTGCGCCCTGGCACGGCTCACGCCTTCCGCCACTCGGCGAGTTGGCGGCGGACCTTCGCGGCGTCGGGGTCCTCGATGGCCTCCCGGATGGCCAGTGATTCTCCGGCCCGGCGTATGGCCTCCGGCCGCTGATTCAACTCATCGAGGGCCAGGGCCATGTTCCAGAGGGTGATGCCTTCGCCGCGCCTGTCGCCGATCTCACGGGCGATGACCAGGCGCTTCTCGTAGAACTCAATCGCGCGGCGGGTCTCGCCCAGGTCCGCGCAGGCATTGCCCAGGTTGCCGAGGGCGGCGCCTTCGCCGAGCCTGTCGCCGATCTCGCACACGATGGCCAGTTGCTTCTCGTAGAACTCAATCGCGCGGCGGGTCTCGCCCAGGGCCGCGTAGCCGATGCCTAGGTTGCCGAGGTCGGCGCCTTCGCCGCGCCTGTCGCCGATCTCGCGGTGGATGGTGCGGGCCTTCTCGTAAGACTCAATCGCGCGGCGGGTCTCGCCCAGGTTCATGTGGGCGTTGCCGAGGTTGCAGAGGGCGTTGCCTTCGCTGCGCCTGTTGCCGATCTCGTGGTCGATGATGAGGGCCTTCTCGTAGAACTCAATCGCGCGCGGGGTCTCGCCCAGGGCCGCGTAGGCGATGCCCAGATTGACCAGATGGATGCCTTCGGCCTTGCGCTCCTTGATACGCCGGGCGGCGGCCAGGGCCGATTCCAGCCAGCCAATCCAGTCTCGTGCATGAATGCGCAGAAACAGGCAGTACACGGCCGCATTGGGGTACGCGCTGCACAGCCGCGCGGCCTCGGCATCGCCTGCCGCATTGGCGGCGGACCATCGCCGGCCCGCATGGATGTTTTCCCACTCCCGATCAAAGAGGGCCAGGCCGCGGACGTTGGAGTCCGGTTCCTTGCCCAGGAACACCTTGTCGGCCGATTCGGCCACGAGGCCGTAGTGTGCGGCATGGCGGCGATGGGCGGCCGTGCGCTCGGCGGGGTCGGTCAGCCTGCGGTCGGCGAAGATGCGGACGAGGTCGTGCAGGCCGTAGCGGCCTTTGGTCTCGTCAAACTCGACCATGCTCATCCGCAGAAGTGCCGAGAGGTGCTTATGGCCGGAGTCCTCGCAGACGGCCTCTTCGGCGTCTGGCGTGAAAGTGGCCGAGGCCGGGAAGACGGCCAGCCGGCGGAACACGGACGCGGCATCGGCAGCAAGGCGGGCGTAACTCAGGTTGAACGTGGCCTCGACGCCCATATCCACGCCCTCTTTGCCGATCTTCTCCAGGCGGGTGCGTTCATCGGCCAGGTCCCGGGCGTACCGGCCGGGGTCGAGATCGGCCGTGACGGCCACGAGGCTGGCGGCCGCGCGGAGGGCCAGCGGCAGGCAGCCGCACGATTTGGCGATGCTGTCGGCGTGCCCCCCGATACGAGGTGCGATCCTCAGGAGCAACTCGCGGGCCTTGTCCGGCGGCAGGGTCTTAAGTTCCAGGTCCTGACAGCCCGGCAGGGCAAAGCGATTGCGGGTTGTGATCATGAGCAGGCACGATGGCGGCGGGATGAGGGGCCGGACCTGTTTGTCGTCGGCCGCATTGTCGGCGAGGATCAGCACCTTGCGGTCGGCCAGGACCGAGCGGTAGAGCGGCGCGAGTTCATCGACCGTCTCGGGCAGTTTCTCGAGGGGCGGCCGGTAGGCGCGGATGACCTGGGCCATGGCCTCTGCGGGGGTGAGCGGATGGTCGCTCGTGCCGGCCAACTCCAGGAACAACCGCTCGTCGGGATACCGCTCCTTGATATCATGGGCCAGTTGTAGGGCCAGGGCGGTCTTGCCCACGCCGCCCATGCCGAGGCACGAGATAATGACGCCCTGCCTGCCCGCGTCCACGGCCGCGTGGAGTTTCTGGAGTTCGCCGTCGCGGCCTACGAAGTCGGCGGGCGGGGAGGGGAGGGTGTGGGGTGACTTTATGGCGCCTGCCGCCTCCTCTCTCTTGGCGGCCTGGGCGACCAAGGCATCCAGATCGGCGACCTCCAACAGACGAATGCCGTGAGTGGCGGCAGCCTCGCGGCCCTGCTTCGTGAAGCCCTTCTCCGAGACAATGATGCCTTCGTGGACGAGGTGCTTGTCCAGGAGGAGTTTGACGATTCCGGCGAAATCGTTGACTACACCGATGCCGACGGCTTTCTTCCAGTCCTTGGCTTCGATGGCGATTCGATGGACGGTGTGGTCTGGGGCCTCTTGTTCGACATAAACGTCGATCTGGTTGCCCGCCAACTGAACATCATGCTCAACCTTGCGCGCGCCCATCTTGCGGTAGGCGTCTGCGACGCGCAATTCCAAGCCCTCCCCTTTGGGCTTCTTCGCCATGGCGCCCCCAAGTTCGCATGACCGGCGAACTTGTCTGCATCCTGAGAGTCTGCGCCCGTGTCGGCGGTGTTGCCGCCGGCGCGGCCAACGACGTGACGGATGACATGCGCAAACATACGTCTGCGGGGGGCGGGGGTCAAAGGAAATCGGGGAACATCAAGTGCGGAGTTCGGAATGCGGAGCGAACGGACCGCAGAAATTGTGGATTGTGCCTTTGGGCATTCGTCATTCGTGCCTTTTCAATGGTCATTGGTGCTTGGTCATTGGTCATTTGGCTTCTCGACTGCGGACTGAACTGACGGCGGAACGTCCTTCGATGAAAAGCCGGGGCGTGCCCCGGCCTATTCATGAAAGGCTGCCCGATGTCAAGTGGCGTTTCCGACCGCGCCTCCGGCGTCTGTTGCTGTGTCGGGGCGACAGACTGCCCACACGGCATTCGGCCCGGCG
>CAYGWP010000171.1:0-18753 GCA_964353455.1 uncultured Anaerolineales bacterium
CCAGGAAGTCGTCGGCATTGGTCTTGCCGTACATCACGGTCCTGCCGCTCGCGAACTGAGCGCGGCGGTTGAATCCGACGGCCGCGTAGCCGAGTCCCCAACTCATTCCGCCGGGCTTGCGGCCCTCCCATGCCTCGGCGACGGCCCTGGAGACGCGATCAAGAAATACATCGGCGTATTCCGATGCCTTCATCACCCCGGCGTCGTTGCTCACGTCATACCGGCCCTTGAACATCGCGTCGCTGATGCCCGGCGCGGTGTGCGTGTGCGTGGCGTTAAGGAACAATTTGCGGGCGTCGAAGTCCGGCAGCAGGGCCGCGACCTTCTCCTGGAGCCGCCGCTGGATGTCGTGCGTGATGCATAGGAGGTCGCAGGAGACCATGACGGCCTGCTCCTTGCCGTCGCCGCCGTCGCCGCGGGTCTCCAGCGCCAGAACCGTGGCGGTCAGCGGGTCGCGCACGCCGGTGGAGATGCGCTTATTGAACTGCCCGACGAGTGCCACGGGCTTGGGGGGCGTGATATCGGCGGTCGCCCAGCCGACGAAGAGCGGCTGCTCGGCGGCGGGGGCTTCGGCGACGGCGGCGCCGGCCGCCGCGACAAGCAGTATCGCCGCCAGAACTGGCCTTAGACGCCTGATCATGGTCGGTCTCCTGAAACGCCTGAGATGTAAGCCGGGGCGCGCCCCGGCCTACGTGCTTCTCAGATCGTCCACGGCGCCCGCATCGGCCGGTCGAGCATCTTTGTGGCCTCGTCGTCGCCGGCGAATGCCTCTCGCTCGGGGTCCCACTTCAGTTTCCGCCGCAACTTTATTGCGATCTGCTGGAGGTTGCAGAGCGTGTCGGACCGGACGGCGATGTCGATGGGCGCCGCCGGCTTCGTGCGGCCCTTAACGGCGTCGATGAAATTGGTGTGATGATTGTCGCTCTTAAACAGGTGAATTTCATTGGGGCCGATCGCCGTCTTCAGGACCGCCGCCGGGTTGGCATCGATCTTCGCCCGGTCAACGTGCACCCAGCCCTCGGTCCCCAGGAACAGGACGCCGTGACCGTACCCGCCCGCCTGTAGCGGATGATTCTTGGCCGTGCCGTCGTCCATGTGCACGAGCGTCACGCCGTTGGCATAGCGGTTCTCGATCTGCCAACTGACGGCGCCGTCGGTCAGGAGGTCCTTGGGGAAAACGCCCGTCCCCTCGACCTCAGTCGGCCCGCTGAGGTCGGTGCCGTTGCCCCACTGGGCGATATCGAGGTGGTGCACGCCCCAGTTGCCGATCATTCCCATGCAGTAGTCGGAGATGCAATACCAGACGCTCCACCCGTCCTTCTGGGTGTGCGGGCGGCACCGCTGGTACGAGTACGGTGCCAGCGGGGCCGGGCCGAGCCACAGGTCGTAGTCCAGTTCCTTCGGGACAGGCTCGGTCGGCTGTTTTGGGCACGTCCAACTCTTGGGGACGCCCACCAGGATCGTCTTGAGTTGCCCGACATGGCCGTTCCGCACGAGTTCGCACGCCTGGCGGAACTTGCCGCCGGACCGCTGCTGCGTCCCGAACTGAAAGACGATGCCGCTCTCCGTGACGGTCTTGCGGAGGGCCAGCGCCGCCCGGAAACTCCAGCCGATGGGTTTCTCGCAATACATGTGCTTGCGCTGGCGGACCGCCTCCATAGCAATCAGCGCGTGCCAGTGGTCGGGCGCGGTGATCTGGACGGCGTCGAGGCCCTTGTGCGCAATCAGTTCCCGGAAATCCCTGTACGCGGCGCAGTCCTTGTTGTCGTACGCGTCATCGACCGACTGCTTGGCGGCGAGCCGCTGCGCCTCGTGGACGTCGCATACGGCCGCCACGTGGACGTCCGAGTTCGCGCGGAAGGTCCTCATGTTGCCCATTCCCTGGATGCCCATGCCGATGCACCCGAGCACCACCCGGTTCGACGGCGCAGGCGTGCCCGCCTGGCCCAGGACCGACGAGGGTACGATGGCGGGGAAGCCGAGGACGCCCGCGAGAGCAGCGGACCTCTTGAGAAATTGCCGACGGTTCATGGGACGGAAGGTTGTCTGTTTCACGCGAGAGTCTCCGTTCGTTTGCGGTGATCGGATGGCCGCACCTATGGTAGCCTCCGAGTCTTCTACTCACAACTTCTTTCGGAGGCTGATTTGCCCGAGAACCACGATTGCCCGAACCTGCTTCTACCCGATCACTGGAGCCGTCATGTCAAGTCCGCCATGCTCCACGTCATCGCCCTCGCCAGGCTCGTCTGTGTCCACACTTGGGAGTGGGCCGCCGGAGCCTTGACCCGCGCACCGGCCAGGAGAGAGATAAAGGCCAAGCGTCGATGCTCCCAAGACTTCATTACGCTTGGCCTTCTCGCCGGAATCCGTCATCTGGTTATCGCATGAAACACCCGCTGACACCCGCTACTCGGCCTCGGCATCCGGCCGGAACCTGCCGCGGCTGGCCCAGTTAAATAGAGGGCGTACCGATTGCCTGCTCGTTTTCCAGAAGGTGCTTGAATGAAAGGTCTTGCTCGTGAACCGGAAACTCGTCATTGCCGTGTTCGTAATGGTGGCGGCGGGGTTGGCGCTGCGGAACGTGGCCATCGCCGCCGAGCAGAAAGCGTATCCGTTTTTCCCGTTCTGCATCGACTGGCACGATGCAAAGAAGCGTTCGTTCGAGGAGCAGGCCGTGATGCTCAAGGAACTCGGCTACGACGGCGTCGGCCACATCTGGCTGGACAAGGTCGCCGAGCGTCTGAAGACCCTCGATGCGGCGGGCCTGAAGTTGTATCAGATCACCATGCAGGTGAACCTCGGGCCGGGCAAACCGGCCTACGATCCGCGTTTCAGGGACGTCCTGGCCCTTGTGAAGGGGCGCCAGATGCAGTTCGACTTACTGGTTGGCGGCATGAAGCCTTCCGATTCTTCCGGCGACCCGCGCGGGGTCGAGGTCCTTCGCGAGATGTCGGACTTGGCCCGCGACTCCGGGGCTCAGTTGCTGCTCTACCCGCACCTGGGCTCCTGGGTGGAGCGGATTGAAGATTCAGTTCGTGTGGCCGAGAAGGTGGACCGCCCGAACGTCGGCGTGATGTTCAACCTGTGCCACTGGCTGCGGGTTGACAAGCAGCGCGATTACAGGACGCTGCTGAAGCGGGCCATGCCGCGGTTGTGGGCGGTCTCGATCAACGGTGCCGATGGATTCGACGACAAGCCCGGCTGGGACCGGTACATTCAGCCGCTGGACAAGGGTTCGTTCGACGTGGCGGCCTTCCTGAAGACGCTGAAAGATCTGGGCTACAAGGGGCCGATCGGCCTGCAGTGCTTCGGCATTGGCGGCGACACCCGCGAGCACCTGGCCCGCTCCATGGACGCCTGGCGCAAACTGTCCGAGAATCTGAAAGACTGAACGCCATCTCATCCCGCTGTAGTGGGCCACCGATTTCCGTGCCCGCCTTCTCTGAGGTTATGCGGCGGGTCGCGCGGGCCACCCCGCATTATTCTCTGTTTCTTGGGCGGCTCACTGAGCCGGCCCAGGCGCGACGATCACGCAACGGAAACCGGTCGGCGTCCAGTCGCGCACTTGGGGCGGCATCGGCATGCGGGCGGCGGCCCGGCTGAATCGCTCGTCGTACAGGCTGCACCCGCCGCGCAGCACCTTGTGGCTCCCGGTCTTGGGCCCGGTGGGATTCCGGTCGGGCGCGCCGGCGTAGTATTCGTGTGCGTACCAGTCGGCGACCCATTCCCAGACGTTGCCGGCCATGTCGAGAGCCCCATACGGACTGGCCCCATCGGGATACATGCCGACAGGCCGAAAGCCCGGCGAGAAGCGGTAAACCGTTTCCTCCATGCTGACGCATCTGGCCGGATCCCACTTGTTGCCCCACGGATACTCGCGTCCATCTGTGCCGCGCGCGGCCCTTTCCCATTGCGCCTCGGTTGGCAGAGCAGCCCCGGCCCACTTCGCATAGTCCGCGGCTTCGTACCAGTTGGTCTGCGCGGCGTACTGGCCTTCTTCGCCCTTCGGGTTGGCGCGCATGCCCTGTCCCCAGGTCGGCTTGAACTCCTTGCCCGTCGCCTCCCAGTACTTGCGGTACTGCGCCACGGTCACGGGGCACTTGTAGATCCAGAAGCCGTCGAGATGAATCTTCTTCTGCGGCCGCTCGTCGCCGCCGCCGATGCCCTCGGGCGATCCCCGCAGGAACTCGCCCGCCGGAATCCAGACCATCTCCGCACCGTCAATTTCGTTGACGACAGTGGCGGGACCGGTGACGCGGATGCGGGGGGGTGTCGGCGCGCCGTCCGATCCGTGAGGTCTGCCGGACTTATCCGAATCGTCGGGTGTGCGTGCCGCAGCGGCCACCAGCCGCGCCGCCAGCGTCTGCGGCGGCAACTCGAGATTCTCTACGGCGCCGCTATCCGCCGTTCGCACCGTCCCGACGAGGGTGACCTCCAGGTAGCGCTTGTCCACGACGGGTTTCAGTTCGATCGCCTCCCAGCCGGTCACGGTGGTCGAGAGGAGGGCCGCAACGCCGTCGCCGCGGTCCAGCGTCACGACGAGTTCGCCCTTGCCATCCGGCGGCAGCCGCAGACTGACGGTCTCGGCGTCGGAGACGGCGATCACCATATCGACGCGCTCGTCCATCCAGTCAGCGCCCGGCAGGCGTTCACCGGCCTTGACGCCCTTGATGCCGCCCGGCACCGCGTAGCGCAGGCCAAGCAGCCGCCGGTTCTGCTTCGCGGATTCGTTCGCCGCCTTTGCCGCGCCCCGTCGGGCTCGCCTCTCGCCGAAGACCAGCCGTCGGCACGGCGGCGTGGGCATTATCTCCTTCCGCCGACGTGCCAGGAAGCGAAATTGTCCATGCAAGCCAGGGCAGCCTCCTTATCCGTGGCGCTTTCTGCCATGCACAGAGTTTGGCGGAGGCCGTCCCGGTGGCGCTGATGTGTGGCTGACGTGTCCCTTAATAGGAGAACCGACGATGGTAAAGCATGGTCCTGGTCGTCTGAAGGGAAGCAAGAACGCGGTGGACGTGGTGGTCGTGGAGCGGTCGCACCCGGCCGCCGTAGCCCGTGCTACTCTGGCGGGGCGGCGAAGGAGGCCTGCCCCAAGTGCGGCAGTTCCCGCCGGAGCGAGTACTGGGGCCGGATGGTCCAGCCGTCAGGCCACCCTGGCACGGCTGCGGCCCGTACCGTGGCCGGCGGCACGCCCCTGGCAGGGCAAGCCTGCCGTGGCTTGACCGCTGCCGTGCCAGGGAAATGCCCTGGCCTCCGCGCCGACGGCACGCCCTACAGTTCAATCATCCGCCGCCGGTGCCGGTGCTTGGATTGCGGTCAGGTGCGGATCGATAAGGAGTACGCCTGACGGCCAATAGTGTGGCCCTGGCAACAGCAAAGGGCGAAGCAGCCAAAGGGCAAAGGTCAAGGAAGAGTCATGGCACAACGAAACCCGTTGCAGCTGAGGCGACTTTCCGGGCTGTTGCCGGCGCGGACGGCGTTCGAGAGGACGTCGTCATCGGGGTTGCCTACTGATCCGCCCCGCTGCACCCGCAGTGTCCCGGTTGCAGGACCGGACGGATCCGTGACGGCGCCTTTCGGGTCTTCGCCAAACCAATCCGCGCACCATTCCCAGACGTTGCCGTGCATGTCGTAGAGGCCCCAGGCATTCGGCTTCTTCTGGCCTACCGGGTGCCTCGTCCCGCCGCTGTTGCCGTAGGTCCAGGCATAGTCGCCCAATGCGGACGGGTCATCGCCGAAGGAATACGCGGTCTGCGCGCCCGCGCGGCAGGCGTATTCCCACTCGGCGTCGGTCGGTAGGCGGACGATCTGGTGGGTCTTCTCGGAGAGTTTCTTGCAGAACTGAGTGGCATCGTTCCAGGAAACCCCATCCACGGGGTTGGTCGCGCCCTTGAACCAGCTCGGATTCGTGCCCATGACCGCCTGGTATTGGGCCTGGGTGACTTCCGTCGCGCCCATGTAGAAGGGCTTGGAGATGGTGACCTCGTGGTGCGTGTATTCCCATAAGTGCATCATGAACTTGCCCGGGCGTATGAGGACCAGTTTCATCGTGACGCCACCGCCCAGATCCAGGGTCAACTCGGCGGGTGTCGCGGCTTGCGAAGCAGCGGCCGCTTGAGGGGCTTCGGCCACCGCAGACTTAAAGTCATCAATCACTTGGCTTTCCAGGGGGCGGTTCTCGACAACCACGAGAAATGCCGAGACGCCCAGAACGATGGCCACGACCACCCACACGAGGAGCGTGCAGACGGGGACGATGAGGCCGGCGATGGCGAGGCCGCGGCCGCGCAATGCCCCGCCGCTGCGGCCAATCTTCCTCAGGGCGACAATCCCCAGGACCAGGCCTGCGATGCCTCCCAGGCCCGCCGTACACAAGCCAAGAATGCCCGCCACCAGGCTCGCCACGGCGAGACCCGCCGTCTTGGCGGTCCCCGGCGCTCCGGTAGCGTCGGGTGAGGGCCCTGTCGGAACGACCGGTGCGGTGGTCATGAGCGTCCCCCTTTATCATCTGGCTGGAGGAGAATCAACCGACACTTGGGGCATTGCAGCGCCTCTGTGCTCCGGAACGCCAGCCACCAGTTTGACCCGGCGACCAGACTGCCCGAGAGGCCGTGCCAGCGGGATGGCTTTGTGTCACACCATCTCAGAAAGGTCGAGAAAAAAAGATAGCCGGAATACAAAGGGCCTTGGCACTTGGGACACCGGTCGAATGACGGCCTGGCCACGGTTAGCCTCCTGTGTCGAACGGGAGAAAGCCCTTTCGCAATATTCGTTGGCGCCCGGTAAGGGGGCTAACGACAAAGGTCAGCTACCGGGCTGGCCGGTCCGTCTCTTCTTTTGTGCTTGTGCTTTCCCTGCTCGCGGCAATGGCTTGGAGGAGTTCCTGGCGCTGGCCCTCGTAACGCTGTCTTGCCTCATCGTAGGCGCTTCGATTCCGGTTCTGATGCCTGAGCATCGCGCCTGCTACACCCAGCGTCACGATTCCAGCGGCTATCGCGAACAGTCCGATGTGGAACATCGCGGGGTTCGTAAGGATCGCCAGTCCGGAAATAATCACAATGACGGCGCTGGCGACGCCAAGTCCCGGATGAGCAGGGCCAAGGCCTGTACGAATCCAGCCTCCATGCACATTGCCGCACGCCGATGCCGAGTAACGTTGCTCTTCTTCCAGCCACTGTCGGTCGAGTCGCTCCAACTCAAGCTCCACCTTGAGCGTCACGGCATCCTCAGGAGGTCGGGAATCGTTCATGGTTGTGCCCTTACAACGTGGGAAGCCACACGCCAGTCAGTAACCCGAAGGCCCGAGGCGAACAGCCGACGGCCTCATGCGCTTGCGGCAATGGAAGTGCCCTCGACGCCGCATGACTGACCCGCTTGGAACCAGACCCTGTATGTCACCCGGAAGCATACACAGCGAATTCGGCCCTTGCCAATACATTTTGACTCCGCCCTTGCACCCACGGTGGTGGCGGGTGTATAGATCAGGTGACGGACAACTGAATACGCGGCGGGCGCGATGGGCGGACTGATCATCCGTCGGTCGGGCCGGGCAAGAACCTTCAAGGTCATGTAGGGACCTACACCCTGCATGGCCTTTTTCTTTTTGCCCGGCCGTGCCTGTCCGGAGCGGAGCAACGATGGCGACGTTCGCGGAAACGATGCTGGCGAAGTACGAGATGCTCCTCCAGACGAGCGCCGGCAGAGACCACGTCTTCATGACCGACTCCATCTCCATGCGAACCACGATCGCGCATGCCGGTTCCGCGCATGGCAAGTCTGCTACCTTGTCGAACCGGCGGATAGCCCAACGGGGTATAACTCAATCCCGATGGACCACGACACAGGTCCCCAGGTCGTGGAACCGCAACACGCCTTTGACTTCCTTCATGTCCGCCAGGTCCAGCGCCCTGCGGTTCATCGCCACGTAAAGGCCCGTCAGCCTGATGGGGAACCGGATGCCGCTTTCCTTCGTCGTGGAGGAACTGTTCCACCGGGCGCCGGGGGAGATGTTCCTGACGTGGGAGGCGCCGTCGATGGGGAAACTCATGAACCGCCACCCGTCGTGACAGACCGCCAGGTCGCCGGGCCAGTCGTGCCAGACGCCATCCGTGCGCCAGACGGCGCCGACGGCGTCCTCGATCTCGAAGATGATCTTGCCCCAGCCTGAGTCGCCCAAGACCCAGAGGCCGACGTCCGTGGGCTTTCCGGGCACGGCCGCGGGCTCGGCGAGTCTCAGGGCGGTGTATTCGCTGACGATGTCGGGCACCTTGCCCTTGCGGTTAAGCGTCAGTTGCAGGCACGGCCCCATATCGGCGTCGGTCACCGCGGCCAGTTCGAAGTCGCCGGGGACGCGGTACGGCAGGCCGCGCGGCGTGGGGTTCTTCAGAGACTCGTCGCCGGGCGCCAGGCTCCATCGCTCCCGGCTGTCCATCTTGTCGGCGACCCGCAGCGATGCCGGAGGAGCGGCAAACTCGCGATCGGTGATCTCGACCGACTCGACCCGGGCGGGACTGACGACGTACACCGGCGCGGTGTCGCATCGCACGTCCAGACACCTGCCGCCCGGCCCCGTCACGGCCCGTTTGACCGCGCCGTAGAACCCGACCTGCGTTCCCTCCGCGCCTCGCGCGTACCGCAGACGCAGCCCCGCCTTGCCGCAGGCCGTCCACAGCGCGTAAGCGAATTGGCCGTCTCTGCGCTCAAACTCCAAAGCGTACACCGTCGTCGAACCGGTCTCCACGCGGCGAAGCAGCCTGACCTGGTCCAGCACCTTGGTCAGCGTGGCGACGGCGACGTAGGCCGGCTTGGGGTAGAGCAGGGGGTTGCGCCGGCACAGTCCGCCCGCGCCCCAAAGGGAGTTGAAGTAGGCGTTGCCGGCGTCGTGGATGATGGCGGGGTTGATGTGCTGGAAGCGGTAGGCGTGGCAGAGGAGCATGTCGCGGACGATCCACTCGGCCTGGAGGCGAGGGCCCAGGTTGCGGTCCGTCCGCGCCGTGAACTCGAAGCACCCGGTGACCGGCAGGTCGTGGCCGAACCTGCGGGCGGCTTCGCGGGCCAGCCAGATGCCTTGGGTCGAGCCCTCCCAGAGCATCTCCGGCATGCCGGTCTGCCCGACCGCCTCGACCCCGATGTAGTCGATGTACTTGGGGTCGAATCCGTAGCGCAGCAGCGAGGCGATGATCGACGCCGAACTGCTGGTGTTGCCGACCAGCAGTTTGACGTCCGGGAACCGCTCGCGGTAGAACCGGGCGGCAAAGGCGCCCAGTTCGGCGCGCTGCGTACCTTGCCGGACGGCCTCTTCGTCCTCGGCGGGCCTCTCGTCGAGCAGTTCCGCCGGCACGTAGTGTGCGTAACTCTCGTGGAAGATGTCAGCCGACCGGCAGTGCGGAAAAAGATCGAGCATCTTGCGGACCCTCTTCTCCGCCTCGTCGTAGGCCTTCTGGCGGTTCGACGGGTCTCTCGGGGCAAGGCTCCAGCCCAACTGGTTGAGCGTAATCTTCCACGGGGCCATGTCCGCTTCGGAGTACTTCGTCCAGCCGAAGGTGGTCTTGCGCAGCCCGGCCTTGAAGAGCATCGGCCCGGCGATCTCCTTGTCGCCCGCCCCGTAGTGCGCCCCGGCGAACCACCACGTGCCGTAGGGCGAATCGTACCCGGCCTGGCGCGTGTCCTTGCCCAGTAAGGCGAACGAGGCGGCGTGCTTGAGCACCTCGCGGCCGCCATCGTCGCAGAGCGTCAAGTCGATCCCGTACCACCCAGGTTGCCCCATCTCAAGCGGGATCGCGATGCGCTGCTGCTCGCCGGCCGCGCCGAAACGCAGGTCGCGGCTCTCCTGGCGGACCGTGGCGCCGGAGCCGTCGTAGATTCGCCAGGCGAAGGCGACGCGGCACTTCCGCTGGGCCTTCAGCGTGGCGAACATCTCCGGCTTCTCGTCGTTGTGGAAGATGTTGCCCGGCTGGCCGTTCTCGAGGCGCACGGCCACGGGGCTTCGCTCCAGCGTGACGCCGAAGACGTGCACCGCGCTCGTGGATTTGTTGTCGGGCTTGTGGCGGCGGTCCCACTGTGCCGAGACGCCGTCCAACCTGCCGAGGAACTCGAAGTCCAGGTACGGCGAGCGCGTCATTGAGGCGTCAGCGTCCTCTTCCATCGCCAGCAGGTCGAGGATCTCGCCGAGCCTGAGGCGGAACTCCACCAAGTACAGTCCGGCAATGGTCTTCGCGCCGTCCTTCTCGTAACGCACCGAGCCGACCTTCGTCACCCCATCACCCGGCGCTTCGTCGCCGCGGGGCAGGACAATCGTCGTGTCCGCGACGGCGTCGCCGCGCCCCGAGCGGGCGAAACGCGTGAGGCGGGCCGTTAGGATCGGATCCCTGGCCGGGCTTCGCCCCGGCGTAGCCGGGCTACGCCCTGGCGAAGCCGGGTCGCCGTCCACGGCGCAGAGAACCCACGCACGCATGTAGGGGGCCTGGGGGACGGAAAAGTGGGCCGTCTCCGGCATGCCGTCCAGGGCCGTCCGGGACAGGTGCTCATCGCACTCCAGCGCCCAGGAGCCCATCATCTCCTTGACCACGCCGACGTCGACGCTGTCGGCGCCGTCGGCCACGAGGATGGGAATGCCCTCCACCGTCCGCATCCCCGCCGGCAGCGACAGCGCCGCGCCCTTCATCGCGCCCGGCCTGGCGATGGACTTCATGTCCAGCGGAAGGTACGTCGGATCCTTGTAGCAGGCGAAGGATCGCGGCTGGCGCACCTCGGCCCCCTTCGAGGGCGTGAACTCCACGCTCGCCAGCCGCGCGGCCGCGTCGCGGCGGCCCACGTAGAGCCCATCCAGGTAGAACCCCACGCCACGCTCGTCCTGCCGCGCCTCGAAAGTGACGACGCGTTTCGACGCCGGCGGCAGCGTCGCCCATCGCTCGATCAGGTCCTCCTGCTGCTTGGCCGTGTACCGCATCAGCCTCGGCCGGACGTGGTAACGGACCAGGCCCTCGACGTTGATCACCGCGTCCGGCATCGTCTGCTCTTTCGTGACGCGCTTGCCGTCTTCCACGACCCTCTGGCGGGCCAGGTCCGGCTCGACGCGCATGCGGAAGAGGTGCTTGCCGCCGTCGTCCAGCCTGACGACGACCAGCACGTCGCCCTTGTCCCCACCGAGGCAAACGGCCGCGCTGACCGCGTCGTCGCCCTTCTGTAGCCCCACGGTGACCGTGCCCTCCTGTTTGGTTTCACCGTCGGCGGCCGCCGCCAAGAGCGCCAGCGCCACGGCCGCGATACTCCCTGCGCCGACCCAGCCCTTGTCCGCCGCAGGTCTCTTGCTCTGCACGACCATTGCGTGTTCTCCTTCAACAGTCCATCCCTTTGGACAACCGGCCCCTCGGGCCTCCTTGGACCACTGATGCGCGGACTCGAGGTGAAACGCCGTCGATCCGGCGGCGATGCCCATCAGCCACATCTGGATGTCGAAGATCCACGGGCATTGGCTGGTGCTGTACTTCTTCCGCAGCGTGCCGCTCGCCGCAGGCGCGACGGCCCCGAACAAAGCCCCGCTGCCGCCCATTGCCAGCCCGACTGCCGCAAGGAGAATCGCCAAACGATATCGCATTCAAGGGTCCTCTGAAGAACCGTGACAATCGGCCCGCCGCCAGTATCGCCGCCCCCGTGGACCGCGTTCAACCAAAATCACCGCTACCCACATCTCCCTGCTTCGCAGCGGCGGACCGCGCTTCGCTGCGCCGCTGGCGTGAAGAAAGGGTCGGGCGGCTGCGGCCCGGACGGAAGCGCTTGCCCATCGCAAGAGTTCTAACGATAATGAACCGCAATAACCCCGGCGGCCCTGCGAAAGGTTACGACAGGTGAGTTGCCATAAGGACGCATCTTCTTTCTCCAAGTCCGGTCGCACCAGGATCGGCGCCGGAAGTCTTCCGCAACAGCAACTCGTTCGATCCACCAATATGTGCCGCCGCACCACTCCCGCCGTTCTGACCTGGCTTGTTGTGTCCTCTCTCCTCACGGCCGGCACCAGCCTTTGCGCTGCCACTTTCTTCGTCGCGCCCATCGGGGGCGACGACAATCCCGGAACGCTGGGAAAGCCGTTTGCGACAGTGCAGCGGGCCCAGAATGCGGCTGCTCCGGGAGACACCGTCTATATCCGCGGCGGGACCTACACGATCGAGGAGGGCCAGATCGCCAGGAAACAGAGCATCTGGGCCTATGTCACGTTTCTCGACAAGAGCGGAACCGAGGGCCGGCCCATCAAGTATTGGGCCTTCGAAAACGAGCGCCCTGTTTTTGATTTCTCTCGCGTCAAGCCCGAAGGCCTTCGCGTAACCGCCTTCTATGTCACCGGCTCGTGGGTGCATATCAAGGGCCTCGAAGTCATCGGCGTGCAGGTCACCCTCAAGGGCCACACCCAATCCATTTGCTTCGACAACGAAGGCAGCCACAACATTTACGAGTTGCTCAGCATGCATGACGGCCAGGCCATTGGCATCTACAGCGTCCGCGGCTCCGACAACCTCTTCCTTAACTGCGATGCCTACCGCAATCGCGACTTTACCTCGGAAGACGGCAAGGGCGGCAATGTCGATGGCTTCGGGTGCCATCCTCCCAGGGGAGCCACCGGCAACGTCTTCCGCGGATGCCGTGCCTGGTTCAACAGCGACGACGGCTTCGACTGCATCGGCGCCCACGAATCGGTCATCTTCGAGAACTGCTGGGCGTTTTACAACGGCTTCTCACCGACCTTCGAGCGACTTGGCGACGGCAACGGCTTCAAGATCGGCGGTTACGGGACAACCCCCGTGGGCAGACTCCCCAAAGCGATTCCGCGCCACATCGTCCGCTTCTGCCTCGCCGTCCGCAACAAGGCCGGCGGCTTCTATTCGAATCACCATATCGGCGGCAGCGACTGGTTCAACAATACCGCCTACCGCAACGGGACGAATTTCAACATGCTCTGCCGCCTGGCGGATAACATCACCGACGTCGATGGCTACGGACACAAGATGCGGAACAACCTCAGTTACAAATCTCGTGCCGACATTTCCAGACTCGATATGGCCAAGAGCGATGCGGCCAACAACTCGTTCACGCTGGGCTTGCAGATCAGCGACACGAATTTCGTCGGCCTCGACGAAAGCGAACTTGTCGGGCCGCGGCAGGCCAACGGCGACCTGCCCGCCATACGCTTCATGCATCCGGCCGCAGGGAGCGTGCTGATTGACAAAGGCATCGACGTCGGCCTGCCCTTCCGCGGCGCCGCGCCGGACCTCGGGGCGTTTGAGAAGTAAAGCGGGCGAAGGAGGGGCCGCGACAGCCGTGCCGCCGGTAAAATATTGACGCGCGTGTCGCACCACGTTACCCTGCCCTTGTAGGCCGCGCGGCCCGGCAGGGGGAAAAGGGCCGGCATGCCTTGGGCACTGGAAAGAATAGGTAGCCTGCCTCCGTGTCGCAATACGTGGCTGTCCCCGGTTTCGACCGACGCGCTGGGGGCCAAATTGCGGGCGTAAACCAACTTCAAGTGGTTAATTGGTTTCTTGGCTGGAGGGCATGATTCTCGATGGCGCGAAAGTTATACCAACATCGGTCACTGACCACGGTTTTCCAGGGACTTATCCATGGCTTTAATTCGCACCATTGTTTGCTGAGCGCCCATTCATCCCACGCGCGATCCATTCTGTACCGCAACCTTCTCCAGGGCTTCTCGCAAACCTACGCCCGCTGCAGGGCCCAGGAGTTACAGGAAGCCCATGTCAACCTTCGTTCCATGCAAAAACTCGTCGTCGAACATACGTCGGCTATTGAGGAATGGCGCCTACGCCAGGAAGGGCTAGCCGATGACTTCAATATTCTTGAAGTGCTGAACCTGACAGGCAACGAGATACGCCATTCAATGGTCTTGGCGTGGCTTCTGGACCACGACTTTGCGCGGTCCGGCACGCATGCTCAGGGGCGATTAGGTTTCAAACTGTTCCTTGCCGAACTCAGTCTGCCCTCCGAGTACGCCGACAAACCTTACTGGGTGCGCCGCGAGGGTACGCACGAAGAAGCCCGCGTGGACATTGAAATTGCGGCGCGCGGAAGTTTCTTAATCTACATCGAGAATAAGATCTTCTCAGGCGAAGGGGCTGACCAGACAGGGCGCGAATGGCGGGACGCAGCCAAGCGAGCAAAAGACCTGGGCGTTCCTTGCAACGCCGTTCACGCATTGTTTCTCACCTTAAACAAGCAGGCCCCGCAACACTCGAAGTTCCGCTGCATCACCTGGGGTCAGATGGCCCGAGTTTTCGATGCGTTCGCCGCCAAAGCCAAACCGCCGGATGTGAAGCTCTTCAGCGCGCACTACGCCAAGACATTGCGGATGCTCATCCCGAACGAGTCCCAACTGAAGGAGAGAGAGGATGGCGAAGGAGCTATTCAATGAGGCAGAGCTGTACCTGATCCGCCAGTGGCAATCAGCGATTCTCATGGAAGAATCCATGGGAAAAATCAGAGACAAGTACGACGGTTTGTTCCAGAAAATCGCGGATGCCCTCGGCGCCCAACACGCAGAACTGAATAATCCGCAAGTTTATGTCAAGCAGTTCTGGGAAACCGGCTACTTTGGGGCGGGTCGCAAGGCTTGGCACCACGGCAATAATAATCCCGGCTTCTACCTCCATAACCTCCGGCTGGAAATGCTTTCTGACGAAACGCAGGAAGCGCCTTATGCCTACATCTGGCTCGGTTCCGCCAAGAAGACAGATTCCGACTTGGCAGCGGCTCGGGAGACAATCCGTTCAGCCGCCTCAAAACTGCTGACACAGGAAGAACTTCAAAGGTGCAAGATGGATGACGTAGATATGGGTTGCCCTCTTTACTACTACCTCCCGGAAAGCCGTAACGACTTGCTGAACATGCTCACCATGGGCGACGGCCAGCATTTTGCTGATTGCATGACGGCACACCTGGAGATCTTGGCCAAGTTCACACCTATCCTTGACGAGGTCCTACTCAAAGGCGCAAAAGCCAAGGGATAAGCCCAACCGCCAAAATGCGACTGTACTTAGGAAACGCCATTCTTGCAGCGGCAGATATCGTAAAGTAGTATGTGAATGCTTCGCCCGGCGGGCCGTAGCGCGCAGCCTTCCCGTGGTTAACCTTTCCTGGAAAGCTCCAATTGACGCACAACTTCATTGCCTTGAAGTAATTGGCAACTTCCGGCAAGTTGCTGCTTGTTCGGTAAGCTCCGGCAGGCCTTGTCCGAAACCGAGGGCGGGGAGCCGCTGTACTTCACCGGAACCGCGCATCCCAGGTCACCTCGGATTCATCAGGCTCGCGCCCATCAGGCCGATAATCACTTCCTGCGAAAGGGTTTCGAGCGTGACGCTTTCCAGCGCGGCGTCCGGCCGCAGGCGCCGGTTCAGAAGGATCGCGCGGCAGTTGGCGCCGAGTTGCACCGTCGCCGGCGGGACCTTCGGCAGGCAGAAGCCGTCACGCTTGTAGTCGTAGTCGGCGCGGCCGAACGGGCATAGCGACCAGAAATTCAGCGGTGGCACGGCGTCCAGCGTCACGACCGTCGAAGCGAATCCGCCGTCCTTGAGCGTCCACTCCATGCGGTCCGGGCGGTACTTCGACGTGATGTCTGACCAGTCGTGCAGCCACTTGGCCTTATTCCCGCGCACCAGCGCCGCCATGAAACTTCCGTTCAGCACCGACCCGTTGCCGAACCGGATCAGCGGCCGGTCCCGCGCGACGACAATCGCGCTCGTCTGGTTGCAGTAGAGCGGCCGGTTGTTGAACCGGTCCCCGTTGTGCCGCACGATCGCGCTGCCCTCGGGGGTGTAAACCGGCGTGCGCAGCGTCTCCGGGTCCACCCGCCCCGCACCGCCGGCACGATCCGCGCTTTGGGCCAGGAGACAAGCGACGGCCAAGTGGAAGCGGAATGCAGAGCGGGGGGCGTTCTGGCAAAGGGCGCTCGTGCGGTGGCTCAATCAGACGGAAGGGCGTCTTGGACAGCGCGATAAGGGCGCTGAAAGGTCGGTTTCGTCTTGACGTAAGCCTTTGAGGGGGCTAAAGTTCTCGCAGTGCGTCGGCGGTTTCCTAAACCGCAGGTCGGCTGTTCGAGTCAGTCCGGGCGCACCAGAATGCTTGACGGCGGACCTTTCGTCCCTATGATTGACCTGCATACGCATACGTTGCTGAGCGATGGCGACCTCGTGCCGACGGAACTGGCCCGGCGTGCCGAGGTGCTTGGCTTTCGCGCCCTGGCGATGACCGACCACGTTGACACGGCTATCGTGGACCTGGTGGTGCCGCCGCTGGTGCAGGCCGCCACGGACCTCACGCCGGTGATGCAGATGAAGGTGATTGCCGGGGCGGAGGTCACGCACTGCCGCCCTCAGCACATTGCGCGGGTCATCGCGCGGGCGCGGGAACTCGGGGCGCGGATCGTCGTGGTGCACGGCGAGACGCCCGCCGAGCCAGTCATCGAGGGGACGAACCGCGCTGCCATCGAGGCGGGGTGTGATATCCTCGCCCATCCGGGCCTGATTACGGATGCCGATGCGCGGCTGGCGGCCCAGAAGGGCGTGCTGCTTGAGGTTTCGGGACGCCAAGGTCACTCGCTCGGCAACGGGCACGTGGTGGCGACGGCGCGGCGGGCGGGGGCCCAGGTCATTTTCGGCTCCGATGCGCACGAGCCGGAGGACCTGCGGCCGCGGGGCGATGCCGAGAAGGTGCTGGCGTGCGCGGGCCTTGCCCCGGCGGAGATCGCGGCGGCCTTTGCGGCCGCCGAGCGGCTGGTCGCCAAGGCGATCGCGTAGTTCGGCGCACGTTTAGCCGCGACTCGAAGAGGAGCGCGCGGTTTGCGGTGCAGGGGCGGGCGGGGAGGGCGAGAGATGAGAACGTTTCAGCGGATTTCGCGGTTAATCCGGCCGGCGGTCGCGTTGCCGGTCCTGGCGGCCCTGGCGCTGGCCGGTGCTGTGTTGATGTCGCTGGGCTGCGGCGGGGAGAAGGAACGGCCGGCGACGGTGGCCCCGTCGGTCAACCCGCGTCTGCTGGACGTGCCCGTGCCGGCCGACTTCAGGTTCAAGGCCGACCAGTCGAGCGATAGGGTCGTCGGCGGGTTCCGGGCCGTCGAGCACGTGTATGAGGGGGATGCGCCGCTGCGGCAGGTGGCGGAGTTCTATCGGCGCCAGATGCCGACGCACGGCTGGGCGCAGAAAGAGGAGACCTTCAGCGGCGGTCGCCAGCGATTCATGTTTACCAAGGGAAGCGACACCTGCAACATCAGCATCTGGGATGATTGGGGAACGAAGGTCATGATCAAGGTCCTGACGCTGGGTGCGAAGTCGGCTGAGCCGCTGCCGCCGCCGTCTTCGCCTCCGCCGGCGCCTGCGAAGAAGCGGACGGGCAAATGAAAAGCACCCGCAAACACGAACTCCAGACCAACGAACTCGCCGACGCCATATGGCGCCTGATCGAGCGTGCAAGGCCCCACAGCCAGGTGATCGGCTACGGTGTTCTGGCGGTGCTCATCCTCATCCTGGTCGTCGTGGTTCTGCCGACCTTCCGCTCCACTGCCGCATCGCGCAACCCCGCCGCCGATGCCTTCGTCGAGGCCCTGGCAAGCAACCAGATCCAGCCCGTGCGCGATTTCCTGAAGGATTATCCGGGCGCGCCGCAGGCGCAGGCGGCCAAGTTGCTTCTGGCGGACCGCGACCTGGCCGAGGTGGTTCGCGGCATCCAGGCGGCGCCGGGCGAGGATACCACGGCCAAGGCCGCCTCGCTCCTGGCCGAGGCCAAGGACCTCTACACCCAGTTGGCCGGGTCTTCCTTGCCTATGATCGAGGCGATGGCGCGGGTGGGCCTGGCGATGGTGACGATCCAGGAAGGCGACGTCGAGAAAGGCCGCGAGGCGCTCAAGATGGTCGTCGAGCGGTGGCCGGACTCCATCGGCGCCGTGAGGGCGAAGGCGAACATCACGGCACTGGCCTCGTACAAGCCCGTGGAGTTCTCTAACGATTCGGTTGAGGATGAGAAGCCGCCGGCCGCAGCGATAGAGGGCGTCCCCATGGTGCCGCAGAAGCCCAAGACGCAGGGGATCGACAAGACCGAGGTTCCGCGTACGCAGGGTCCCCGGCCGCGGCCGTAACGGGTTCGCCGGGTTTTCTCACGCATTGTGTCGGTCATCGTGCATGGAACTCTAGGAGCCTAAGGAGCAACTGATGGCAGACCTCGAAGCGATTGCACAGGGCGTGGAGAGAGGCGACCGCGAGGCGGTCGTCCGCCTGGTCAAGGAGGCCCTCAACGAGAAGACGCCCCCCGAGCGGGTCATGAAGCAGGGCCTGGTGGTCGGCATGGACCGCATCCGTCACAAGTTCACCACGCAGGAGGCCTTTATCCCGGAGGTCCTCATCGCCGACCGCGCGATGGACGCCGGATGGAAACTCCTGGAGCCGTTTCTGAAGGACCTCAAGCCCGTCGGCAAGGTCGTCATCGGCACCGTCAAACAGGACCTGCACGACATCGGCAAGAACCTTGTGGCCAAGATGCTCCGCGGGCACGGGTTCCAGGTGGCCGACCTGGGCGTGGATGTTGACCCGCAGAAGTTCGTGGCGGCCGCCAAGGAGCAGGGGGCACAGATCATCGCCCTCTCGGCCCTCCTGACGACGACGATGACGAACATGAAAGATATCATCGGCGCCCTGAAATCGGCCGGCGTCAAGGCGAAGGTCATGGTCGGCGGAGCGCCGGTCACGCAGTCGTTTGCCGACGAGATCG
>CAYGWP010000172.1:0-3140 GCA_964353455.1 uncultured Anaerolineales bacterium
ATCCACCAGATCGGCCGCAGCACCCTCCACGAAGGCCATGGCTCGCTCACCCCCGACGGCCGTATCCTCTACGACCGCTGGGAATACGTGGACCGCAATTTCGGCGATGCCCAGGGCCTCTGGGCCTGCAACCCCGATGGCACGGCCCACACGCTATTCTGGGGTAACAACACCCCGTGTCCCGGCGGCGTGATAGACGGCCGCCCGATTCCAGGCGCCGGTCCCGATATGGCCGTGGCGCTGTTCGTCGCCTGTCATGACCGGCCGTGGGGCGCGCTTGCGCTGCTCGACCGTCGTCTCGGCCTCGACGGCCGCGGGCCCGTCCTCCGCACGTGGCCTTCGGCGACGATCCAGTGGGTCATGAACGGCAACATCGACACCTACGGCCGCACGAACCCGAAGTTCGAGGACCCGTATCCGCTCAGCGATCACTACATACTGTGTTCCCGAATGACCGGGCGCGGCGAGGAAATGGGTATCTACCTTGTTGACATTTTTGGAAACGAAGTACTGCTCCACGACGAGCCGCCCGGCTGCTACGACCCGATGCCGCTGGCCGCCCGCCCGCGTCCCCCAGTCATCCCCGACCGCGTGCGATTCGACCGCCGCGAGGGCACGTTCTACGTGTATGACGTTTACCTGGGCACGGGCATGGATAGCGTGCCGCGCGGCACGGTGCGCTGTATTCGCGTGGTCGAGTCGCCGGAGAAGCGATTCTGGACGCACCCGTCGTGGCCGGGCCAGGGCGTGGAATGCCCCGGCATGAACTGGCATGACTTCAACAACAAGCGCATCCTCGGCACGGTCCCTGTTGAGGCAGACGGCTCGGCGTACTTCGAGGTGCCGTCCGACCGGTTCGTGTATTTCCAGTTGCTCGATGAGAACGGGATGATGATTCAGTCGATGCGAAGCGGCACCATCGTCAGGCCGGGCGAGACGGTCGGCTGTGTCGGCTGCCATGATAATCGCCTCTCGGTCGTGCCAAGCGCTTCGCGCGAGGCCCTCCGCCGCGCGCCGCGCCAACTTCAGCCGTGGCGCGGCCCGCCGCGCGAATTCTCATTCCAGCAGGAAGTGCAGCCTGTCTTCGACCGCTACTGCACGCGCTGTCACGATGTCGGCGGGCCGGGCACGAAGAAACTCACCCTCGTGGGCGACCGCGGCCTTGCCTTCAGCATCTCGTACCATGAACTGTGGGAGAAGCGGTTCGTCCATGTTGTCGGCGCCGGCCCGGCGGCGGTTC
The DNA here is from genome assembly GCA_964353455.1 of uncultured Anaerolineales bacterium. Taxonomy (GTDB): domain Bacteria; phylum Planctomycetota; class Phycisphaerae; order FEN-1346; family FEN-1346; genus CAYGWP01. The sequence goes on from CAYGWP010000172.1 coordinate 1,241, forward strand.
AGATGCCGTACTCCTGGGGCTCGCACGCCAGCCGCATCGTCCAGGTCCTTCGCGCGGGGCACAATGACGTGCGGCTTGACCCCGAGAGTTTCGACCGGCTGGTCACCTGGATCGACCTGAACGCTCCGTACTACCCCTTCTACTCAAGCGCCTACGCGGACAATCTCTACGGCCGCAGCCCCCTTGACGACGGGCAACTGAAACGCCTTTCGGAACTCACCGGCGCGAAATTCGAGGGCCATGGCGGCGACACGCTTGTGAATCTCGCCCGCCCGGAACTCAGCCCGTGCCTCGCGGGCCTGAAGGACCACGCAGACCCCAAGCGCGTGGAGGCCATTGCCATCATCCGCGCCGGCCGCGATACGTTGGCCGCACGCCCTCGCGAAGACATGCCCGGCTCCAAACTGTACGGCAAGGACCTCGACCGCGAGGCCCGATACCAGGAGCGCGCCCGCATCGAAGCCGAGGTCCGCCAAGCCATCCTCGACGGCCGCAAGGTCTATCCGTACAAGCCCGCGTCATCTCCTGCGGCCGGCGCGGGAGAGTGATATCCATTGCGGATTCCGCCGACCGGGGTACAGACCTAACGCATCTTTGAATGAAGCCGCCGGCGAGGGGAGAGCCATCTCTGCCCGAACTCAAGAGGTATGATTCCCACGCCGGCCGGGCCATAATGGCTGCTTGGCCGTTCTGATGCGGAGTTTGTCATGGTTGCCAAGACCATCCAGATCAACCGCGCCCCGGTCCTCACGCTCTGGGCGGCGGTTGTCGCGGAGCGGATGGGCTTAAAGGAAGATGAGGCCCCCAGTTCATGGCCTGACAACGGGTTCGCTGTCGCTGGTCACGACGACTGCTTCTCGGAAAGGGGCTTGCCATGCGGAAATGCCTGATGTTTGCGGTGGTCGCCATTCTTGCCGGCAGAATCGGGCCGCAAGGCGTCATAATTCTGTTTGATTCCGGTCGGCGCCGCGTTATGCTATTGGCATAGCAATGTGGTGCATCTCGGGTCTGATGGCCTTGAAAAAGGAGGCTGTGGCATGAAGACTTCCGAACGGGTTGCGGGACTCGCTGGGGCAGCCGCCCTTGTTTGCGTGCTGGTCCTGGCGATCGGATGGGCCGCGCCGGCAGCCGCGCCGGGAAAGATCGACATGAAAGCCCTTATCCATGAGACCCAGAAGATGACAACGGATGGGGGTGTGATGACGCTGGTCTGGTGGATGCCCGAGGACTTCTGGCGCGCGTCCGCGCTCCAGGCCCCCGGGGCTTCGGATGCCCAGGCCGAGGAGTTCGCGAAGGTCGTCCGCCCCTACACGCTCTTGATGGTAATGGACGCCACGATCGGCCCGCTTGCCGGCATGACGTATCGGCCCGAGGCCGAAATCCGGGCTTCCATCCGCATCGTCGATAGCGATGGAACCGCGATTCCTCCGCTGCCCGACGAACAGGTCGGCCCGGATGTCCGGAACCTCATGGCCATGATGCGGCCGGTGCTCAGCAACATGCTCGGCCCGATGGGACAGAATGTCCACTTCTACATCTTCCCGGCGAAGAGCGCCAAGGGCGCGGCAATCTGCGACGCCCGCAAGGAGGGCTCCTTTGCCGTCAAACTGGACGTGCGGGAGTTCAAGTGGCGTCTGCCCCTCGGGGCGGTCCTGCCGCCCAAGATCTGCCCGAAGTGCGGCGACAAGTGCAGCGGCGCCTGGAAGTTCTGCCCCTATGACGGCACGCCCCTGCCTAAGTAGTTCCGGCGGACGCGTGGCCGGCGACTCATCTCTGCGCGGCCCTGGCGGGGGGCGCGCCGAAAATTGTGGCACGAGCGTCTCCTGCCACAATCTGTTGGGGTTCCCCCCCGCTTCCACCCCAATCAGATCTCCTGCCCGGCCCAAGAGCGCCAAGAGCG
>CAYGWP010000173.1:0-10583 GCA_964353455.1 uncultured Anaerolineales bacterium
GCCTTCGGCGGGCAAAGCCCGCCCAGGCGGGCTGTGAATTGCACCGAGCCAACCCCATGCCAGAAAAACTTGGCGCACCACGAAACTACCGATGTGGGCCGACGGTCATGTCGAACACTGCCCTATCGAGTCGGAAGGTCGCCGCGCACGTGTCTAGCGCACCATGCCGTTAATCCTCTCCCCTTGCGGGAGAGGGTGGCCGAAGGCCGGGTGAGGGGTTGCCGTGGCTCGCCCCCCTCACCCCTGCCCCTCTCCCACAAGGGGAGAGGGGTGAACTGCGCGACGCTAAACCAAAGACCAATGCGGCAACGTGATGTTACTGCTTCGCTGCGGCCAGGGCCATGTTCGGCCGGGAGAGGCTGCTAATGAAGACCACCACGCTGCCCGAGAGCGGCCTGCGGCCGATGAGGTCCCTCGACTGGGCGCGGAACTGGTTCCACACGTCGCCGCCCGCGCGGCGGCACGCAAGGGCCGTCAGGGCATAGACATCGTTCTCGCCGATGCCGCCCTGCTGCGCCGCAGTAAGCGTCGGCCGGCCCTGGCCGCCCAGGCCCAGGAGTTCCGTGAAGAGGTCGCCCATTGCCTTGGCGTCGATCTTGCCCGCTTGGCCGAGCAGCGCGGCGGCGATGACCGGCCATCGTCCGAACTTGGCCGCGTCGGCCTTCTGGAGGAGCGCGGCGGCGCGGGCGACAAACGCCTCGTCATCGCGCATGGCCATCGCGGCGTAGAGGACCTGGAAGTAGGCGGCGGCATCGCCGGCGGACTTTTCGAGCGCACCAATCGCCGCCTCGGCCGCCGGACGCGACCGCTCGCGCGCCGCCTTTGCGGCAATCTTAAGTTCCTCCTCGCGCGGCAGCGCCCTCGCGGCATCCGCTATCGACCAGAACGACCTGAGGACGATCGTCGCGCCGGGACCCTTCAGGAACCCGGCGGTCGCCGGATCGCGCCACGCCACCTCGACCTCGGTCAGGGCCTCCAGGTCGAGTTCGCCGCGGGCCGCGCCGGCCAGGAGCCGCCAACTTCCCGACGACATCGCCTGTGCCGTGCGGACCTTCTGGCCGGCCTCACACATCTTGGCGGCGGCGTCCTTGCGGCCCTCGGCGCGCTTGGCGGTCGCCTTCTGGAATTCAGCAAGGTCGCCGTCGAGCGACCCCTTCGGGTCGGCCAGAATTGCAAAGAACTTGGCCGCAGCGGCATGGCGGCCGGCATCGCCGACCACCAGAATCTGACCGGGGGCGAACCAGACGACCGTGTCCTCTGTTCCGCCGAGGACCTTGCGGGCCGCCGCGATAAAGGTATCGGCCGCCTTCTTCGCCGCCGCCGTCTTCTTCTCGTAATCCGCGAGGCCCTTCAGTTCCGTCTCGGTCGGCAGGGCCGTCTCGGCCACGTCATAGATCCACGCCGACTCGGCCGGGCCGCGCCGGACCGTCCCGGCGACAATCGCGCCACCGTCGGTCCACCACGACATCCGGGCGGGCGTCAGAATCCAGTCGAGCGCCTGGGCGGCTGTAGCATTCTTAAGATCAAGATATGTAATCCTGATGTCCTTGCGGTCCAGCATGGCGGCGGCATCCTCGACGCTGCCCGGCACGAGGCGGATCACGAGGTCCGCCGCCTTCGCCACCGCCGCAAGCGCATCGGCGACGGACTGGTCGCGGAGGACCAGGCTGAGCGGCATATCGAGGCCCGGCATCGCCTTGGCCCGGACCTTGACGATTTCCGCCCCGGCCTTCTCCATGCCCGCCAGGGCTGCGGCCGACGTTTCACTTTCGCCCTGCCCTGCGGCCGCATTCAGAAGGTACGCCAGCGAGAACTTCGCGCGGGCAGCCTCCTGGTCGCCCTTCTTCTGGAGTTCCTGGGCCTGCTTGAGGACCTCCCAGGCCCGCTTGGCAACGCGGCCGCTCTGCTTTTGCAGGGCCGCCCCGGTGAACTGCTCATCGGCATCGTACGCCTCTTCAGAGCGGTCCGCGTCGGCGAGCACAAGGCCGAGCATTGCCCCGCCGGGGCCGGCGCCGCGGCGGCTTCGGCCCAGCGATTCGCGCGCCGACTCGGCATTGGCAGAGCCGAAGTACGCATAGCCGCCGGCCACAGCGCCCCGCGCCAACTTGCCATTGGCGGGCTTGGCGGCCGCGAAGGCGGCCGGGGCTGCGGCAGTTGTCGGCATCGCCGCCGGTGGCGGGGCCATCGGACTGGGCGCGCCCGCGGACCTCAGCGAACCGCCGCCCGTAACTGTAATGCTTTGAAGAGCAAGCGTCCGCCGGACTGAGCCCGGGGCGCTGGCCAACGCATCCGTCGCTTCCTGTTCCTCGCCGAAGAACCCCTCGAACCGCGTCCCTTCCGGTATCGGCACGGGCACCAGCATCCGCCGCGGAGGACGGGCCGGCTCGCGCAGCCGCGCGGCATCCTTCTCGTCCACCGCCACGAAACTTGTGTACTGGCTCATCAGACGGAATTCCAGCGCGATGCTCGTCACAATGTCCTCCACCTCAGGCGACCCGGCGTAGAACGTCTGCTGCATCAGGTCCTCAATCTTATTGCGCGCCCAGACCTTGGCGAGGACCTCGTTGCGGGTCTCGACCTGCGGCAGGTTGATCTGGAACGGCCATGATGCGGGCTGGCCCTCGACGTTCCCGCTCAGGCTGATGGTGTGCTGCCCGCCGCCCTCGTATAGGCCGAAGAGGATGACCGGCCGCCCGGCCCAGAGTTCGGGAATCTTGGCCGGGTATGTCTCGAAGACCCTGAGTCCGCCCCAGTTGATGTTGATGTCGGAGAGTTGCGCGCGGTGGATGCGGAACATGATCTCCTGGACCATCGGGTCGGCATCGTCACCGAGGCCGAGGACCTTGGACATCCCGCCGCCCTGCCGGGCCACGCCGTCGATGAGGAACCGGTTCGGGTCGCTCCCGATGCCGATGCACCAGAACCGGATTCTGTCGCCGGCCCTGCGTCCGACCTCGGCGATGATCTCGGCCTCGTTGCCGATGAACCCGTCGGTCAGCATGATGACGATGCGGACGCGGGCGGGATCGACCGGCTCGTTCAGGACCATCTGGATGCCCTTGAGCATCTCGGTCCCGCCGCCGCCGCGCAGCCCCTCGGTGAACTTGAGCGCCCGCTGGATGGACTCGTCGCTGACCGGCACGGGGGCGGGGAAGACTTTCTGCGTCTGGTTGGCGAAGGTTATGACCTGGACGGTGTCTTCGGGCTTGCAGAGTTTCAGGAGCCGGCGCATGGCGTCGATGACCTTGGCGGTGGGCTGGCCCGACATGGAGCCGGAGACATCGACAAGGAAGCATATTTCGCGCGGCGGGACCTTGCGGGTCCGCTCGTCGTCGGCCGGCTGGACCATCAGCATGAAGTACCCCTGGCCGCGCTGGTCGGTGTGCGCGAGCATCGCCATCGCGGGGGCCTTCCCGACGACCCCGTACCGCATGACGAAGGCCTTGTTGGGGATGGAATCGGCCGGGGAGAGGCGGACCGCGGCCTGGCGGTCGCCGGTCCGCTGGACCTCGGCCTGGTGGCTCGTCACGCGGAGGTCCTGGATCGGCACGCCCGCATCGAGCGTGACCGAGAGCGACACGTCGTGCCCGTTGCGGAACTCCGGCTTGAGGACCGGCGGCGTGATGCGCGAGGCGTCGGGAACCCGGTCGGTGTCGGGCGCCCAGCCGGTGCCCTTGGGTTCCTTCTTGCCCTCCTTGACCTTGGTCTTGTCGAGTTCGCCGACCTTGCCCTTGAGTTCCGGCGGCACGGCCGGAATCTTCGACGTGGCCCCGCCGGGGATGTACCGCGGACCCACGACCATCGGGAAGTGGAACTCGTACGTGCCCATGTCGTATTCAAGGACATCGACATAAGATATCTCGATCTTGATTTCCTGTTTCGGGTCGATGTTGCCGACCGACTGCGTGAAGATGTTGGGCCGCTCCTGCTCCAGGAGCGCCGCCGTCATGCCCTGGGCGAGGGCCTGCTCGTAAATCTGGCGGGCCTCGGCCCGGCGCTTTATCAGGCCCACGATCCGCCGCTGGCCGATCACCATCGTCATGTCATCGACCGCCGACTTGTGCGGCAGCGGAAAGACATAGACCGCCTCGATCCGCTCGTCCAAGGGGTTGAAGAACGTCTGCGTGACCCGCACGCGAGCGATGAAACCGGAGATATCGACCTGGACGTCGGTGTGCTTGAGGGGACACTCGACCACTTCTCCGCCCGGCCGCTGGATGCGAAGCGCCCCTTGCGTCACATCCTTCGTCATGGCCTCCATCTGCTGCGCAAAGGCGCTCGGGTCAACCGGCGTGGTCTCGACCGCCCGAGCCGATGCGGCCGCAAGAAGCAGCACCCCGAATACGGCGAACGAAACGAAAACGGCTCTCGCGAATGGGCGGTTCATGGCTGGCGTTCCTTTCATGGCGCTGGAGCATATCACGTCGCCGGTTGTGTTTCTTCGCCAATTTGGACGCAGCGCGCGGCCGCAAGTTCCACGGATTGTGTGATTGCCGCGCGGGCCTATTCACCGCTCCCTTGTGTGCCACGGCCGGCTTGCCCGGCCGTGGGAAACGCGAGGGGCCGCAGTTCATGAAATGTGGGGTAGTCGCCTGGGCGACCACGCGGATGCTTGCTGCGGCACTGCCGCGTGGGTCCAAAGGACCCACCCTACGCCCTACGCCCGCGGCGCAGGCAGGCCGCAGGCGGCAAGGTCGATCTCGCCGATTCGCATCCCGAGGCCCGTGCCGGTCATCGAGGCGGTATGGGCCAGGCCGTCGCGGATTTCGTAGATGCCCGGATGGACCTTGGCGGCCGGGACGTTTGCGGCCGGGAAGAACTGCCGCGAGTTCGCCTCCACGCCCTTGATGGTGTGGATGCGGGCGGCAAGGCCCACCGATTCCAGCAGCGAGATCGACGGGTTCGTCAGGTCCTGGACGGCGTACGGGATGCCGGCCGTCTCGGCCAGCGGCACCAGGAGGAGGTCGGAACTTAGACATTTACAACTCTTTAGCGCTATGCCCGACCATCCCAGTTCCATCGCCGCGCGGAAATCCTCGACCGACGTGAGGCTCTCGTCGATCAGGACGGGCTTCAGACGCGCTATCGGCCGCATGTCGAAGCGGTGGGCCTGGAGGTCGCGCTCGGTGGGCTGCTCGATGTAGAGGATTTCGACGAAGACCCCGGCCGACCGCTCGCGGATCTTCCGCAGGTACTCCACGATGTACGCGGGCGACTCGCACTGCTCGTTCGTGTCGGCCGTAAGGTGCGGCCGCGCGGGGAGCGACGGCCGCCGCCCGGCGCGGACCTCGTGGTAGATGCGCGAGACCTCCAGCGTCCGCTCGATGTCCCACTCCAGGTCCCTGCCGCGGAGTTTCACCTTGAGGCAGAAGACGCCGTCGCGCTCGATCCACCGGTCGAGCGAGTTCGGGATGCCGTCCTGCGGCGCGTCGGCCGGCGCATCCGCCTCGCGCAGAACGTCAAGCCCGCCCACCAGGTGAAACACCGGAACGGCCGGGGCGAAGTCCTGCCGCAGGAACTGCGACGGATAGACATCCCTGAATTCATCGCCCAGGTACCGCGAAAGGTCAAACGCCATGTGCTCCGGCCCGTACCCGCAATACGAATCGATGCCGCCGGCGTTGCCGAACGCATCGTGGATGGCGTGGTCAACGGGGCTGGCCGCGACGAGGGCCGCGAGGAACGGCATCTCCTCGCCGGGCGTCCGCTCGCGCGAGACCGAGCGGGCGAGGTTCCTCAGTTCGCCCTCGGTCTCCATAAATATCTCGATAGGATGCGCGTGCCTGTCGTACCGGCAGACGAGCCGCGCGTAGGCGTCCAGCAGGTCGCACATCGCGCGGTTCCGGGCCTCGTGCGAGGCCGTCGAGACCGGCCACGCCCAGAGGTCCATGACGAACATGGCCCCCCATCCGGTCGCCCTGCGGCCGGCGCGGGTCTCGACCGTGGCACGCGCGTAGCCGATGTCGGACTTCTCGACCACGACGGCGCCGAACTTAAGCGGCGTCCGGCACGCCGTGGGCACCTTGAACGTCTGAACGTCGATGACGCGAATATCGCTCGGCATCATGTCGCTTCCTCCCGCCTGACCTTCATGCCAACGCAAGCCGGAAGCGATTATACAGAATCGCCGCGGCCGCGGTAGGCGAAAGAAATGGCCTTTCCTCCGGCCGCCCGTGTTTATACAGTTGAAACGTACCTGCACCATGAAAGGCGCCGGCATGAGGTTGACGCTTGCGCGGACATTGGCGCTCGCGGCGGTTCTCTGTCTCACCGCCGCGGCGCGCGGGACGGAACTCGCGCGGTTCGAGATCAAGGAACCCCTCGGCCAGGACTGGACCGACGAGTGGCTCTCTCAGGATATGGCCGTGGACGTGGGCGGCCGCGTCAAGGTCGGCTCGCTGGAACTCTCGGCCCAGGCGCAGCCCTCCGGCAAGAAGGCGGCCGCGCCGGGCGACCCGCAGCCCTGCCCCGCCCAGTTCTACCGCGACGGCCGACTGCTGGCCGACGGCGATGAGGTCAGCGGCAAGACGGCCCTCCGCATCCGCTTCCGCGCAAGCCTCAAACGCGGCGAGACCGTGACGTTCACCCTGAGCGATGCCGGCAAGTCGCCGCGGCCGTGGCCGCAAGTTACGGTTGCCGACAGGGACGGTAAGACGGTGGTTGCCAACGGCTCATGGGAACTTGAGTTCGATGCGTCGCGGCCGCTGCTCATTAACGCGATGCGGGCGGGCGCGGCCAGACAATCGCTCGGCGCATTCGCGTGGCCGAAGGGCGCCGAGCCGGCCGCCGTCAGGGACGAGTGGCTGGAGCGCGGCCCGGCGCGGGCGATCCTCAAGCGCACCTTCACGTTCAAGGGTCCCGAGCAGCGGTACGAGATAACGCTTGAGATGCGGTCGGGCGACCCGTGGATCGACGTGGCCGACCAGTACGCCCTGGGGCGCGGCACGGCGATTGAACTTGACCTTGCGGGCCTGCGTGCCGACTGCGTTTATCATCCGCACACTTACAACGCCCGGACATTCAAGCCCGACGGCAAGGCCGACGACACCACCCTTGAGCCGCCGCAGCACGCCATCGCCGCGCTTGGGCCCGTCTGGCGCGACATCTGGTTCGGCGGCGGGCCGTTTGCATTTATCTACAACTCTCAGGCCGATGCCGGCGTCGGACTGGCCGCCGTCCGCGGCAGCGAGTGGGACACGCCCGACGGCGTCACCCCCGAATCGCAGAACCTCTTCGTCCACGGCGACAGGGATGCGCCCGGCAAGGTCCGCGTGACGATCCCGGCCGACGGCGGCACGCGGCGATGGGCCATCGTCCTCGGACACCCCGACATCCGGAAAAACCTGGGGCGGCTGACCCGCTCGCACGCCGACATACCGCTCCGGATGGTCCTCTCGGAATGGGTCCTGGAGTGGAAGTCGGCTGCGAAGGAAGTGAAGGCCGGCGCCGCAGGCAACTACCTGGGCGGCCACTTCAACCAGCACTTCTTCAACCCCACCACGTTTCCGCGGACGGTCCGCGGCCAGATCCCGAAGGAAGGCCCCGTCAAGAGCCGCGACCTGGCCGTTCTTGCTTATATCTTTATGAATCCAAACTACTGGCCCGGCCCGAAGCACAAGTGGGCCATCGGCAACCCGAACTTCCACACAGACATGTACTCCATCCCCTTGAGGATCGGCCTCGTGATGCCCGACCATCCGCACGCCGCGCGGTGGGTGCGGTACGGCGTCGAGGAGACCCGCGGGAACCTGGAGCGCGATTCCTTCGCCGGCGGCGCGTGGAAAGAGAGCCTGAGTTACTCCTCGTTCTTCTTCCACGTGGCGGAGAACGCGCGGCTGCTGCGCGACGCGCATGTCGCCCAGCCCTTCCGCGACTGGCCGCGCTTCCGCGAGGTTGCCCGGTACCTGGCCGCAATGCACACGCCGACCGACCCGCGCTACGGCTCGCGCCAGAAGGCGCCGATCGGCGACACGCATCCAGGCAACTACATTCGTGAACTGAACGCCCTGGCCGGGTGCTTCCGCGGCATCGACGACCGCCTGGCCGAGCAACTCGCCCGCTTTCCGGAAAATTGGCCGGGGGCGCTGGACATCTCGAGCAGCGAGTTCTACGGCTTCGGGGCGATGCTCCGCGGCCACCCGTACGACGACCGGAAGGAATCCTTCGTGACGATCAAGGCCGGCCCGGCGCGCAACCACTTCCAGGGCGATGAAATGTCGTTCTTCTTCGCCTCCCTCGGCACGCCGCTGGCCATCGACTACGCCTGCCACTACTCGCCGCGGCCGTGGAGCGCATCCATCCATAACCGGCCCGACATGAACGGCAAGCGGCCCGTTGCGGTGGCGGCGCGCCGGGCGTTCGTCAGGTCGCCCGCGGCCGACGTCTTCGCGGCCGACGAGCGCACCTCGGACATCAACGAAGTGCCGATGGAACCTCACCTGGCGACCAAGCCCGGCTGGGAGTACCCGAACACGAAACTGGCGGCCGATTCGCCGTGGACCATGCGGCGGTTTGCGATGCTCGTCAAGCACGAGGGGGAGAGCAAACTCCCCGACTACCTCATCATCCGCGATGAAATCTCCTCGCCCGAACCGGTCTGGTGGAACCTGCACATGCTCGCCCGAGACATCCAGGGTGACGGCCAGACGTTCCACTTCCCCGGCCAACTGGACGTCGATGTGACGGTCCACTTCATCACGCCGAAGGTGCGAGAGATCGAGCGCCGCGAGTGGGGATGGAAGGCCGGCGACGGCGCCCTGCTGCGCAACACGAAGGACGATGACTACGTCAGGCAGTTCTTCGGCGCGTACATTCCGAAGGACTTCCAGCGCGGCACGTGGAACGGCGGCGAGATGGCAAAGTGGCTTCGCGTCCGGGCCGATGCCGGACTCTCGAAGTGGCTGGTCGTCCTGATGCCGAACCTCCAGGGCACGCCTGCCCCGAAGGTCGAGCGGACTAGCGACACGAGCGCCCGCATCAGCCTCGGCGGCGAATCGGAGACAGTGCACCTGGGGAGCGACGGCCGGTTCCAGGCGGCCGTGGAGCGCGGCGGCACGGTGACGACGCTCCTTAAGCCCGGCGAGGTTCGCCCGTGGGCGGAGGTGGATTTCAGGCCCGCGCCGCCGGCCCTCGATAAAGGCCCGAAGTAGCACCGTTACATATGGATACTATTACACATGCCCTGCTCGGCGCCGTGACGGCCCAGTTGGGGTTCCGGCAGCGGATCGGCCGCGATGCGACGTGGGTCGCGGTTGCGGCGGCCGTGTCGCCCGACCTGGACATCTTCGCCGGTCCCCTGCTGGCCGCCGCGGGTTTTGACGTCGCCCATCTGGGGCACGTGACCGCCCACCGGGGACTCAGCCACTCGCTCCTCGTATCGCCCGTTATCGCCGCGCCGATTGCGGCCGCATGGTGGTGGCTGAGGCGGAGGCGCGAGCGGGGCCGCGCAGCCACCGCTCCCGCCGATGCGCCGCAGGCACGGGCCGTCCCATTCGTGCTTCTATATCTGTGCGTACTTGCGGCCGCAGTCACGCACCCGTGTCTCGACTGGTGCACGGCCTACGGGACGGAGTTTCTCGCGCCGCTCTCGGATGCGCGGTACGCCCTGAACGTCGTGCCGATCGTGGACATCTTCTACACGCCGCTCGTGGCCCTGACACTCCTGGCGTGCTTCGCGGTACGCAAGTTGGGGCGCGGGCCGATGGTCAACGCGACGCTGGTTATCGGCTGGACCGGGTTCTGCCTCAGCCTCGGCTACCTGGGCGCGGGCGAAGTGCTGCGGGAGCGCACGATTTCGGATGCGGGCCGCCTGGCCGCCCCGGCCGCCATCATCCGCGCAGAGGCCTACCCGGCCCTCGGCAGCATCCTCCTCTGGCGGGCGGTGGTCGAGACCGACGGCGGGTGGGTCGTTGCGGGCATCCGTCCCATCAGCGGCGCGGTGACGGGCGTGGAGACGGCGCGGAAGCAGGATTCGCCCTGGGTCGAGCGTGCCCTGGCCCTGCCGGCGGTCCGGCGGTACGCGTGGTTCGCCATGGGCTGGGTGCGGGCCGCCGAGTCGCGGCAGGACGGCCGGCACGTGGTGGAGTTGCACGACATGCGGTACTCCCTGCGGCCGGAGGGTCTGGAGAGTCTATGGCCGCTTCAGGTCACGTTCAACGAGGCGGGCGAGGTTGTGTCGGTCCGGAGCCTCTCGACCTACCCGGGCGAGGATCGGTGGCAGTTCATCCGCCGCACGTGGCGGGATATCTGGGGCGAGTAGAATGAGCGCGGCGGGTCTCCGCACCCGCCGCGCTTGGCGTTAGTTTCAACCCAGCGGTCGCCGCGGCGACCGGCTAACTTTTACTTCGCCGCAAGGGCCGTTTCGAGGTCCTTCGCGGGGTCGCCGACCGGCGTCAGGCCAAACTTCTCGACCAGCACGCTGAGCACGCCGGGCGTGATGAACTCAGGCAGCACCGGGCCGATGCGGATGTTCTTGACGCCCAGCGCAAGGAGCGTCAGCAGTATCGCCACGGCCTTCTGCTCGAACCACGTCAGGACCATCGTCAGCGGCAGGTCGTTCACGCCGCACTTGAAGGCATCGGCCA
>CAYGWP010000174.1:0-4856 GCA_964353455.1 uncultured Anaerolineales bacterium
GCTCCTCTTCGAGTCGCGGCTAAACACTCGCTATGCGTGAAAGGTCCGATTACGCCCGGAAGATCGCCCCCAACCGCTTCCCCATGAGGACGCTGGCACCCATGAGGGTCGCGGCCAGGAACACCATCGCCCAGACGCCCAGCGCGCTGGCCGTCGCCTCGCCCGTGACGGCGTACTCCTGCGAGTAGATCCGCCAGATGGTCCGCGTCACAGGGTTGAAGGAATCGTCCTGCGCGAGGATCAGGCTGTCGGAGACCTCGAGCATCGAGAGCGAAAACACGAGGATCGCCCCGGCCGCAAGGTTCGCCGCGATCAGCGGCACCGTGATCTTCCGGAGCGTCCGCACCGGCCCGGCGCCGACCGAGAGGGCCGCCTCTTCCAGCGTGCGGCTGGTCTGCTGGAACCCCGCCACCGCCGACCGGACCATGTACGGCAGCCGCCGCACGGAGTACGCTATAATGAGGAGCGCGACGGGGTTGGTCTGCGGGTAAAGGTAGTTCTCGCGCCAGAGGCCGGCCTCGACCAGCCGGTCGCCCCAGTTAGCATAGCAATTGAGATATCCGAATGCCAGGACGATCCCCGGCACGGCCAGCGGCAGCATGACCAGGGCGTCCAGAAGACCCCGGCCGAGGAACTTCTTCCGCACCAGGACGTAGCCTATCCCGACGGCCAGCACCAGGTTGACCGCAACGGCCCCCAGCGAATACACGACCGAGTTCCAGATGCTGGGCAGCGTCCAGCGATGGGCCAGGGCCGCCCGGTGGTGCTCCAGCGTGAGGCCCGCCGGCAGCACCGTGTTCTGCCACTCCGTCTTGAAACTGAAAAGGATGACCGCCAGGTGCGGCACGATTGCCAGGAGCAACACCCCGCCGAAAAGGAGCCACGCCAGCGCCGTGCCCCTCGTGCCCAGCCGCAGAGGGACGGCCGCACGCGTCGCCACCGCCATCTGCCCGAACGCCTCCCGCCCGAGCGCCGTCCGCGCGCCCAGGTAGAGCAGGGCGACCATCACCAGCAGGACGACCACCATCGCGTTAGACTCCGGGCTGGACGGCTCGCTCACGCGGCTGAATATCTGGACCGCAATCACCTTCTGGTAGTTGAACATCAGCGGCGTGCCGAGGTCCGTCAGTGCCCACACGAAAACGATCACCGCCCCCGCGAAGTAGGCCGGCATCACGAGCGGAAACGTCACCTTCCTGAAGACCCGCCACGGCCCCGCGCCGACGCTCCGCGCTGCATCCTCCAGCGACGGGTCAACGTTCGCCAGGCCCGCCACCAGGTTCAGGTAGAGAATCGGATAGAGGTGCAGCGCCTGGAGAATAGCCACCTGGGCCAGCGGGCTCGCCTGGAACCAGTCAATCGGCCGGGCCGGGTCGATGAGGCCCAGGTGCGCCAGGGCTGCGTTCAGGACGCCGTACGGACCGAGGACCTGCTTCAGGCCGATGGCCCCGACGAACGGGGGCAGGATCATCGGCGCCAGAATCCCCGCCGCAAGCCATCGTTTGCCCAGGAAGTCGGTCTTCGCCTGGATGTGCGCCAGGGGCACGGCCAGGACCGATGCGGCCAGCGTCGTGATGACGGCCAGGATGAGGGCGTTTGCGAGGCCCTCCTGGGTCGTCGCATTGCCGAGGATGTTCCTGACGAAGTGGAGCGTCGGGCCGGTCGATTCCCACAGGGCCGATGTGAAGACGTTCGCAATCGGGTAGATGAAGAACAGGCCGAGGAACGCGGCCACGAGGATGATCAGGACCCAGGTTTTGGCGTCTGGTCGCATCGGGTACATGCGGGCTTGCGCCCGCGGCTCGAACCGGCCGGGCCTATTTCGCCAGGGCCTCGTAGCGTTGGCGGAACTCGGCGCTCCAGGCGGCCGTCAGGTCGCTGCGTCGGCGGGCACGCTCCTCTTCCTGGCGCTTGAGGTCCGCCTTCTGCTCGGCCGTCGCATCCTCTGAGACGATGAGGGGCGTCCAGACCTCGCGGCCCAGGCGCAGCATCTCCTCTTCGGAGATGAGGGGCCGCGTCAACTGGTCCAGGCGTTCCTTCGGCAGGCCGGCGTCGATGACCGCCTTCCATGCCTTCTTCAGGGCGTCGTGATTCTCCATGAGCGCCACCCGAAGGTAATCGGCCAGGACGGTCTGCCGCTCGTTCTCCTTCGCCGGGCTGTAGAAGTCGGCGGGCGCCACCGTGAACGGGTTCATGCGTTCGGCGATCGTCCTGGCCCCGGGTTCCTGATAGACGGAGGGCAGGGCCGCCAGCCGCTCCAGCGTGTACTTCTGCGGCCCGCCCGGAGTGCCGGCCGGAAGGACCCACAGCCGCTGGCCCTCGGGGCGCATCACGAACTCCACGAACTTCTCGGCCACCTTCGGGTGCGGCGCGCCGCGGAGGACCCCGATCGGGTCGGGCGTGACGACCGTCAGCCCCGATGGCACGATGAATCCCAGGCTTGCGCCCCCCTCGCTCCGCATCTGCCGGAACGCATAGAACTCGATGCACGGGCCGACGGCGACGAACCCCTGGGCGCAGTTCCGCGGTATCTCGGAGGCCGTGGCGTAGAATTCCCGCGCATTGGCCCCGATGCGCATCAGGATCGCCATGCCGCGCTCGTACCCGTACGCCTGGAGGATGATCTCGTAGGCCTTGCGGACGCTGGCCGAGCGGGAGGCGTCGCCTGCGCCGACGGTCCCGAAAAAGCGCGGGTCGGCCATCGACTGCCAGTCGCGGACCTCAGGCAGGCCGCGGTCGGAAATCATCTTCTTATTATAGATAATTCCAAACGTCGAGATGGCAGCGCCGTACCAGTTGAACTCGGGGTCGTACAGGGGCTGCCCGGCCACCTTGGGCGGGACGGCCGCAAGCACGTCGGCCGGCAGCCGGCACGGCTGGAGCATGCCGAGCGCCTTGAGTTGATCGAAGATCGGTCCGCCGCCGAACACGAGGTCAACGTCGAATCGCCCGGCGCGGAACTTGTCGGCCAGACGCCGCAGCATCTCCGTCCCGCCGCCCGCATCCGGCCACGATACGCGGACGTCGCGCCCGGTCCCGCGCTTGTACCACGCCTGGAACGCCGCGGTGAATTCCTGACGGATCTCATCGCTGTGCGGCGAAAAGATGACCAGCGAGTCGGTCTCGGCCGAGGACTCGTCGGCCCGGCCGCAGCCCGTCAGGCAGATTGCCGCCAGCACCGTTATGACAAGCGCGCGTATCATGTAATGTGTCATTCTCGGGTGGCACGGCCACGCTGTGCCGTTGCGTGGCCGTGGCTGCCGCAAGGGGAGGAGACCACGGTCACGCAACAGCGTGACCGTGCCACCCCCGTAAGTGACGCGATACCGTGTCATGGTTTTTCATCCTCGCGTGCGCATGCGCGGACGGCCTCGGCCGGAATGTGGACCCGCGCTGCGCCGCCCGGCGCGACCGCCGGCAGGTCGGTCGGACCGCCAAGACTGAGGGCGGTCACCTCGTCGGCGCCGACCCGTACCCGCGCCTGCTCTGTCTCGCCCTGAAACGTCCGCGCCAGGACGGTCGCCGGAAAAACGTTCTCCGCCGGGGCCGGGCCCCCGGACGCCAGCAGCCGCACCGACTCCGGCCGCACGCTGACCGTCACCTCTGCGCCGTCGCCGAGTGCCGGCGGAACATGCCCGGCCCGCAGCGCCCCGAACGCAGTCTCGATCACGGCCGCGGTGCCCTCGCGCCGGCCCACGCGGCCGTGAAGGAGGTTCGTCGCGCCGAGGAACCCCGCCACCCAGAGCGTGGGCGGGTTCAGGTAGAGGTCGCGCGGGTTGCCGACGGCCTCCACGCGGCCGTCGCGGACCACCGCCAGGCGGTCGGCCATCGCCAACGACTCGTCCTGGTCGTGCGTGACATAGACGCTGGTGACGCCGGTGGCCCGCTGAATGCGGCGGATCTCGGCCCGCATCTGGAGGCGCAACTTGGCATCCAGGTTCGAGAGCGGTTCGTCGAGGAGGAGGAAGTCGGGCTGGATGGCGAGCGCCCGCGCCAGCGCCACCCGCTGCTGCTGTCCGCCCGATAACTGCGTGGGCTTGCGTCGGGCGTATTCGGCCATCTGGACGACGGCGAGCATCTCCGCGGCCTGCCGCCGGCGGTCGGCCCGCGCGATGCCGCGGACCGCCAGGCCGAACGCCACGTTCTCCAGGACGGTCATGTGCGGCCAGAGGGCGTAGTTCTGGAACACCATCCCGCAATGCCGGCGGTGCGGCGGAACGTGCGTCACGTCCGCATCGCCGAAGAACACGCGGCCCCCATCCGGCTCGTAGAACCCGGCCACGATCCTAAGGAGCGTCGTCTTGCCGCAGCCCGACGGGCCGAGCAGGAAGAACAGTTCCCCCGGCTCGACCGTGATGGAGACGTCGTCCACGGCCGTCACGGACCCGAAACGCTTCGTGATGTGTTCCAGGCGCAGGGGAATCATGGCGTTCTCCGACGGGTGATATTACCAATCGGGCGGGGCGCTTGCAAATGATACGGTGATTGACGCCCGCCCCGCAGCGCCCGATAATCGTGAAAGCAGAATGGCAAGGCAGCGCAATGACCCCGCGACCGAAGAGCCTGGAAGTCTGGACGTACGAGATCCCGATGCGGATACGGTTCGAGCACGCCCGCGCGGGCCGCAGCATCAGCACGGGGATCCTCGCGCGGCTGGAACTTGCGGACGGCGCGGTCGGGTGGGGGGAAGGCATTCCTCGCGACTACGTCACGGGCGAGACGATCGAGACGGCCGTCCGGATCATCCGGAAGGTCTATGCCGAGAGGCTCCTCGTGGATGCGCCGCTGGCGGAGACGCCGGTGGAGTCGGACGGCATCGTTCACAATGCGGCATGGTGCGCGTGCGAACTGGCGTA
>CAYGWP010000175.1:0-10888 GCA_964353455.1 uncultured Anaerolineales bacterium
CACCCGAAATCCCATTCCGCATGCGCCTGTGGCCGCAGACCGGGTGCATCATCGCGAGGACGTTGACGCCGCCCCAGCAGAAGAAGAGACTCCGCGCGCGGCACTTATCGCGCGTCTGGCGGTAAGCCTCGAAGTTGATGCGGCGGCGATGGTTGGCCGGGTTCACGAAGTGCGGCCGCGCGTGGGCCAACCACGTAGCGTTGTCCTTGACGAGGAAATCGACGTGCTCCGGCGTGCCGCTGCGGTTCTTCCACCACCTCAGGAGCGCCCCGTTGCCGTTGCGGACGAGTTTCGTCTCCTCGGTCTCCTCGACGATCTCTTCCTTGAAGTCGAGGTCGGCAACGCTGTTGAAGCACCACTGGACGCGCATGTCGAGGCCGAAATGGTCGTCGAGCGATTCCTCCTTGCCGACGTAGCCCTGCTCGGCCCAGTGGCTGCGCGTATCGCCCCAGAAACTCTCGAACGCCCCGACGCGGTCCACGGGCTGCCGCTTGAGGATCCGCGAAATCCGTTCCCGGCTCGTCAGTTCGGTCATGGCTTCTCCGGCTTCCAGACAAGCGAGTTGAGGATGATCTGGCAGTAGTTCCGGTTTCTTAAGTCCGACTCGGCGTGACCGGGCTGGAAGTAGAAGACCCATCCCTTGCCCGCGGGCTTCAGCCACCCCGCGCGGTCCTGCATGACCGTCTCGCCCGTCTTGGGGTCGGTCACGCGGAAACCGAAGAGGACGGTCTTCTCGCGGCCATCGGTGAACTGCTGATTCACGAACGCCTCGGTGGCCGCAAGTTCCAGCGCGGGGAAGTTGCCGGCAGGACCGCCGGGCTCAGGAGAGCGGTACTCGGCCGTCCGGTCGTACTTCACGTTGTGGGATGTGATGTAGTGGTCGGCCTTGAGGTTGACAAGGGCGTACGTCGCATTGGCGATGACGCGCCACGGCGTCTTCTGGTCGTCGCGCGGAGAGATCTTGATGCCCACGAACTTCAGGAACTCCGGGTTCTTGTTGCGGGCCGATGCGATGGCGTGATGCAGCAGCACCAGCCGCCCGCCCTTCTCGGCGTACTCGATCATGGCCTTGCCGGTGGAATCCCGCATCGGACCGTGGATGAACTGGAACACCGCGTGGTATGAGGCGAGGTCGGCCGGCATCCCCTTCTCGTCCACGATTGCCGCATCGTATCCGCCGTCCTTGCGGAGGAACTCGGCCAGGACCTCCATGTTCTTCTGTTCGTCCGCGACGATGAGAACCTTGCCGCGCATCTGGGCCTCCTCCGCCGCGGCCGCGCCTGCCGCGCACAACAGCACCACCGCTCCGAGCACCGCTTCGCAACGCATGATAAGCCGCCTTTCCGTTTCTGCCGCCACGCCTACGCCTGCCACTGGAGGTCGAGCACCCGGTTTTCCAGGGCCGAGCGCTTCGCGGTCTCCAGCACAAGGTCGGTCCGGTATCCGACGTAGCGGTCCATCGGCCCCTGCTCTCCGGCGGCGATCTGCGCCAGAAAGTGCTTCTCGGCATCGACGAACGGGTTCGTGATGTCGAAGGCGAAGTCGGTCCAGGTTCCGGCGCGGTTGTCGTAGTAGCGGAGGGCGGCGGCGTTGTTCTCCGGCTGGTTCCAGACGGGCGTCTGGAGGACGAGCCGGCCGTCGGTGCCGCTGATCTCGAACCCCTCGTCCCATCCGCGATGCTCGTATCCGATCTTCCTGAGGGGATGCCAGTTCCCCTCGAAGTGCGCAGCGCCCCCATCGGCCAGCCCGAAGAGGGCGTGGAACATGAAGTCCACATCGTATCCCGGGCGCTGGAAGATCCGCCCGAAGACGTTCTGCGGCTTGCCGACGAGATATAGAAGCAGGTCGATGATGTGGCTACCGCCGCAGACAAGTATCCCGCCGCCGGAAGTCTTCATGATGGGCGACTTGCCATCCGGCCCCGGGGTGAACGCCGCCGGCACCGCCCCCGTGTGAACGTTCGCCGCGCCCCCGCCCTGGTACGTCCGGCAATAGACGCTCATGATGTGCCCAAGTTGCGGCATGAGTTCGCGGGCCTTGCGGACCGCCGGGAAGAACCGCTTCATGTAGGCCGTGAAGAGGAAGAGGCCCTTCTTCTCGGCCATGCGGCCCAACTCGAGCGACTCGGCGGCCGAGAGGGTCAGCGTCTTCTCGCACACGACGTTCTTGCCGTTCTCGAGCGCGGCCTTCGCAACCGCATAGTGGAGCGGCGACGGCACGAGCACCGCCACCGTCGTCACCTCCGGATGCGCCACGACCTTCTGGAAATCGGCCGCGTACTCGGCGCGGAACTTCTCGACGTACGGCCGGGCCTTCTCGGCGGTCACATCGCAGATGATCCGCACAGGGGTCGCGGTCTCCTCGAACGCGCGAAAGTGGAACCGCGAGATGTACCCCGCCCCAACCACTCCCAACACCGTCTTCATGCGGAACCTTTCTTATCCCTTGTCCGGCCTGATGACCACCTTGAGCATCGAGTGCTTCTCATCGCGGCAGGCGGCAATCGCCCGCGGCGCTTCAGCCAGACTGAACACGTGCGAGATCATCTTCGGCCCGGGGATTACCCCGGCCTTCAGCAGCCTGAGCACGGCCGGGTAATAGATGGCCGGCGATGCGAAACTGGCCCGCAACTGGAGTTTGCGGAAATGGAAATCGTTCGCGTCAAATGTGATGGCACTGTCGCCCGTGCCGATGCCGATGTAGGTCATCTCGCCGCCGTAATCAAGGAGCGAGAGGCCCGGCACGATGAACTGCGTCGGGGCGGTCATCAGCACGTGGTCGAACTGCCTGGCGAGGTCCTTGCATTCGGCAAGCGAGCCGTCGATGGCGAGGGTCTCGGCCCCGAGGTCTGCCGCCGCCTTCAGCCGCGCGGCATTCGTGGTCTTGCCGATGCAGAGCAACCGCGCTGCCCCGCGATGGAGCACGAGCGCCGCCGCCATCAGGCCGATCGGACCGGGGCCCACCAGGCACACCCGGTCGCCCATCTGGACGTCGGCGGTCTTGACCATGTCGTACGCCACGCCCGCGGGTTCCGCCAGGCACGCCACTTCCGGCGTGAGGCCCTCGTACGGCACCACATTGCGATACGGGGTGAGCATGAGGTCGCCGAAGCCCATCGCCGGCTGGCTCCAGAAACCCGGGGCGCGGCCGTGGCAGAGGTCAACGCGGCCGTCGCGGCAGACATCGCACCAGCCGCAGAAACTCGACGATTCAAGGACGACCGCCTGGCCTTCCTTCAGGCGCTCGACGCCCGGCCCGACCCTCCGCACGATGCCGGCCACCTCGTGCCCGAACGGGCGCCACTCACTGGCCTTCTCGGCCGCCGCGGTCACATCCGTCCCGCACACGCCGCAGGCCTGGACCTGGATAAGCACCTGCCCCGGCGGCGGCGCATCCGGCAAGTCCACTTCTCTCACCTCGCACATCCACGGCGCCTTGACGTAGGCACTACGGGTTTTCATGCGGTCCTCCGATGCTGTTGCGTCCAGGGTTGTGATGGTACACGCGGAGGGCGGGGCTTGTCACGGCGATTTCGGAAGAAGTCTGGCGGAAGTGGCGCGGGCCGAGAGGCCCATCTCCTGCATCCGCTGCTTGAGAAGCATCTCGCCGCCTTCGAGCGCACCCTGCGGCTGGACGACGCTCTACGAAACCCACTGGCGGAAGCATTCCTCAAGCAGGGTCAGTTCTTCACCGTTCCATTTCCATAAATGGTCGCCGCCGCGGCCAAATGACTCGCCGCACATCGTGCCCTCTCTGTGCAACCTCAACGATTCGCCTGAAGCAAGCGGGTACCGCTGTGCCTTCTTCTCGGCCTCCGGGTCGAGCAGCATCTCCGTCTCCGAGTCGAGCGGCATCTCCGTCTCCGCGCTGAGTGGCGCGAAGAACGACCACGTATGGATGTGCCAGCGGTACTTATCGTCCGCGTTGCCCTTCAGCCAGTCCGTGAACTCCTGGTGGTAGAGGTACACGATGATGTCAGGCCCGTCCTCAAGAATCTCCTGGGCGGCAACAAGGCCCGGCGCTGATGAAGTGAAGACGATGAACGGGTCCTTCTCCCAGCCGACTCGGTTCGGGAGCACCGACCTCTCTAGCAAGAGCGCAGGCCCGCACTCATCGAGCCACGCGATAAAGTTGCCGCCGATAATCTGACACTGCAACTCCTGCTCGCTGGTCAGATCATTCCGATTCGGCAATGGATCTTCCGCCCGGCGTTCGGCGATATGCCGCCTCAAACAGTTGAACCAGTCCTGTCCTTGGGGCTTCATCTCTGGGGGCTCCAATCGGTTCTGCCGACCGTGAGCAAGCAGAAGCATATACGACCAGCCCGCCGTATGCCAATGCTATTCCGGGTTTCTGGGAACCTGTTTCCCTCCCTCCCGCCCCGGCACGGAGGTGGACGGCGCGCCGCCACAGGGATGAGTCTGGCCGCAGATAACGTCCGCTGACACCCGTCGCTCACCCCGCAGACCCCCGGACGGAGTTCTCGGGACGCACGCCCGGTGGCGAAGTGATGTGACGGGTAGGCTATGGGCCGCCGTGCGGCTTTCGCCCGGCGGCCCGCGAGTAAACATCGGAACGTTGTCCGGCGGGGCTCCATGGCAGGGCCACGTGCCGTGGCCTGCCCGACCCGCCGCGCCATCACGTGAAGAAGTTGGGCTGTTCTAGCGGCGATTGCGGCGCAGGAGCGCGGCGGCGCCCAGGGCCAGGAGCGTGAGGGTGGCCGGTTCGGGCAGCGGCGTCATCGTCACGCCGATGTTCGTGCCGGGCCCGTCGAAGATGATGCCCACCGGGAACGCCTGCGGGTCAAGCGGGTCGAGCGGCGGGTCAACCTCGATGTCGCCGATGCGGAAGGCCGTCACGCCCTCGGGGAAGTCGATTCGCGTGCCCCAGTAGGCGCCCTCGGCATCGAGGACCCACTGCGTGCCGTCGAAATGCCACACGCTAAATCCGTCCTCGTCGTATAGGGCCGAACTGTTGGGCAGGACGACGGCCGCCGCCAGGCCGCCCGTCACCTGGATCTCGTACATCGTCACGAGGAGGGGATCGAACCAGAGCGGGCAGTCGGCGCCCACCCCGGTGTCGCCGACGATAATGCCGTCGAACACGAACGGCTCGCCGGGGGTCGCGGGCGGCGTGCCGGGCATCAGCGGCACGTTCTCCGCGAGGCCCGGCATCGGGTCGAGCGTCATATTGACGCCCGTGTACGCCATGCAGTACGCGTAAACCCAGTCGTTGGCAAATTCATTGGGCGGCATGGGTGTAACCCCGCCGTTGCCCCCCACGCTAGCCCAGGCGCTGATCTTCACGCCGATGACGTCGCCGATGGCGGCCGTAAGGATGTGGGAACTGTAGCCATTGATCTCCTCGGCGGGGGGCACCACGATCGGCTGGCCATTGAGCAGAAACGAATAACTCGCGCTGCCATCGCCGCTGAAGGGGCCCAACTCGCCTTTGTCAACGGACATCGTGGCGTAGATCTCGACCTGGACCGCGTCGCCGACCTTCTCCTTCATCAGCGGGTCGATGCGGTAGAAGAGGAAGTCGTTGGCGCCGGGCAGGCCGTTGACCGTGCCGGCCGAGGCGTGGCCGTTAACATAGGCCGTGTCGTAGCGGTTGTCCGAGGGCTCGAAGGGGTAGTTGTCCCACGACAGCCGGCAGGCGGTGTAGCGCGAGAAGACAAAGACGTTAGCGCGAATCTCATTACCGTAGATGGCGGGGTCAATGCCGGGGGGTGGGCCCTCTCCGCCGCCGGCATAGCCGGCGAGACGCTTGTCGGCCATGCCCGAGATGTAGGCCTGCACGTCGCCCAGGCCCCATTCCAGGTAGGGGAAGGGCTCGCGGCCTGCGATGGCCGTCCAGGCTTCCATTCCAGGGTTGCCGCTCATAGCCCCCCCCTGGTGGTCATGCGACGAAAACGTGAGCGGTGGTTGCCCGCCGCCAACGTCGCGGCTCCCGTCGATAGTGAGGTCGGCGACGCCCGAACCGCCGAAGTAATAGTCCGACGGCAGGATTGTCCACGCGGCAGCCTCGGCTGCGGCTGAGGCAAGAAGGCAGGCGATGGCGACGGTTGCAGCGACAGAACAAGCGGCCGTGAATCGCATAGTTTCCCCTCCAAGGGCTGTGGCCTGAAACCTGACGGACCCTGTTACGAGACAGGTTCCCCGCTCTCGGGCGGCCTGGGATCCGTGTGAGAATATACACCAGAAAGGGCGTCGAGGCAACTCGCCCTTGCGATAATTCCTGCCCCAACCATGCTGAATCTCACCTTACGTCTCTTGTCTGCCCCGCTCTTCACCGCTACGATTGAGGCCTTCCAGCCAGAAAGGACGGCCTCGCGCCGGAATCCGTCATCTGGTTGTCGCAAATAACACCCGCTGACACCCGTCGCTCACCCCGCAGACCCCCGATGGAGTCTTCGGGACGCACAACTATTTTTCTTTTCCGCCCGCGACCTGTTCGAGTACAGTTCCGCGAACGGCTACCCTGAAAGGGAGGCAGCCAATGGCGAAGCCTGAAGGTCGCAGGGCGGCGAGTCGGCGCGATTTCCTGAAGCAGTCGCTGGGGGCAGCGGCAGGCGCGGTGCTCGGCCCTGCGGCGATTGTCTCCGCGAGTGTCCGCAGCGCCGCTGCCGGCGACGCTCCGGGCAACAGCAACCTCCTGCTGAACGGAAACTTCGCCGCGGAGGCCGGGGGGCGGCCGGCGGAGTGGACCATCTATGACAGCGGCCAGAAAGTCTCGCTGGACAAGCAGGAAAAACCGGCAGGCGCCGAACAGAGCCTGCGCGTGGACGTGGTGAAGGATGCCAGCGAGGGTTACGGAGAGATCCATCAATTGGTCAAGGTCAAGCCGGCCACACTGTATCGGTTGCAGGGCGACCTGCGGATGACGCAGGCCCGCCTGGGACTCTACCAGGTCAAACTTTGCAAAGACGGAAAGGAGATCAGCCGCATCAGCGCAGGCGAGGCCCTCCCCGGCCGATGGCAGACGCTCACCAAGGAGTTCCCCAGCGACGAGGCCGATAGCGTGCAGGTGCTGTGCCGCTGGCGACAGAACCGTGGGTGCGTGGGCCAGACGGCGTGGTTCACCAATGTGAGGCTGACGGAGGTTGGCCCTGCCCCGATGAAGGAGCCGGTCCCCCCGCCGGAGCCCAAGTGCGAGGCGGTGCCTACCTTCGAGTCGGTGGGGTTGTACTGGTCGCTGCCGCAGGGTTCCCCGACGGTGGCGGCCCAGGTGGCGTATCGTGCCGCGGGCGAGACGGCGTGGAGGGCGGCGCAGGACCTTTGGTATGACAGGCGGGCGCTGGGTGGGCGGCCGGCCGAGTACCGCGGCAGCATCGTCGGCCTCAAGCCGGGAACGAAATACGAGGTGCGGCTGACGCTGGCCGGCACGCCGGTCGTCCATACGCTCCAGGTGGCGACGTGGAGCGAGACGTTCCCCATCGCCAGGACCGTTGAACTTCCAGCCGGCAGCACCGCGATGCTGGAGATCAAGGACGTCAACGGATCGCCCGACGGCTACATCCTGTACACCGGTCCGGGGGGAGGGCCCGCGAGCATCAACGTGGCCAACCAGGCCCGGTGCAACATCCGCGTGACCCGCTCCTCCTACATCATCATCCGCGGGCTGAATCTCACCGGCGGCCAACAGCATGGGATCATGCTGGGCGATGGCGAGGATGATGACGTGCATGACATCATCATCGAGAACAGCGACATCAGCAACTGGGGCGGCAGCGACAAGACCGGGTTCGGCATAGACCACCACTCCGGCGTCTATTCGGACAGCGCCAGGTTGGAACGGGTGGTCATCCAGCGCAACCGCATCCACAATCCCCGCAGCAACGCGAACTGTTGGAAGGAGGACCATGCCGGCACCTTCCATCCACTGGGCCCCCAAGCCATTTCCTTCATGTACGGCAGGGGCCGGTACGTCGTCCGCTACAACGAACTGTTCGGCGACCCCACCCACCACTTCAACGACAGCATGGGGGCCGACCGGAACTTTAGTTACGAGGGCTACCCGAACCGCGACAGCGACATCTACGGCAACTACATCGCCTACTGCTGGGACGACGGCATTGAGGTCGAAGGCGCCGACATGAACGTCCGTGTCTGGGGCAACTACATCACAGAGGCGTATCACCCCATCGCCAACGCCTCGGTTTCCCTGGGTCCGCTCTATATCTTCCGCAACGTGGCATACATCAGCCGCACCGGCCCCAGGCACGGCTACGGCCAGGGGTTCATGAAGTCCGGCGGCAGCCGCACCAGACACGGGTACTTCGGCGACGGGCGGGTTTACGTGCTGAACAACACGGTGCTGATCCTCCCCGGCAGCGAGCCGCAGGTGCGCGGCGGCATCGGCGACGGCGACCGCACGCTGTGCAACTACGTCACGCGGAATAACATCTTCCAAGTCCCTGCCCCGGCGGGCGGCGAGCGGGCGGAGGACTTGCCTTTCAGCATCTCCGACAAGCACAAGTCCGATACCAACAGTTTCGATTACGACTTATGCAACGGGCAACTTAGGGCGGTGGCCGGATCGGAGAGCCACGGGATCGTGGGCGTGCCCTCCTACGCCGACGGCGTGGGGTTTGACCTCAAGACCATGACCGGCAAGTTCTCCCTGGCGCCCGGCAGCCCCGGCCACAATGCCGGCGCAGTCATTCCGAACTTCACCGACGGCTATACCGGCTCGGCCCCCGACATCGGCGCCCATGAAGGCGGGACGCCGCCGATGCAGTTCGGCATTAAGGCGTATCTGCCGACGGGAACTGCGCCTCAGGCGGCAAAGTAAGCGGACATCAGAAGGGAGGCAGCCAGTGGCGAAGCCTGAAGGTCGCAGGGCGGCGAGTCGGCGCAACTTCCTGAGGCGGTCGCTGGGGGCGGCGGCAGGCGCGGTGCTCGGCCCCGCGGCGATTGTCTCCGCGAATGTCCGCAGCGCCTCCGCCGGCGACGCTCCCGCCGCCTTCGACGTCCGCGCCCACGGCGCGCAGAGCGACGGCGCCACCCTTGCCACCGCCGCCATCCAGAAGGCCATCGACGCCTGTTCTGCCGCCGGCGGGGGCGCGGTCCGCTTCCCGCCGGGCACATACCTGACGGGCACGCTGCACCTGAAGAGCCGCGTGACGCTTTCGCTCGACCAGGGCGCGACGATCCTCGGCAGCACGGACCTCAAGGACTACCCCGAGAGCGTCGCCTCCGTCCGCTCGTACACCGACAAGTACGTCAACCGCAGCCTCATCGCCGGCGACAATCTGGACCGCGTGGCCATCACCGGCGGCGGCACGATAGACGGCAACGGCGCCGCGTTCCGCCGGAAGGAGTACCTGACGCGGCCGTACGTCATCCGCCTTGTCGGCTGCCGCGACGTGCTCGTCGAGGGCGTCACCTTGCGCAATTCACCTATGTGGATGCAACATTATCTGGCGTGCGACCGCCTCACGGTGCGCGGCATCACCGTCAACAATCACGTGTCGTACAACAACGACGGGCTGGACATCGACGGCTGCCGCGAAGTGCGGGTCGCCGGCTGCCTTCTCGACTCCGACGACGACGCCCTGTGCCTGAAGAGCACTCTCGACCGCCCGTGCGAGGACGTGGTGATCGCCGATTGCCGCCTGGCCAGCCACTGTAATGCCATGAAGATGGGGACGGAGTCCAACGGCGGCTTCGTTAACATCGAGATCAGCAAACTCACGATCGCGTCGCCGACCGCGTCGAAGCCGATGTATGGCGCGCAGCGCGGCATGGGAGGGCTGGCGCTCGAGATCGTCGATGGCGGGCGGCTCGACGACGTCCACATCTCAGACGTGACCATCACAGGCGTCACCGCGCCGATCTTCCTCCGCCTGGGCAACCGCGCCAGGCCGATTGCCGCGGGCGCCCCCAAGCCCGGCATAGGCACGTTCCGCAACGTCACGATCAGCAGCGTCAAGGCCACGGGAGCGTCGGCGATCGGCTGCGCCTTTGCCGGTCTGCCGGGACACCCGATCGAGAACGTGACCCTGACCGACGTGAGCATGACATTCGAGGGCGGCGGCAAGAAGGTCGATCCGGCCCGTGTGCCCGAGAAGCCCGACGCGTACCCCGAGTCCGCGATGTTCGGCCCGCTGCCTGCCTTCGGCATCTACGGCCGCCACCTGCGCGGCCTGACCCTGCGGAATGTGCGATTGGAGACCGCCTCGGCCGATGAGCGCCCTCCCACGGTCTTCGACGACGTGGAGGGCCTGACCGTCGCGGACCTCCCCGTACGCACCACCAGTCATAACGACTCTCTGTTTTGGGAATGGGGTTAAGTGGTTGTGCTGTTTGGACTTACGGTGTTCGAGACTCATGCGGTGGGGGTCAAAAGCGGATGTTGTAAAAGCGAAACTGACGCCTCCGGTTTACACGGATTTGAGGGGTCGTGTACTGGTCCACCGATTTTCGTGCCCTTCGTCTGGCGTCATAACCTGTTTCTCCGGCGTCACTTATGGTAGCCTCCGACACGTCCTCTCACAACTTCTTTCGGAGGCTGATTTGCCCGAGAACCACGGTTGTCCGAACCTGTTTCTCCCCGATCACTGGAGCCGCCACGTCAAGCGTCACATTCGAGGCGGGACGCAGGCATCTGCCCGTCGTCAGGCTGAAACGCGTGGCCTGACAATCCTCGCATTGGCCAATCGTTCAGGGCCGTGGTCGTGGTGCGCCCTCGCCATGAAATCCTGATGCGAAAGAACGTCGGTGCGCCTTCCTGATGCGCCGTACCGCGCCACGCGAACTCCAAGTCCGACGGAAAATTTGCTTCTCGCCCTTTCGCACAGCCTAACGAACGCCGAACGCAATTTCGGTGGTCTACTATTACTACAGCGCCACATAGGCCTTTGCGCGGTGGGTCTCCCGACCCA
>CAYGWP010000176.1:0-4858 GCA_964353455.1 uncultured Anaerolineales bacterium
AGGCCCGCCAACTCATCGCCGCCTCCGGACACAGCCGCATACCCGTCACCTCAGGCCATCTCGACACCGTCGTCGGCATCCTATATGCCAAGGACCTGCTTGAACGGTCGTGCGGCCCGTCAGGCGGAGGCATGAGAGTCAAGGACGTCTGCCGGCCGCCGCTCTTCGTGCCCGAGAGCAAGAAACTCGATGAACTCCTCCAGGAGTTCCAGGGCGACAAGGTCCACATGGCGATAGTCCTGGACGAGTACGGCGGGACGGCCGGCCTGGTGACCATCGAGGATGTCGTCGAGGAGATCGTCGGCGAGATCGTCGATGAGTACGAGCAGGAGCCGACGAAACCGATCCGGCCCTGTCCTCCAGGGCCGGCTGCGCAGGGCGAAGCAGAGCCGCTTCTGGCGCGATCCTTCGAGGTCGAGGCCCGCGTCCGCATCGACGAACTCAACCGCCAGTTGTCCGTCCGGTTGCCGGAGCACGAAGATTACGAGACCGTCGGCGGGTTCGTCCTCACGCGCCTTGGCTATATCCCGAAGGCCGGCGAGGCGCTGGTGCATGACGGCCTGCGCCTCACCGTCCTGGATGCCGAGGAACGCCGGATCACGCGACTCCGGATCGACCTGCCGCCTGCCAGGGCGACGGATAGCGAAGGGTCGCCTGCGGCGGGCCCGGTCGCCCCGGCGACGAAAACCTCGAAAGAATCCTGACCGCGGAGGACGCATCCGCCTTTTTTCTGTGCACCTTCTGCTCGTTTCCCGGTAAAATCGAGACCCCAAAAACGGCCCAAGGTCGCCGCGGGGCTTCGGCCTTGCTCACCCCGCCCTGAGCGTGGTCGAAGGGCGACGACGAGGATGCAAAGTGGCGGTTCACAAGTCCACGGTCCTCCTCCTGCGTTGCCAGGACTGGAGCGAGTCGAGCCAGGTGGTGCACCTGCTGGCCCGCGAGGTCGGCCGCCTGCGGTGCCTGGCCAAGGGGTCAAGGCGCGGGCAGAACCCGTTCAGCGGACCCTTGGACCGCTGGACGCTCGGCGAGGCCGTCTTCAGCCTCACCGATCCGAATCGCCTGGCGACGTTGATGGAATTGTATGAGATGGAGCGGTTCGACGGTGTCCGCCGCAGGCTGCCCGCGTTCTATGGGGCCTCGCTTGTGACGGAGATGGTGCTCGCGCTGGTGCCTGAGGCGCAGCCGCAGCCCGAGACGTTCGACGCGGTGGTCCAGGCACTGGGGCTGCTGGCGGCGGTCGAGCCGGAGGCATGCCGGGCGGTCGCGCTGGCGGCCGCATGGCGACTGCTGGCCATCCTGGGCTATTGTCCGGCCCTGGACCGCTGCGTGGAATGCCAGCGGCCACTGGAGGCCGGCAAGCCAGTGGACTGGAGCGCGGGGCTCGGCGGCCCGGTGTGCCCCGCCCATCGGCCGCCCGACTCCGCGTCGCCGCGGCGACCGCCGGGAGAGACGACAGGATCGCACCGCCTCAGCGCCAAGGCGGCCGCTTGCGTCGCGTTCCTGCTGACCGCTGAATGGAACGAGGTCCGCCGCGTGCGGCTCACAGAGGCAACCGCGCGCGAGATCCGGGCGGTCCTCGGGGCACGCGTCGAGGAACTGGCCGGCAAGAAACTTACGGCCTTGCGGTACGTTTAATAAAACTGGGCCCGCCTTGGGCGGGAAGGAACCCGAGGTATGCGACACGTCATCATCGGACTAGTCATCTCGGGGTTGGTCCTGGGCGGCTCGTCGGGGGCCTGGGCCAAGTGGGTCTGGCGCGACGGCCGGTGGGTCTATGTCGATGAGACTCCAGCCCCGCCCGACTCCGCCAAGACTACGCCGGGCAAGCCGGCGCCAGCGCCGGCACCCAAAGCCGAGCCAACTCCGCCGCAGCCGCGGCCCCCTGCGCCGGCGCCCAAGGTCGAGCCGCCGGCCCCGAAGGTTGAATCACCTGCGCCGAAGGTTGAGCCACCCGCGCCGAAGGTCGAGCCACCCGCGCCTAAGGTCGAGCCGCCGGCCCCAAGGAGCGAAGAGTCTCCCGCGCCGGCGCCGAAACTCGTGCCGGTCGCTCCGAAGATGGAACCGCCCCCTCCGACAACCGAACCCCCCCCTGCGACAACCGAACCGCCTTGGCCGGTAGCCGTGCCGAAACTCTCTCCCGCCCTCCCGCAGGCCAAGCCCCCGCCTCCCGGCTCCGCAAGTGCTGCGCCGGGCGAGGCGGTGCCACTGGAGTTCCGCGAAAGTACGCCGCCGCCGAAGCCCGCTCTGCCGCCCCCGAGAGAGGGACCCCGGCCGGAACCCGAACCGCCGCGGCCGCCGTCGAAGTCCGGAACGTCAGTCGTCACGCCCCCGGCGCCCGCCGCGGCGACTCGGACCTGGTGGCGGTGGTCGTGGGGAACCGGCGATGACAAGACGCTCTTCGAGCAGGGCCGATCCGAACTTGCTTCAAGACAGTACCGTGCCGCCGCGCGGACCCTGAAAACCCTCATCAAGGACCACCCCGCATCGCCGAATCGCGAGGAGGCGATGTGGCTGCGCGCCGCCGCCCTTTGGGGCATCGAGGATTACTACGGCGCCTTCGACCAGTACGAGGAACTGGTCACCAACTACGCCGGCAGCCCGCATTACAAAGAGGCCCTCGAGAAGGAGATCGAGATCGCGGAGATCTACCTGGGGCCGACCAGACGCAAGGTCCTCGGCATCCCGCTCACGTCGGGCGACACCGAGGCGATAGAAATCCTCCGGAAGGTCTATGAGCACCAGCCCACGGGCGACCTGGCTGACGATATCATCCTCCGGATCGCCGACTATCACTGGTCCAAAGCCAACTGGGCGGACGCCGAGGACTACTACGACAAGTACTGCCGCGAGTTTCCCAACGGCCCTGCCGCCCACCACGCGGAACTCGCGCGGGCCAAGTGCGCTATCGAAAGATGCCGAGGTTCTCGGTATGATACTAGCAGCCTGCAACTGGCGTACGACCGGCTCCGGGCATTCCAGCAGAAGTTTCCGGAGGAGGCGGCGAAGGAAGGCGTCGGCCCGATGCTCCTAGAGGTCCGCGAGATGCAGGCCGAGGGGCTGTACGAGACGGCCGCACACTATCTGCGGACGGGCCGGGCTGAAGCGGCGGCGTTCTACGCCGAACGTCTCGTCGAGCGTTACCCGGACACAACCTGGAGCGAGAAGGCCAGGAAGTTCCTGGCCAACGCGTCCCTGCCGGCCGCGGCCCGCCGCGGCGACCCAGGGAAGGAGGAGCCCAAGCCGTGATGACCGCTCGACTTTTCTTTCGGCTGGTGGCGCCCGCGCTGCGAGCGGCGCTCGTGTGCCTGGCGGCCCTGGCGACGGGGGGCTGCGGATACACGATGCAGCCGCTGCACCGGGGGGACGTCCATAGCGTGGCGGTGGCGATCTTCGCCTCCAAGGAATTCCGCCGCGAACTGGAGTTCGACCTCACGCGCGAACTCGTCAAGACCATCGAGACTCGCACGAACTACAAGGTCATCCATGCCACAAAGCGGGCTGACACCGAACTGCGGGGCGAGATCATCGCCTTCTCGGCGCCGGTCCTCACGGAAGACACGCGGACCGACCGGCCGCAGGACATCGAGGTCACCGTGACTTGCTGGTTCGAGTGGCGGGACCTGAGGACCGGGGCGGTCCTGGCCAGGCGCAATCGCATCAGCGCATCCGGCTCGTACGCCGTGGCCATCGGCGAGACGCAGGACTCCGCGACCGCCTCGGCCATGACCCGCCTGGCCGAGCGGATCGTCGAGGCCATGGAAACCGAGTGGTAAGCGCATAGGCCAAGAGTCATGAGCGAACCCGATTTTGATGATCAGCAGGGTGAAGAGGGCCGTCCGCAGGGACCGCGGCTCCGCGGCATCCTGGGATGGGTCTTGATCGCCGGCCTGACGGTCCTCGTGGTCCTGGCAATCAGCCGCAGCATGGGCAACGAGCGCGAACTGTCGCGCGAGCAGTTGGAGCAACTTTTCGCCAAGCCCGACGCCCTGGACGACCTCTACATCCAGGGCAACATCCTGTACGGCAAGATCAAGCCGGTTTATCTGAACGAGTTCGGCGGGGCGGGCTCAGGAGCGCAGTTCACCATCCATCTCCAGACCGAGGAGGTGGCCGACATGATCGCCCGCATCACCAAGAACTCCGGACTCTTGAAGATCTTCAGGGATGAGAAGAACCGCAGTTACATCCCCGAGGACCCGTTCGTCTGGCAGACGCTGCTGGCGATGCTGCCGTGGCTCTTCATCCTGATGATGATCTGGTTCTTCGTGTCGCGGCAGATGCGGGCGGCGTCGGGGCCGGGAGGCGTCCTCAGTTTCGGCCGCAGCCGCGCGCGGCTCGTCAAGAAGGAGCGCGTCAAGATCACGTTCGACGACGTGGCTGGGATCGACGATGCGAAGGAAGAAGTGCAGGAGATCGTCGAGTTCCTCAGACACCCCCAGAAGTTCACGGTGCTGGGCGGGCGGATACCGCGCGGCGTGATGCTCGTCGGCCCGCCGGGGTCCGGAAAGACACTGCTCGCCAAGGCGATCGCCGGCGAGGCGAACGTGCCGTTCTTCTCAATCAGCGGCTCGGACTTCGTCGAGATGTTCGTCGGCGTCGGCGCCAGCCGCGTCCGCGACCTTTTCCGCATGGCCAAGGAGAACAGCCCCTGCATCATCTTCCTCGACGAGATCGACGCCGTCGGACGCAAACGCGGCATGGGATACACCGGCGGCCACGATGAGCGAGAGCAGACCCTGAACGCCATCCTCGTCGAGATGGACGGCTTCGAGACGAACGAGCAGGTCATCATCATCGGGGCCACTAACCGGCCCGACGTGCTCGACCCGGCCCTGCGACGGCCGGGGCGGTTCGACCG
>CAYGWP010000177.1:0-3875 GCA_964353455.1 uncultured Anaerolineales bacterium
GTGGCACAAGCACTCGACCACCATCCCGGAGCCGAGCGACTTCTTCCTGAAGGACCGCCAGTCTTGGCGCGAGTTCAAGAAGCACCTCGACCCGGATGACCCTCGGCGCATCCCCGCCGATTACGTCGAGCGGCTCGCGAAGCACCGCGACTTCACGCGGACCTGGCCGCTCCAGATCAATGCGGGCAGCATGTACGGCGTGCTGCGGAACTGGATGGGGTTCCAGCAGGTGAGCCTGCTCCTCTACGACGACCGGGCGCTGGTGGAAGAGATCGTCGAGACGGTGGCGGCGTGCGTCCTGAGGCCCCTGGCGAAGGCCCTGGCGATGGCCAAAGAGCAGGGCGTCACGTTCGATTACGCGGGGATGTGGGAGGACATCTGCTTTAATCGCGGGCCGCTGATCGCCCCGAAGATGTTCCGCGAGATCTGCGGGCTGCATTACCGGCGGATCACCGACCTCCTGGGCCGCTACGGCGTCCGGATCGTGCAACTGGACTGCGACGGGAGGATCGACGACCTGATTCAGATCTGGCTCGATAATGGAGTCAACTGCATGTTTCCCATCGAGGTCGGCGACTGGGCCGACCCGGTGGCGATGCGGCGGCGGTTCGGCAAAGGGATGCTGATGCGCGGCGGGTTCGACAAGCACATCCTTGCGAAGGGGCCGGACGCGATTCGGGCGGAGGTTGCGCGCCTGACGCCGCTGGTGGATGAAGGGGCGTTCATTCCGCACTGCGACCACCGCGTCCCCGCCGACGTGCCGATGGCCAACTACATCTTCTACGTCGAGGAATCCAAGCGCGTGTGGGGCAAGGGCCTGGCGAACCTCAGGCCGATGGGGGAACTCAAGAGAAGTTCAAAGTGAAGGCGGCACGTAAGCCGAAGACGCGTCGTGAATGCGAAGACCGGGCTGATGCGAAGGCCGCCAGGAAAGCGCTGGTTGAGTCGGACGAGGGTGTCCTGTAAGGCCAGGTGTGGGCAGTTCTTTTCATGCCAGGAACGAACCGGCGGACCGATTGACTGTTAGCTGTTGGACGCCAGTGGAAACTCGGCAGGATACGCCCGGGCCACGGCGCGGAGGATGTCGGCGGCGGCCTTGATGGCTTCCTTCGCCTCTTCGGGCGTGGCGTGTTCGGCCTCGCCGTAGTCGCTGAGGCTGCGGAGTTCGAACAGGTTCGAATATGCCTCGCCGAGGTTGGCAGGCCAGGCTCCGGTCTTCACCAGGTCGCGGTGAACCGCAATTTCGACGGCCGAATGCCTGCGGTACTTCCTGCCATCACGGGCGAAGAGAGCCGAGACCGCATAGAAAGCCGCGTAGTAGGCCCTCGATGCGGAGGCGTCGGGGCTTGCGGGCAGGACCACCTCGGCCGCCCGAAGGGCTTCCGTGGCTCGGTTCCACAGGCTCCGGGCGATTTCGGTCACGCCGGAATCCCTTCATGCTTGACGTTCTCGTAAAGGGGCCAGTCTGCTGATTCATATTCCTTGATATCAACCGGCTTGGCGTGAATGGGCCGCTCCAGTTCCAGGACGAGCGGATACAGGGCGTGGATGCAGGCTCCGGAATCGCGCCAGTGGCTGACGGGCCCTTCGAGAAGAACCAGCAGATCAATATCACTGTCGGGTTCAGCCGTCCCGCGGGCCTCGGAACCGTAGAGGATCACGCCGCGCAGGCGTTTCCCGAACGCATTCTGGAGGACCGACTTGACTTGCTTTAGAAGTTCGCCTTGATCCATGTTGCACCTCGGCGCCTTAGTCGCTACTCTCGTAGAATCTTCTCGAGTTCGGCTGCGAGAATCGGCAGATGCCTCGTAAGAATCTCCCACAAGATATCCAAGTCAACCTGGTCGTAGGCGTGAATCAGGCGATGGCGAAGGCCGATGATCTGCGGCCACGGAATCTGAGGATACCTGGCACGATCCTCGACCGGCACGCGGTTGGCGGCCTCGCCGACGATTTCGAGAAGTCGAACCAGGGCGAGACCAAGCGTGCGGTCGGCGTCGAGGTCCTTGCGGGTCCTGCCCTTTGACAGGACGACGGCCTCCTTGGCGTAGTCACGCATGTGGCAGAGGCTTACGCGGACGTCATGCTGCGTCATACAGCACCTCGGCCTCGGCCAAAATGCGGTCGCGGTAGTAGCGGCTGAGGAAACCGGGGGTGTTCAGGTCCACCTTGCGGCCGATAATCTCCGAGAGTTCGATTTCCATCGAGAAGAAATCGAGGCCGGGCGTGTGGCCGGGCTCAAATTCCACGAGGACATCCACATCGCTTTCGGGGCGGAAGTCGTCGCGCAGCACGCTGCCGAAGAGCGCAAGGCGGCGGATGTGATGGCGCCGGCAGAACGCTGCGATCTCATCCTGTGCTATGGCAATCCTGGGGGCCACTGCCTGCCTCCGCTCAGCATCAAGTATGCACCAACACTAGCATGCTATCGGCCGGGCGTCAAGCGAGCGCTCAGTTTCGCCTGCGCTTCTGATTCGGTTTCCTCTCATTCTCCTCGAAGTGCGCGCGGAGGATGAGGCGGATGGGCACTTCGGGGAAGGGGAGTTCCTCGCGGAACCGGTTGACGATGAAGCGGCGGTAATCTTCGCCGAAGTTGTCGGGGTTGTTGACGAAGAGGACGATCGTCGGCGGGCACACGGCCACCTGAGTGGCGAAGTATATCTTCGGCAAGACGGCCGTGGGCGACGGCGGCTGTCGCAACTTGATGGCCCGCTCGATCACGCGGTTAAGTTCCGCGGTCGTCACGCGCGTGGCGGACTGCTTGTAGATCGCCCGCGCCAGGTCGATCGTCGCCAGAACGTTCTTCTGGTCCTTGCCGGAGACGCACGCCACCGGGGCGTACTCAAGGCCGGGCATCGCCTTATTGAGATAGTCAACGAAATCGCCGGTCGTGGCCTTTCCCTTGGCGAGGTCCCACTTGGAGATGACGACGACGACCGGCTTCATCTCGGCCTGGATGGCCGCGCCCAGGTGCTTATCGACCTGGCTGATGGATGTGGGTGCGTCGATCAGCAAAAGGACCACGTCGGCGCGGCGGATGGACTCCATCGCGCGCGGCAGGCTGTAGAACTCGAGGTCATTTGCGATGCTCTTGCGTTTGCGGATGCCGGCCGTGTCGATGACAATGTAGGTGAGGCCGTCCTTCTCGATCCGGACATCGACGGCGTCGCGCGTTGTGCCGGGGATCTCGGAGACGATCACCCGCTCGGCCCCCGCGAGGGCGTTGATGAAGGTGCTCTTGCCGGCGTTGCGTTTGCCGACCACGGCGATCTTCATGGCGACGTCCGGCGGGGCCTCGGAGGCCTCGGGCGGCAGGCGCTTCAGGATCTCGGCCATGAGTTCGTGGCGCCCGCGCGAGTGCTTCGCGCTCACCGGCACCACCGGCTGGTATCCGAGCGAGTGGAACTCGGCGGCGCCGACGGCCAGGCGCTCGTTGTCCGACTTGTTGGCGGCGACGATGACGGGGGCCTTGACGCGCCGCAGGCGCTCGGCGACCTCGACGTCAAGCGGCTGGCGGCCGTCCATCACATCGACCACGAAGACGATGACGGATGCCTCGCGGATGGCGTACTCGATCTGCCGCTGGACGTCGGCGGCAAGTTCCGCCCGGGTCCGGAAATCCATGCCGCCGGTATCCACCAGTTCGAACCAGCGGTTCTCGTACTCGATGATCGTGGATACGCGGTCGCGCGTGACGCCGGCGGTCGGATCGACGATGGCGACCCGGCGCCGGGCCAGGCAATTGAGGAGGCTCGACTTGCCGACGTTCGGACGGCCAACGATGGCGACAATGGGCAGAGGCATCGTGATTTTTGATTTTCGATTTTCGATTTTAGATTTGGACAGCCAGGCGGCGCGCTCGATGGCACCGGCCG
>CAYGWP010000178.1:0-6988 GCA_964353455.1 uncultured Anaerolineales bacterium
CAAAATCCGCCTCGAGATCGCCCAGGACCGCCTGCGCGATACGAAGGTGACGGCCCGGATGGACGGCGTGGTGGCGTCGCGCAACGTCGAACTGGGGCAGATCATCTCGTCGGCCATCTCGAACGTCGGCGGCGGCACCACCGTGCTGACCCTTTCGGACCTGTCGCGTGTGTTCGTATTGGTGTCGGTTGATGAAAGCGACATCGGCAAGGTGCAACTGGGGCAGAAGGCGGTCGTGACGGCCGATGCATACCCCGGCAAGTTCTTCGACGGCAAGGTGGTCCGCATCGCCACGCGCGGCGTCAACCTCTCGAACGTCGTAACGTTCGAGGTCAAGATGGAGGTGATCGCCGAGGCCAAGGCGATGCTGAAGCCCGAGATGACCGCGAACGTCGAGATCACCGCCGCCGAGATGGACGACACGCTTCTTGTGCCGGCCGAGGCCGTGGTCCGCAAGGCGCGCGGCAAGAAGTTCGTCACGGTAGTCAGCGACGATGGGACGAAAGAGGAAGTGCCCGTGGAGATCGGCATCAGCGACGGCACCAAGCAGGAGATCATCAAGGGCCTGACGGTCGGCCAGACGGTCGTGGACTACAAGGGCCAGTCGGACTCGAAGTGGAGCGGGCAGAAGTCGGGCGGCCCGCCGAAGATCGGGATGCTCCCCGGCGGACCGAGGAAAGGGTAGCGTGATCATCCAGGCCGAATCGCTCGTGAAGACGTACCTGGTGGGTGGGAGCACGGTCCGCGCCCTCGACGGGGTGAACCTCGATGTGGCCGAGGGGGACATGCTCGCGATCGCCGGCCCGTCGGGCAGCGGCAAGAGCACGCTGATGCACATCATCGGGTGCCTGGACCGGGTGGACAGCGGGCGATACGTTCTGGCGGGCGAGGACGTCTCGCAACTCTCCCGGAACCGCCTGGCGGAAATCCGCAACCGCCACATCGGGTTCATCTTCCAGACCTTCAACCTCCTGCCGCGCCTGAGCGCCCTCGAGAACGTGGAACTACCGCTGCTATACGCGGGCCTCCGGCATGCTAAGGGCCGCGCGGCGGAGGCTCTTCGGACCGTGAACCTCGAGGACCGGATGCGCCACGCGCCGAACCAGTTGTCTGGCGGCCAGCGGCAGCGCGTGGCCATTGCGCGGGCGCTCATCACGAACCCGGCGATCCTGCTGGCCGATGAGCCGACCGGAAACCTCGATTCCAGGACCGGCGAGGAGATCCTGGCGCTCTTTGAGTCTCTGAACGCGGCCGGGCGGACGATCATCATCGTCACGCACGAGCCCGAGATCGCCGCCCGCTGCCGGCAGCAGATTCACATGCGCGACGGGCGGATCGTTGGAACTTAAGTGCGGAGTGCGGAACTCGGAACTCGGAGCGAACGGCAAAACAACGGCATCGTTGATAACGGCGTAAAGGCAACAGCAGCGTCGTTTTAGCCGCGACTCGAAGAGGAGCGCGTGTGTCCGGGGTGCGGAGTGAAAAACAAAGGCACCCAGGCACGTAGGCACTACTGGTTATTGGTCATTCGGATATTGAGGGCCGGCCATGCTTTTCTGGACGATCGTCAAGGTGGGCCTGAAGAGCCTCCTGGCGAATCCCGTGCGTTCGCTTCTGACGATGCTTGGCATCATCATCGGCATCGCGGCGGTCATCTCGATGCTGGCAATCGGGGCCGGCGCACAGAAACAGATCATGGCCCGCATCACCGCCATGGGCACCAACCTCCTGGTGGTCCGTCCCGGCCAGAGTGGGTTCCACGGTGTTATGTCGGGCACGCAGCAGAACCTGACGCTGGCGGATGCCGAGGCGATCGTCGCGGAGGTTGAGGGCATCGGGAGCATCGCCCCGTGCGTCGGCGCAAGCGCCCAGATGAAGTTCATGGGCCGCAACACACGCTCGCGGGTCACAGGCACGACGGCCACGTACCTTAAGATCCGCGATTTCCAGGTGGAGCGCGGCCGGGTGTTCACCGAGCCTGAGGTGGCGAGCATGGCGCGTGTGGCCGTCCTCGGGCCCGTGACGGCCGAGAACCTCTTCGGTCCGAACGACCCCATCGGCCAGGTCATTAAACTCAACGGCATCAACTTCACCGTCATCGGCATTCTGAAGGCCAAGGGCGACCAGGGCTGGTTCAACCCCGACGACCAGGTCATCGTTCCGTACACGACGGCGATGAAGCAACTCTTCGGCCTCGACCACCTCGGCGAGATCGACATCCAGGCCAAGGAAGGGGCAGACCTGACTGCCGTGCAGAACGCGGTTACAGCGCTCCTCAGGAAACGCCACCGGATCCAGCCGGGCGTCCCTGAGGATTTCAACATCCGCAACCAGGCCGACCTCATCGATCAGTTCAACCAGGCCGCCATGACATTCAGGATTCTGCTGGCCAGCATTGGCGGCATATCTCTGCTGGTCGGCGGCATCGGCATCATGAACATCATGCTCGTCACGGTTACGGAGCGGACAAGAGAGATCGGCGTCCGCAAGGCCATCGGCGCAAAAGAGCACAGCATTCTCTTGCAGTTTCTGATGGAGGCGGTGATTATGAGCGGGCTGGGGGGCGTGATCGGCGTCGGGGCCGGCATCGGCTTCGCAAGGCTCATCGAGTTCCTTACGACAAAGTACACGACCACGCCGTTTCCGACCGAGGTGCAGGCGGCGAGCGTGATCATGGCCCTGTCGTTCTCGGCCATCGTGGGGATATTCTTCGGATTGTACCCGGCATGGCGTGCATCGCGCCTCGACCCGG
Source organism: uncultured Anaerolineales bacterium (assembly GCA_964353455.1). GTDB lineage: Bacteria > Planctomycetota > Phycisphaerae > FEN-1346 > FEN-1346 > CAYGWP01. The sequence goes on from CAYGWP010000178.1 coordinate 2,753, forward strand.
TCGAGGCCCTGCGGTACGAGTGAAAGGAACCTCTATGTCGGCTCATTCAGGACTCGCCCGCGGTCTTGCATTCCTGACACTGGCCGCGCTTTGTGGACTTGCTGCATCGTGCGTGCGGTACGGCGTCGTGCCCCTCGAAGATCAGTACGTCGGGCCGGCCCGCGCCGGGCAGCCTGCGGCCGCGCAGCCGGCGCCCCAGAAGGGCGTGGAGGCCAAGGCGCCCGCCGGCCAGCCGGCCGCGAAAGAGCCGCCCGCCGCACAGAAGGTTCCGGCCCCGGCCCCGCCGCCCATCAGCATCTCCGTCACGCAGGCCATCGTCATGGCGCTCCAGAACAACCAGGCCCTCGTCGTGGAGCGCCTCAACCCGCAGATCATCCGCACCTTCGAGGACACGCAGCGGGCGGTGTTCGACCCGGACGTGACGGCCTCCTTAGAGCACAGCCAAAGCGAGGCCAAGCGGACCCGCCGCGAAAACTTCCCGCGCACCAAGACCGACTCCAGCACCGCCGACGTCGGCGTGTCGGAGTTCCTTCCTACAGGCACGACCATTGAGGCCGGCGCTACCACCAACGTCACGCCCGACCCGTCCGCGTCCGGCGACCTCTGGGCCACGCGGCTGGGCCTGTCGGTGACGCAGGCGCTCCTGAGGGGGTTCGGCCCGGACGTGAACCTGGCGAGCCTGCGGCAGGCGCGGATCGACACCCTTTCGACGCAGTACGAACTGCGCTGGTTCGCCGAATCGCTTGTCGCCCAGGTCGAGGAGACGTACTGGGACTACGTTCTGGCGCAGCGGCAGATCGAGATTTTCCAGCAATCGCTGGAACTGGCGGAGCAGCAACTGAAGGAGACGCAGGAGCGGATCAACGTCGGGAAACTGGCGGAGATCGAGCGTGCGGCCGCCGAGGCCGAGGTCGCCATCCGCCGCGAGGACCTCATCAACGCCCGCAGCACGCTCGCGAAGACGCGGCTGCTACTGCTCAGGCTCCTGAACCCCGGATGCCCCAACTTCTGGAACTGCGAAGTGAACGTTCAGACGCTGCCGACCGCACCGGGCATTGAACTTGAAGACGTCGAAGATCACGCGAAGGTGGGCCAGCGGATGCGGCCGGACCTGAACCAGGCCCGACTCCAGGTGCAGCGCGGCGACCTGGAGATCGTCAAGACCCGTAACGGCCTCCTGCCGAAGTTGGACCTCTTCGCCGCGCTCGGCAAGACCGGCTACTCCGGGTCGCTCGGCGGCACGGCCCATAACATGCCTGATGGTGGATACGACGTGCTGGTCGGCGTCGCCTTCGAGTACCCGCCGATCAACCGGGCCGCAAGGGCCGCAGACCAGCGGGCGCGGCTGACGCGACACCAGTCTGCCGAGGCAGTCGGGAACATGTCGCAACTGGTCGAGGTGGACATCCGCAACGCCTACCTGGAGGTCTGCCGCACCCGCGAGCAGGTGGCCGCCACGGCCGTCACGCGCAAACTCCAGGAAGAGACCGCCCGGGCCGAGATGGAGAAGTTCCGCGTCGGCAAGTCAACGACGCTCCTGGTGGCCCAGGCACACCGCGACCTGCTGGCCGCGCAGATCAATGAGGTCCAGGCCATGACGGGATACCTGAAGGCGTTTGTCGAACTGTACCGGCTTGAAGGGTCTCTCCTGGAGCGCCGCGGCATAGAGTGCCCCGGCCGCGAGCCCGTCGAGATGCCGCCGGAACGAATGCCATAGCGCCACAGAAATGATGAAGGACAAAACCCAAATGCCGATTGAAATGGCAAGCCTCACCGAATTGCGGATTGCGGATTGCGGATTGCGGATTCAAGAGCAACAACAGGTGCGCGGCCGGGGCAGTTTGGCCTTTAATCCGCAATCCGCAATCCGCAATCCGCAATCGTTCCTCATTGGGATTTCATGCTTCATCATTCTTCAGGCTCTCGCGGGATGCTCCGGCAAGTCGGAGGGCGGTCCGCCTAGGAAGGGCGAGGATAGCGCTCCCGTGCCGGTCACCGTGGCCCCGGTCGTCCAGAAAATGGCCGAGGTTGACCTGAAGAACATCGGCACTGTCGAGGCCAACGCCACGGTGGGGGTGAAGTCGCAGGTCACCGCTGCTCTCGACAAGGTCCACTTCAAGGAAGGCCAGGAGGTCAAGCAGGGGGACCTCTTGTTCACGCTGGATGCCCGGCCGTACGAGGCGGCGCTCCGGCAGGCCGAGGCGAACCTGGCGCGCGACACCACGCAACTGGCGAATGCCGAGAAGGAGGCCCGGCGCCAGGCCGAGTTGCTCAAGAAGGGCTTCGCATCCCAGGACGCCTACGACCAGGCCCGCACCGCCGCCGACTCCCTGGCATCGACCATCAGCGCCGACCAGGCCGCCATCGACACCGCCAAGATCAATCTCTCCTACTGCACCATCCGCTCGCCCCTGCAAGGCCGCACAGGCGACTACATGGTGGACCGGGGCAACCTTGTCAAGGCCGACGACGTCACGCTGGTCGTAATCAACCAGGTGAGGCCGATCAAGGTGACGTTCTCCCTGCCGCAGGCCAATCTGCCCGAAATCCAGCGGCAGATGGCCCGCATTAAACTCCAGGTCCGGGTGTGCATTCCAGGCGAAGAGGACCAGCCGGAAACCGGCGAACTCGTGTTCGTCAATAACACCGTGGACCAGCCCACCGGCACCATCCAACTCAAGGGCCTCTTCGCCAACATCCAGGAACGCCTCTGGCCGGGCCAATACGTGAACGTGACGCTGGTCCTGTCGAAGCAGCCCGATGCCATTATGATTCCCAGCCACGCGGTCCAGGTCGGCCAGAAGGGCCAGTACGTCTTCGTCGTCAAGACGGACTCCGCGGTGGAGGACCGGCCGATCACGGTGGACCGCACAATAGGCGAGGAATCGGTCATCTCCAAGGGCCTCTCCGCCGGCGAGCAGGTGGTGACCGATGGGCAACTGCGCCTGACGCCCGGGGCGAAGGTGGTCATCAAGACGAGCCTTGAGGCGGCCGCGACCGCCGCGGCGAAGGGCGCTGCGGCTGATTCGGCCGAGAAAAAACCGGCGGCAACGGCCCCTGCGGGAAAGAACCTCCAAGGGCAGGGGCCCAGGCAATGAATATTGCCGAACCGTTCATCCGCCGGCCAGTCATGACGACGCTGGTCATGTTGTCCGTCTTCCTGTTCGGCGTCATGGCGTACCAGCAACTGCCCGTCAGCGACCTGCCGAACGTCGATTTCCCGACGATCTCCGTCTCGGCCAGCCTGCCGGGGGCGACGCCCGAGACGATGGCCTCTTCGGTGGCCACGCCGCTGGAACGCCAGTTCTCGATCATCTCGGGCATCGACAACATGATCTCCACGAGCGCTCAGGGCTCGACGCAGATCACCCTCCAGTTTGCCTTGAGCCGGAACATCGATGCGGCGGCGCTCGACGTGCAGTCGGCCATCGCGCGGGCCGCCCGCCAACTGCCGCCAAACATGCCCAATCCGCCGTCGTTCCATAAGGTCAACCCGGCCGACACGCCGATCCTGTACCTGGCCCTGACGACCCCCACGCTGCCCCTCTCGACCCTCAACGAGTACGGCGAAACGTTGATGGCCCAGCGAATCTCCATGGTGACGGGCGTGGCGCAGGTCCAGGTCTTCGGGGCACAGAAGTTCGCCGTCCGGGTCCAGGTGGACCCCAGGGAACTCGCGTCGCGGGGCATAGGCATCGACGAGGTCGAGGTCGCCATAGAAAATGCCAACGTGAACCTGCCCACCGGCATCCTGCACGGTGCGCACCGCGCGTTCACGGTCCAGGCCACCGGCCAGTTGATGAAGGCCGCCGACTACATGCCCGTGGTCGTCACGTACCGCAACGGCGCCCCCGTGCGCCTCAGCGACATCGGCCGGGTCATCGACAGCGTCGAGAACGACAGGGCGGCCGCGTGGTATTACACGACCAGGATGGAGCGAAGGGTCGGTGCGGAAAACGAATCCCTTTTCGTGCGCATCGGCCGCAAGATCGCGCCGTCTTACTTCCCGAGCCAGACCGAGATCGTCCCCGCCACGAAACAGCGGTCGATCATTCTGGCTGTCTATCGCCAGCCCGGTACCAACACGGTCGAGGTCGCCAACTCCGTCAAGGCCCTCCTTCCGGCGTTCCGGGCGCAGATGCCGGCCTCGGTCACCCTCAACATACTCAGGGACAGCAGCATCTCCATCAAGGACTCCTCGGAAGACGTTCAGATAACGCTGGTCGTGACCCTGGT
>CAYGWP010000179.1:0-18995 GCA_964353455.1 uncultured Anaerolineales bacterium
GAGAACTCCCCGCGGGGGGCCGGCACGACGGACACCCACCACAGGCCGGAGTCGCCGGTGGAGTCTGTCCGCCACCTGGACTGGCGCGTCTATGGCCGCACCGAGCGGTACTACATCAAACTGTACGAGGCCGAGACGAACTTCGATGCGTACCTGCTGCTGGATGCGAGTTCGTCGATGCGGTTTTCCTCCGGCGGCCTGTCGAAACTGGAATTCGCCAAGTACATGGCCGCAAGCCTCGCGTACATGATCATCGACCAGCGCGACTCGGTCGGCCTGGCGGTCTTCGACGCTGAACTGCGCCGATACCTGCCGCCAAGATGCGCCAAGGGCGTCATCACCAACATCGACGAAGCACTGGTCGAGGCAAAGCCCGAGCCGCGGACCGACGTTGCCGCCGTCCTTCACGAGTTTGCCCAGCGGATTCCGCGGCGGGGGTTCGTCATCCTCTTCTCGGACCTCTTCGACCACGTCGATGAGTTCATAAAGGGCCTGGACCACCTCAGGTTCCGCGGACACAACGTGGTCGTCTTCCACATACTCGACCCGTGGGAACTGACGTTCCCCTTCGGCGGCGGAACATGGCGGTTCGAGGGCCTCGAAAACGAGGGCGATATAACCACGCAGCCGAAGCGCATCAGGGCCGCGTACCTGGAGGAACTGCGCAAGTACCTCCGCCACATCAGGGGCGCGTGCGAACGCAGCCACGTTGACTACTGGCTGGTCAACACCGAGAAGCCGATCGACGTGACGCTCTCGGGATACCTGATCAGCCGCATACAGCAGGTCGTCGGCACGCGAAGCCGGTGAATGGCTTGTCGGCCCCGCCTGCGGGGCGTTTCGTCTCAAGGTGATGAGTGCGGACCTTGCTGCTTCAACTCGTGTTGGCGGCGGCCCTGTCGGCCTCGGTGTCGGCAGGGGTCGTCCATACGGCCGACGCCCGGCTGGAAGGCGACGTTGCCTTCGCCGACGGACAGGTCACGGTGGGCGGCCAGGCGGTCGCCTGGGACGCCGTCCTGGCCGTCGTGCCGGTCGCGCGGGCGCCTGAGCCGGTGGTCGGCGGCACGGTGCGGTGGGCCGGGGGAGAGGTCTGGCGTGCGGACCTCGTCGCGCTTTCGGCCGGACGGGCAACCTTGTCGTTCGGCAGGTTCGGAAGGCACGAGGCGGATGCGGTGCGCCTCGCGGCCGTCGATTTCTTCCCGGCCGATACGCCCGGCCAGGATGCGCCGGGCACGCTTTTCCGCGACCAGGGCGAACCTATTCCGGGGACGCTACTCTGGGTTGACCAGTCGCGTCTGGCGATTGACAGTCCGCTCGGCGTCCTGACACTTCCGCGGCAGGGCGTGATGCGGTACGTTTTCCCGTCCCCCGGCAGCGTCTCGCCGGCGCCCGCATCGGCCGATGAGGTCGGCCTGATGGACGGGAGCATTCTCCGCGGCACGGCGCGGCCGGTTGCGGGCGGCGTGCAACTTGAGCATCGCGTCCTCGGGGCGCTCAGACTCGATGCCGGGGCCGTCAGGTCCGTTGGGCGGCTGGGCGGACGGGCCTGGGACCTCGCGCGGCTTGTGCCGCAGTCGGCGACCGCCCCCGGGCTGCTCGGCAAGGCAAGTCCGGAAAGACCCGCCATAGGCGGGACGACTTTCCCGCCATTCCGTGGAGCGGGTTCTTTTCGGGCAGGCATGGGAAGCGCCGGGGCGCTATCGGCCATGACGGTCCAGCCCGAGACGGCGCTTCGGTATCGGCTGGACCAGGCCGGGGGGCGTGCGCTGGCCTTCAGGGCCCGGGTCGGGCCGGTCGAGGGTGCGCGGGGCGACGTGCATCTGCGGATTCTGGCCGGCGGGAAGACGGTGGCGGAGCGGGACGTCTCGCCCGGCGCGCGTGCCGCCGACATCGCCGTGAACCTGCCGGGCGCCGAGATTGAAATCAAGGTGGAGTTCGGGTCGCGCATCGCGTTTCCGTGCGCGGTGGTGCTCGAGGATGCGTTTGTGGTAGCGCGCCCCTAGAGATCATTGGGCTTGATATGGGCTTCTTGAATCCATGGCTGCTGGCGGGTCTGGCGGGGATCGCCGTGCCGATCCTCATCCACCTGCTGAACCGATTCCGCCAGCGGCGGATCGAGTGGGCGGCTATGGAATTGCTGCGCCGGGCGCTGGTCATCCGGTCGCGGCGGATCAAACTGGAGGACCTGCTGCTCCTGGCGCTGCGGTGCCTCGCGGTCATCCTGGTGGCGCTGGCGATGTCGCGGCCGACGCTCACGACGGAGGGCGCACAGTGGTTCGGCGCACGCGAGCAGGTCGGCGCGGTCATCGCCCTGGACGGCTCGTTCAGCATGAACTACCGGCCGGGCGTCGGCAGCCGATTCGACAGGGCGCTGGAGGTCGTTCGAGACCTCAAGGGCGCCCTCGACGCCGGCGACCCGATGAGCCTGGTCCTGATGGGCAACCGGCCGCGGACCCTCCTCCGGAGCACCGGCTTCGACGACCTCCGCCTGGAGAGGACCCTCAAGGATGCCGCGCCCCTGCCGGAACCGGTCAACCTGGAGGCCTGCCTCGAACAGATCCTGCCGCTAGTGCGCGAGGTAAAGGCCCCTGTACGCGAGTGTTACCTCGTGACCGACGGCCAGGCGGTCACCTGGGGGAACCTTTCGGAGAAGGCAAAGCGCCTGCTGACCGAGATCGGGCGCGAGGCCCGAATCTTCATCCTGCCCATTGCGGCCGACAGCGGCGAAAACACGGCCGTCACCAGCCTGACGCTTGCGGGCGGGTCGCTCAGGCGGGGCACGATCGCCCGGTTCATGGCCGAGGTGCGGAACTGCGGCCGCATGCCACGTCAGCGCACCGTGGTCAGCCTGCTGGCAGGCGATAAGCCCGTTGACCAGCGGGTGATTGAGACCCTTGCCCCCGGCCAGGTCCAGTCGGTGCCGCTGTTTGCGCGGCTGGAGGAGCCGGGCTGGGCGCGGCTGAAGGCCGCAATCGGCCAGGACGCCCTCGAGACCGACAACGTCCGACAACTGGCCGTCCGGGTCCGCGACCAGGTCCGCGTCCTCCTCGTTGACGGAGACCCGTCGGACCGGCCGTATCGCAACGAGACCGACTACCTGGCGACGGCGCTGATGCCGAGGGTCCCGCCGGTCGGCAAGCCATCGCTGGCGATCGAGACGATACCCTGGGTGGAACTGCCGTCGAAGCGGGCCGAGGCGTACGACGTTATCGTTCTGGCGAACCTGCCCGACATCCGCCAGGCACAGGTCGAGGAACTCCACAACTTCGTCCGCGACGGCGGCGGCCTGATAATCTTCCTCGGCGACAAGGTGAACCCGATGCTCTACAACCCCCGCCTCCGCGTGGGGGATGAGAGCATACTTCCTGGGGAACTGAAGGAGGCGGTCGCGGCGACCGCCGATGTGCCTGAGGGCCGGCCATTCGCCGCCGCCGAATCGCAGCATCCGCTCGGGCGGACGGTCGATCTCCTTCCGGCCGACCTTATGAGCGATGCCCGTATCCAGCGCTACTTCCGCATCATCCTCGCCCCGACGGGCCGCGCCATCCTCAAGGTGGCCGGGGCCGATACGCCGCTTCTCTCGGAACTGGCCATCGGCCGCGGCAAGGTCCTCCTGTTTGCCACCACCGCCGACCGCGCATGGAACAACCTGCCCACCCATCCGTATTTCCCGGTCATGTTGGCCGAGGCGGTGACGTACCTGACGACGCAATCGCACGAGCGGCCGTTTGTCGTCGGCGAGCCGGTGGTCGTGCCGATGCCCGCCCGCAGCACCACGACGAGCGTGGCGTTCCGCGGCCCGACGGGGCGCGAGGCCGCCGTCCAGGTCACGGAGCGCGACGGCCGGCGCGTTGCGGCGTTCGACCAGGACGACCTGCCGGGGTTCTACGAGATGCGTCAGGAGCCCGGCATGCCGCCCGTCGTCGTGGCCGTCAACGTCGAGGCCCGGGAATCCGACGTCCGGATGCTGACGAGCGACTCTCTTGCGACGGCCCTGTCGGGGCTGCCCGCCCGCATCCTTCCGACGGGCGAGAACGTCGTATCGACCATCCGCGAGAGCCGCGTCGGACGCGAACTCTGGCATACGCTCATGGCCCTTGCGCTGGCAATACTGGCCCTGGAGGCGCTGCTGGCCTGGAAGTTCTCGCGGCAGATGGACGTGGCCGAATCGGCCCCTGAAGTGCGGAGTGCGGAGTGTGGAGTGCGGAGTTAACAACCAAATGCCGTGCCTTTTACTCCGCACTCCGCACTCCGCACTCCGCACTTGAATGGTGGATGAACTGTGATTGAGCGACTCCTGGGACTCGACGATGTAGGGCCGATCACCTACTACGAGTTCCTCCTGCGCTCGCACTGGCCCAGGCTGGTGGTCATCACGCTGGTGGTGCTCGTGGCGGCATACGGCCTGTACCTGTACCGGAAGGAGCGGGCGCTCTCGCACGGCAGGCGTTGGGTCCTGGGCATCCTGCGTGCTATGGTGCTTGCGCTGGTGGTCGTGTACCTTTTCGAGCCGATTCTGGGCCTGGAGATGAGCGTCAAGTTGCGGCGGACGCTGCTCGTGCTGATGGATACGTCGGAGAGCATGAGCGTGCGCGACCCGCGTCAGGCGGAGGACGACCTGAAGGACGCCGCCCTTGCCCTGGGGCGCATCCGCCCGGAAGACCTCTCCGCGCCGCTGCCCGAGGCGGCCCGCTCGGCCGCGGCTGCCGCCACCCGCATCGACCTGGCAAAGGGCATCCTCAGTCAACCCGTCTTGAAGGTCGTGGAGCGCCTGAGCGAGAATTACACCCTCCGCTATTTCGGTTTCGGCGAGCAACTCCAGCCCACGCAGGGCAAGGGCGAGGCCGCCCCCGATTCGCTCCTTGCGGCCGAGCCGACGGCCAAGGCCACCCGCCTCGGCTCGGCGCTCCAGGAGGCCGTTGACCGCTCGGCTGGGCAGCCGATTGCAGGCATCCTTGTCCTCTCGGACGGCATCTCGAACGACGGCCTGGAACCGCTGCCGGTCGCACAGCGGCTCGGTGAGCGGAACATACCCGTCTATCCGGTGTGCCTCGGCCAGGCGACCGCGCCCGACGTGGCCATCCGCCGCCTCATCGCCCCCGACGTCGTCTTTCACCGCGACAAGGTCCCCATCCGCGTCCAGGTCGCGTCGGGCGGCTACGGAAACCGCACCGCCAACCTCTCGGTCTCCATCGACGGCCAGGAGGTCGCCGGCCGCGCCGTCAACCTCTCCGGAAAGGTCCAGTTCGAGGAAGTCCTTTTCATCCCCGAGGCCAAGTCGGGCCAGGCCACGCTCGAGGTCTCAGTCACACCCATGCCGGGCGAGATGAACACCGCCAACAACAGGGTCTCGAAGACGATCCGCGTGGTCAGCGATAAGATCAAGGTCCTTTACGTGGAAGGCAAGCCGCGCTGGGAGTACCGGTACCTCAGGCAGGTCCTCCTGCGCGATCCGCGGATGGACGTGAAGTTCCTCATGACCGAGGGCGACCGCGACCAGGCACTCTCGTCGGACCTGTACCTCTCGGACTTCCCGGAGGATGCCGCCAAGGCCTTCGCCTTCGACCTGGTGATCCTGGGCGATGTGCCCGCCTCCTACTTCTCTCAGCCGCAGATGGCACGCATGGAGGAACTGGTCCAGAAGCACGGCGGGTCGTTCCTGATGCTGGCCGGGCCGCAGAACGCGCCGCTGACGTATATCGGCTCGCCCATCGCCAACATGCTCCCCGTGCGCCTGCGGGCCGAAGGATACCAGACCGTGGATGACGCCCTGTACCCGGTCATTGCCGAGGGCGCGGCCGACAGCGCAATCATGACGCTGGAGGTGCCGCGGGAACGCAACCAGGAACTCTGGGGCCGCGTGCACCCGATGTTCCGCCTGCCCGTCCTTGACGGCGCCAAGCCCGGCGCGACCGTCCTGGGCACCGTCTCCCGCGGACTTGGCCGCGGAGAGGCGTATCCGCTCATCGCCTGGCACCGATACGGCAGCGGCAAGGTCCTCTTCGTCGGCACAGACCAACTCTGGCGGCTGCGACTCAAGACGGGCGACAAGTACCACGCACGCTTCTGGGGCCAGGCCATCCAGTTCCTGACGCTCTCGCGACTCCTGGGCGAAAGCAAACGCATCCAGATCGCCGCAGACCGCACCGATTACCTGACCGGACAGCGAGTGGCCGTCAGCGCGAGCGTCCTCGACGAGACCTACGAGCCCGTCAAGGCGCCCCAGTACAGCGTTTACCTGGAGCGGACTGCGCCGACGCGGCAGTCCACGCTCATCCGCCTGGACGCCGTGCCGCACATGGCCGGCCTGTACCAGGGCTTCATTACCCCCGACCAGCCGGGGCGGTACGAGGTCCGCGCCCCCGGCGGCGACCCGGCCATCGCCGGTACAGCCGAGTTCAACGTCAAGGCCGCCGACCTGGAGTCCCTCGAGCGTGCCGCCCAGGAGGAACTCCTCCGGAACATGGCCGATGCCAGCGGCGGCCGGTTCTTCACCGTCCGCGACCTGCCGAAACTCGTCGAAACGGTCGCCGGAGAGCAGCGAACCAGCGTCGTACGCCGCGAACGCGAACTCTGGGACCTGCCGCTGGCGTTCGTGGCATTCCTGGCGCTGGTGGCGGCGGAGTGGTTCCTCCGCCGCAAGTACGACCTCGTATAGAGCGTCAGAGACAAGCGAAACTCGTGATGACTCACTCAGCGACAACACGGTCGGTCGAACTGAAACTCCGCCAGGCCTGGCGCAGGGAACGCAGGTTCCACCACACCCGCGGCGTCTGCCACTTCCTGCTCTGGCTCGGGGCGCTTCTCCTGGTTGACTTCATCGTTGACTGGTGGTTCCTCCTCCCCGGATACGGCCGCTCGATCCTCCTGGTCGTCAACCTGGGGACGCTCGCCATCGTGGCGTACCGGAGTTGGTGGCGGCACCTCGCGCGGTTCGACGCGGTCCGGATCGCCCTCCAGGTGGAAGACCGGCACCCGGACCTGCGGAGCCTGCTGGTCTCGTACGTCCAGTTTGCCGACGTGCGTGCCGACCCGGAGCACATGTCGCCGCAACTTATCGCCGCGACGCGGCGGATTGCGGCCGAGGCGACGCGCCCCATAGACTTCCGCGAGATCATACGCTGGCGCGACATCACGCGGGTCTCCCTCTTTTCCGCCGCCGTCGTCCTCTTCTGCGGCACCCTCAGCCTCAACTGGCCCGAATTCTTCAGCACCCTTTTCCTGCGGCTCATTAACCCGGGGGCAAGCCTCGCGTACCCGACCCGCACGCACCTGGAAAGCATCACCGGCAACGTCACCGTGCCGCAGGGGTCCCCGGTGACCATCGAGGTCGTCTGTTCGGGCCAGTCGCCGCTGAATGGCACGCTCTCGATCCGCCCGCTCGAGGGAGAGTGGGAGAACCTCGTCATGCCGCTTGCGGGCGAAAGCACCTACTCATACCGCTTCGAGCAGGTGGCCCGCGACTTTACGTATCGCGTGCGGCTGGGCGATGCGCGGAGCGACTCGTACGATGTCCGGGTCGTGCCCCCGCCGCACATCATCAGGACGCGAGTCCGCCTCCATTACCCGGACTACACGAAGTGGCCCGACAAGGACGCCGACACCCTGCACCTTGAGGTGCCGGAAGGAACGCAGGTCTCGGCCGACCTTGTCTGCGACCGGCCGGTCGCCGCGGCGGCCGTGGTGTACGAAGACGGCACTCTCGGGGGCCTGCGCCTGTCGGCCGACGGAATGACCGCCAGCGTCGCCTGGACCGTCACGAAGTCGTTCCCGTTCCACTTCCGGTGGACCGAGCGGGAGCACCGCTTCGTGTACGAGGGCGACATGACGTACTTCCTGAAGGCCCTGACCGACGGCCCGCCGGAGGTCGAGATCCTCTTCCCGACCGAGGATGCCAAGGCCACCGTCCAGAAGAAAGTGGCCCTCCGATACCGCGCAGCCGACGACTTCGGCATCGCCAAGGCCGCCATCGTCTTCAGCCTGAACGGCGGCCAGGAGCAGCGCCGGCCCCTCGGCGCATTCGACCGCCCCTCCGTCGAGGACCAGGCCGTCTGGAAAATCAAGGACACCCTGGCGGCACTCAAGGAAGGCGACACCCTGATGCTTGCCGTCGAGGTCACCGACAACAAGGCCGGGGAGGGCGGCCCGAACGTCGCCCGGTCGCGGCCGCTGCGACTGGAAATCGTCAGCATCGCCGAGTATCTTCGCTATATCCTGGAGAAGCGCGAGCAACTGTACAAGGAAATCCAGGCCATGCACGAGGACGAAACCGGCGCCTCGACCGAAGTCAAGGCGATGAAGGAGGAGGCCGGCGGCGGCCCGCCGCCCGCAAAAGGCGCTCCGACGCAGCCGCCTAAAAAGTGACAGGGCCTGCCGCGCCCTCCTGATGTGGAGGAAACAAAATGCGAAGAATGATTAACCTGACGATTGGCGCGATGGGCCTGGCGTGCCTTGCGGCCGCGTGCGCGCAGGCCGGCGAAGCGGCCTCCGTTAGCAGCGCGTCCGAGGCGGCCGCACCCCAGTCGGCCGAAACCATCCTCCTCCAACTCGCCGACCGACTCATGGGAGAGGCCGAACGCCAGCACGAAGTCAACAACCGCATGGATGATGCCGTCGAACGATTCCAGGCAATCATCGTTGACCTGGAATCCAACGAACTCCTGAAGCAGGGCCACGGCCCCGCCCTCGACCGCGTCCGCCAAATCCTGAAAATCCTCGGCACCAAGAACGTCCCCGACGCCGCACGGTACCTTGAGGAGGCCCGCAAGCAACTTGCCGCCCTCTCGCCGAACCTCTCGGCCGCAGACCGCGAGATCGACATCATCCTCCAGGAACTCCAGAAAATCCTCTCCGCCGGTTCCGGAGAGGCCGAGGACCTTCTCAGGGAACTCGAAATCCTCATCCAGGACGAAAAGCGGACCCAGAAAGACACCAAGGACTGGGGCGCCCAGTTGCTCCAGTCGCCCGAGACGGCCGCCAAGGCCGGCCGCGAAATCTCCGCCAACCAGGACCGCATCACCCGCAGGACCGAGCGGTTCATGGACCGCCTGGCCGCGGCTCGCGACGCCCAAACCGACCCCGCCCGTAACATGGCCATGCGAAAGGCCTATGACGTGATGGAATCGGCCAAGGTGCCGCGACTCATGAACGGCGCTGCACGCGACATTGACGACAAGAAGCCCGTCTCCGCCGCAAAGGCCCAGGAAGACGCCATCCGCGCCATGCTGGAGGCCGCACTGCTCCTTCGCGGCGACGACCTGGCCGACAACCTACAGGCCATGAAGGAACTCCGCGACCGCCTCGACAAAATCCTCAAGCAGGAAACCGACCTGCGCGAAAAAACCGAAAAGGTCGCCCCCGAAAAGTTCCACGAAGAGAAAAACGACCTCCAGGTCCAGCAGCGCGCAACTGACAAGGAACTCCAGGCCGCCGCCGCGAACGTCCCCAAGGACGTCTCGCAGCCGGTCAAGAGCCACATGGCCGATGCCGACAAGCACATGCAATCGGCCGAGAAGGAAATGGCCGCCGCAAAGCAGTCGCCCGCCGTCGAGTCCGAAAAAAAGGCCGAGAACTCCCTCAAGGAGGCCATAAAGGCCCTCGACGACGACATCGCCAAGGCCGAGCAGCAGTGGCAGGCCCAGAACCAGCCCGCCGCCAACCTCGCCAACATCGCCCAGCAGGCCATGGAACTGGCCCAGAAGCAACTGGACCTCAAGGCCGAGACCGCCCAGACGCCGCAAACGGTCGTCCCTCAACTGGCGCCCGCCCAGCAGAACCTCACGCAGCAGGCCCAGGCCCTGGCGCAGCAGGCCCCCATGCCGCAGTTCAAGCAGGCCGTCCAGGCGATGCAGGAGGCATCCAAGTCGCTCGAGAAGTCTCAGCAACAGCAGGCTACGGGCGAGCAGCAGAAGGCCGCCGACGCCCTCATGGCCGGCGCCCAGGCGCTCCAGCAGGCCATGCAGGCCATGAACCTGGCCGCGCAGCAGCAATCGCTCATGAACCAGACCGGCCAGACCCCGCAGGGCCAGTTGCCCCAACTCGCCCCCGCCCAGCAAAGCCTCCAGAAGCAGGCCGAGACCGGGCAGTTCAAGGAGGCCGCGAAGGAAATGCAGAAGGCGGCCCAGTCGCTCGAGCAGAGCCAGCAGGCCCCGGCCATGCAGAGCCAGCAGGCCGCCATAGATTCGCTCATGGGTCAGGCCGCACAGGCCCTGGGCATGCAGCCCGGCCAGATGCCCGGACAGGCAATGGCCCCGGGAACAATGCCTGGAATGATGCCCGGCCCGGCCATGCCGAACGTCCCGAACGTTGATCCCCTGGACATCGGCAGCCGCGAGTTCGGCCGCGGCGGCGCGGGCGGCCCCGCCAGCCCCAGGGGCGACGACCACTGGAACGTCCTCGGCCAGCGCGAACGCGACGCCCTGTACCAGAGATACATCCGCCAGTTGCCCCCCGAGTACCGCGAACTCCTGGGCGACTATTTCGAGGCGCTGTCGAAGGAGTCGGCCCGCACGCCCCGCCGGTCGGGCGCCGCCGCTACGGAGGTCAAACCGTGAAGCACCTGGTCCTGTTTCTTGCCGCCGTCGCCGCGGGGTCGGCCGCGCTGCCCCTGCGGGTGGCCGCCGCCCCCGCCGAGGACCCGAGCCGCGTCCGGACGGCGGAACTTGCGCCGGAGGCCGAGCGGGCCATCGACGGGGGCCTTAAGTTCCTCGCACGCCAGCAGAATGCCGACGGCAGTTGGGGTAAACGCTACACCGAGGCCAGCACCGCCCTGGCCCTCATGGCCTTCATGCTCAAGGGCAACTTCCCCGGCAAGGGACCCTACGGCGACGCCCTCGACAAGGCCGTGGGCGTCCTCATCCAGCGCGCGAAGGACGGCGGCGGATACATGGGTGTCAATATGTACGAGCATGCCCTGGCTACGCTCGCCCTCTCCGAGGCCTGGGGCATGAGCGAACGCCGCGAAATCCGCGATACCCTGAAACGCGCCGTCGAGGTCATCCTCCGCGCCCAGTCCTCAACCGGCGGCTGGCGATACCAGCCCCGCCCGCAGGACGCCGACATATCGGTCACCGTCATGCAGATCGTGGCCCTGGCCTCGGCCAGGGAGGCCGGCATCCACGTCCCCACCGCCGTCATCGAAAAGGCCCTCAAGTACGTCCAGGGCCTCCAGGTGAAAACCAGCGGCGGGTTCGGATACACCGGCCCGCAGCAGCCGGAGTTCGCCCGGTCCGCCGCGGGCGTCATGGCCATGCTCATGTGCGGCGAACGCGACAGCCGCGCCGTACTCCTCGGCCTCGAATACCTCCGCAAGTACCCCGACACCAAGTTCAAGGAGGCCCGCTTCTTCTACTACGCACACTACTACTGCGTCCAGGCGATGTACCAGGCGGGCGAATCGTACTACCAGGAATGGTATCCGAAGATCCGCGACTCGCTCCTGGCGAGGCAGAACCCCGACGGCAGTTGGCCCGGCAGCGGCGAAGAAGGCGACCCGGCCTACTCCACCTCGATGGCCATCCTGATCCTTGGCGTACCATATAGATATCTTCCAATCTACCAGCGATGAAAGATTGCCCAAGCACAGCCGCGGCGAAAAGAAAAGGGCCCGGGACCCTTGACGCCCCTGGCACGGCAGGCGTGCCGTGGTCTGACGGCTTCAGGGGTCCCGGACCCTTTTCTTTTCCGGCCGCAGCCTTGCTGACCCTGGCGGCCGCCTCCGCCGCCTTCGCCGCCACTGCCGTCCTCCCACCTCCGAGCGAACCCGTCACTGCCTGCCCGGGCGTGGCGCCGTCGGCAACCGCGCCCTTGAACGGCGCCGTCGGACCTCTGGCCGTCGAGGAGGCCATCCGCAACCTCGCCTCCCCCGACTGGGTCCTCCAGGCCGAGGCCATTGCCGTCCTGGCCCGCGCCAAGGCGCCGCAGGCCGTCGCCCCTCTGAAGGCCATCCTGGCGGGCCAGGGCCATCCCTGGGTCCGCGGCCGGGCGCTCGTGGCGCTGGCCGAGATCAAGGGCGCCGACGCCGTCGATGACGCCCTCGCCATGGCCTCTCACACATCGCCCGAAGTCCGGGCGGCTGCCCTTGAGGCCCTCGGCGCAACCGCATCGCCGCGCGCCGTGGCCGCCGTGGAATCCCGCGTCAATGACCCGGCCGCCGTCGTCCGATACCAGGCCGTGGTGGCCCTTGCGCGATTGAAGCATCAGGACGCCATGCCGCGGGTCGCCACGCTCCTGGCGCAGGCCGATCCACAGGCCGTCTGCCATGCCGCGCGGGCTCTTGTGTACGTAGGCACAGCCCAGGCCCGCGGTGAACTCCTGAAACTTCTGGCGCACCCGGACGGAACCGTCCGCGCCGCGGCCGCACAGGCCGAGCGGGATGTCCGCGACCCGCAGGCCATCGGCATACTGCTCACTCGCATGGCCGACGACTCCACCGCCGAGACCCGTGCCGCCGCAGAGCGGGCGCTGCTGGCCTACCATCCCCAGGCCCTCGCCAAGCCGTGCCTGGATGCACTCGGCCCCACGGGTCTGCCTGCGGCATACGCCGCGACGTTCTACCCCGTGGTGATCAGGATCCTTGCGGCGCGGCCGTCGAAGGAGGCACGCGACGGGCTTGCGGCCATCCTGCGCGACGCGGGCGCGGAGCGGCTCCGCTCTGTGCTCATCCCCGCTTTGGAGGTCGTGGCCGGAGAAGACCCGACGCCGTACCTGGACGTCTTCGTCAAGCGCCTCGATCATCACGAGGCGACCGTCCGCCGGCGCGTTATCGAGTGGGTCGCGCGATGCCGCGGGGCGGACCTCTTCGGCCTGCTCAGGCCAAGTCTCAGCGACAAACTGTCGCATATCAGCGAGGCGGCCTTCAAGGCCGTCGGCGGGTCCACCGAAGGCGCGCCGCCGGAAGGCATCGTCGCATACCTGGCCGATGCGCTCAAGTCGTCTGACGCCGACATCGTGGCCGATGCCCTTACGCTCATGGCCGACCGCCTGACGCCCCTGGAGGCGCCCAAGGCCCTGTCGGCCATTGAGCCGATCCTCGGCGGCGCGAGCGACCGACTTCGCCGCCTCGCGGTTGCCGCCGTCGAACGCCTCGCCGATGCCGACCTCGCCCGCCGCGCGGCCGAGGCCCAGGGCTGCATCATCCAGTGGCAGGTCATCGGACCGTTCCCGAACGACGTTGACAACCGCGGCTTCACGGCCGTCTATCCGCCCGAAACGGACAGCGACACGGCGAAATTGTGCGAGGCCCACATCCTCGCGCCCGGCACGGTCTTCAAGGTGGTTGCCGCGGCCGCCGGAGACACGCAAGCCCCCAAGTCCTGCCTTTCAGTCCGCCCGCCGGAACAGGACGGCGTGCCGGGGCGAGTCATAGTCGCCTACACGCTCGACCTGCCCCTGGCCGCGGACCTTAAGTTGAGCCTGGCCTGCGGCATCCAGGCCGATGCGCCCGACGGCGGCGACGGCGTCCGCTTCGAGGCCGCCATCGACGGCCGGCGGATCCTCGAACGCAAAGTGATTGAGGCGGACGGCTGGGTCCCGATGACGGCCGACCTTGCCCCCTGGGCCGGCAAACGCATCGTCCTGGAACTCCTCGTCGATGCCCTTGAGAAGGCCGCCGGAGACTGGGCCGTTGTGGCCGAGCCGCGCATCACCGCCGCCGGGTCGGTCGCGGCAGACCTGCTGAAACTGGCCCCGACGGCGTCCGTCCGGTCGCTCGTCGGCGACGCACGCCTGCCGCGCCTCGCCTGGGAATCGGTCCGCGTCCGCAAACCCTCCGGCAACGTTGACCTTCACGAGGCCGTCACGCAGGAAGACTTCAAGGTCGCCTACGCCATTGCCGACATCAACTGGCCCGCCGACCAGAAGGTGTACCTGGTGATTGCCGCCGACGAGTCGGTCAAGGCCTGGCTGAACGGCGAAAAAATCGGCGAGCGGGCGACGCCCGTAACTCCGTTGCAGGCGCAAGTTACCCTCAGGAGAGGCAGAAACCGGCTGCTCCTGAAGGTCTGCAACCAGGATGGGGCGTGGACGTTTTCGGCCCGGATCGTCGATGGCCAAGGCGCCCGCCTTGCGCCCGGCGGCGAGAAAAAGGGGCAGGAGTAAGGAATGTAGGGTGGTCGCCTGGGCGACCACCAGTGAAACTTCGGGTGGTCGCCCAAGGGGGTGGTGGTCGCCTGGGCGACCACCCTACTGCTCACTCCGGGGCCTTGGGGGCCTCTGATGCCACGGCTTTCTGCGTGGTTTCGGGCGGCGAGGCCGTCACGGTGACGCCCGGCGGCAGCCCGAGGCCCGTCACCCCAACTAGTTCAACGACGATCCGCCAGTTGCGCTCAGTATTAGATGTCTTGACAAGAATTTCGTTCCAGCCGGCCTCCAGTTGCACCGTTGCGGAGTTCTGGTACGACCTGTACCCCGTCCGTGACACCGAGTCTATCACCAACTTGCGGTTGAGCCAGAGCATGGCGGTGTCGTCCTGCACCAGTTCGATGACGGCCGGCTGCGGACGCTCCGAGTGTGCCCAGCACACGGCGTACGCGGCCACCTGCTCGTGCGGCTCGAACAGCGGCAAGAGGTCGATCTCGCCCGGCTCAGCCCTGATGGTCTTCCAGCGGACCTTGCCGGCTCCGCCGTCGTACGCCGCATCGGCGCTGAACGGCTCCGTCTCGGGCGGAAATGCCGTCCTGTGATTGTGCTTATCGGCCGCCGCGAACGGCCCCATGACCTGCCACTCGGCCAGGTAAGACCGCGGCTGACCGGCGCACTTCCGCCGATAGGCATAGACTACCTGGTTCGGCAGGCTGGTCTCGCTGATGATCTCCTCGACCTTTGCCGCCGCCTCTTTCGGGTTTATCTCGCGGTAGCCGAGCAGCAGCGTCCTCAGCACTTCCAGCGCCTCGGGGTGGTCCGGGGCGGCCTTGAGGAACCAGCGCCCGAGACCGATGCGGCCCTGGAGCGTCGGCTCCAACTGGCACATCCGGCCGAAGAACCGCCAGGCCTCCTCCGAGGGGCCCAGGCGGGGCACGTTCTCCTTCAGGACGGTCATCGCGCCCTGTCGGTCGAAAGGAAGGTGCACGATGACCGGCTCCTTAAGCAGGCACACGTGGCCGCCGTAGCGGCCGGTTACGGCGTCGGTGTGCGAGCACTTGCCGCTCTTTGCAGGCTGCTCGACCCACTGCCACGCGAGGGCCGCATTCTTCGGCATGGCGTCGTCGTCGAAGCCCCAGTAGGCGACTTGTGCGGCCGCAGCCCCATCGCTGACCGGAGCGCCGCCGGCTTCGTTGCGAGCAAGGACCTCTTGCGCCGAGAGCGCCCGGTTGTACATGCGTATCTCATCCAGCAAGCCGCCGAAGTATGCGTACCCGTCCTGGCGGCGTGCGATCTGGAGCGGCGTGTTGGCGACGCACGGGCCTCGGTTCCGATTGACCTCAGTCGAGCCCGCTTGCCGGCCGTCAACATAGACCTTCAGGTTCTTGCTGTCGAAAGTCATGGCAAGGTGGTGCCAGTCGCCCCAGGTGAAGGGCTCGGCGCTCCAGACCTCGAACTTATTGGGTTCGCCGCCGCCGATGTTCAGTAATGCCCCGGCCAAGTTGCGGTTGACCGCCAGGGCGTAGTGACCGTCCACACTTTCATTCATGTTCTTATTGACAATCCATCTCCTGGTGTCCTGCGACCAGCCGGAGTTCTTCAGGTTGACCCATGCCTCGATCGTCATTTCGGGGGGGTCCAGGAGGGCCGCGTCAATGGTCTCGATGTAGCCGGTGTGGCCGTCGCAGAGGAGACCCGTGCCCACCTTACCGGGGGCGGGTTCGGCGCGTCCGACGTAGCCGTCGGCCCAGGGGAACCACCCCGGGGGCGTTTCGGCCGGGGCTGCCGGCAGACGGTCGTCCAGGATGACGTGCTCGCCGGCGGGCGTGACGAAGGCCGTCCGGTCCCACCAGACGCGCCCGCCGTCATGGCCGAACGCCATGCCGCCGATCGGTTCGGCCGCCACCGCCGTGCCGGCCAGGGGCACGCGCAGTTCCTGCCAGCGGCCGGTCTCAGGCAGCGGACCCATGTAGCGGCCATACCGTGTCATCGCGCCCCAGATTGCATGGAGGCGCCACGCGCGGCCGTCGCCCAGGCCCAGCGAGATCGTCTTCGGCGGGTCCCGAGCGTCCAGGTAAACCCACTGCGACAGATACGGCGGCTCGGGCGGCGCGAGATGGGCGGTGGCCGGCCGGGGGATTCGCTCAAGCGCATGACAGCGGACATCATATCGCGCCGCGGGCGTGTCGCCACGGTGCGCCTTCGTGCCGCCCGCAACGGGCTTATCGACCCATTCCCACGTGCCGCTCGCGGCGGCGCCGGCGGGCACGCCGTCACTAAGGAACACTTCCTCCTTGCCGTCGAAGACCACGGCCGAGCGGCCCCATGCGATGGGAAGTTCGCCCTGCTGGCCGAACGCAATGCCGCAGATCGGCTGGCCATTCATGTTGATGAACGACAGGGGCAGTCGTATCTCAAACCACTCGCCCTGCGGCAGGCGCTGCGGCGAAAGATACCCCGGCTTGGCGTGCGGGAACCACGGCTTGTTCCACATGACGCGGTGATCCCACGACGACGGCGCGGCAGACAGCCCGTCGCTCAGTTCAATCATTATGCCGCGCGGCTGGACGCCCTCGGCCAGGTTCACCCACTGCGACAGGTACGCCTGGGTTTCCCGTGCGTAGCGGCGGCAGACCGCGTCGGGGACGCCGGCCTTCGCGGCAATGTCCAGCAGGGCCGCGCTCGGATCCAGTCCGTCGCGGACACGGACGCTGGAGTCCATCGCCAGCAGGCGCTCGACCGTGATGCTGCGGGGGTGGCGGCGCACAAAGTCGGCGAAAACGGCAATCAGGTCGCGGGTGGATGCCGAGCGCAGTTCGGCCGAAGCCATGAAGTAGTCGAACGCCTCCGGCAGGTCGGGCGCCTGGTCGAGGATCGTCCGCATGGCATCCATTGCCTCGCGCCGGAGAGGATGCATGTAGATCGGGTAATTAGCCGACGCGGCGGGCCGTCGCCCCGTCAGGCCGCCACCCCACGCCAGGACGCGGGCCGGCCCGGTCCCCCCCGGCGGGTCGTCCCAGACGCCTACCGAGAGACCCAGCCTCTTCGGCTCCTTGTTGTAGGAACTCGCCCCCGCCTCGACCCACGGAATGGCCACCTCGTATGCGAGTTCGCCGGCGGCCGGGTCGTAGCGGACAGCCGCGCTCACGTTTTTCGGCACGCCCGTGTCGGCCAGCGGTTCCCAGACGGGCCTGCCGCGGGCATCGGCGCCCACCGACCATCGGTACGAGAACGGCCCGGCCGAAAGGCCGATCTCCAGCCGGTCCCCGCCGCCCGTGTCGATGCCGCCGACTCGCGGCCGAAAACCCGCCGTCGCGTACCGCACAGCCACGTAAAGCCAGTCGGCATCGTGCTGAAGGTAAAGCCGCCCCTGGCGCCCGCTGTCGCCGGTGAGGGCGACGAAATCGGCGCCCTCCCACTCGTCCAGCAGGCCGTCAACCGTAACCGGCTCCGAGCCGGCCGGCACGAGCCGCGTCACGCCGGCCGAGTCGGTCCCGCTCGCCGAGAGCGCCAGCAGCGACCGGCCGTCAGTCAGGTAAACGGCGGCGTCGGTCCACACCAGTTGAGTGACGGCGCCCGCGCGCTCGTCCTCCTCGCCTCGCAGCCGCTCGCGCGCCGCGACGGTCCGCGAAGATCTGCGGACGTATCCGGGCTGGATTCGTCCGAGGACCTGTGTCTCGCGGTGCGCTCCGGTAGCCAGGTCGAACACGTCGAACTGAAGGCCGCCCCCGCCACCGTCGCGCCCCGCCACAAGGCTCGACGCCATCCACATCCGGTCCCGCGCAGCGTGGAAAGAAAGGACCTCACGCAGGTTGGCCGCATTCGTGCCGACCGGCACCTCGTAAGAGACCTCCTGGCGGGTCTTCAGGTCAACGGCCGTGCAGCCGCGCGCGGCAGGCAGATACAGGCGGTCGCCGATTACCTCTCCCTGGCGGTCGGTCCGCAGGACATAGGCGGGGTCCGCGCGGCAGAAGACCCATTGCGGGGCCGCGCCGCCAAAGCGGCTGCCGGACTCCTGCACCTGGATCCACGGCCCCGTGACCCGCAGCACGACCGGCGACCGCGGACCAGGGTCCTTGATCTCGGCCAGGCGCCGGGCGGTCAGGCCGTCGGAGAGCGGGCGCTCCCAGAGCACACCGGGCGCCGTGACGCCATAGACCAGCATGCCGGCCCGTTCAACGCCAAGGAGCGGCCCGACGTCGCCCGGGGCGAACGGCCGGACCGCAAGGGTCTGGCCGTCGGATGCGCGGACCTCGACATCGGCCGCCTGCGACCGGCCCGCTATGGATGCATCTCCGAAAAAGCGCAGCACGCCTCCGTCGGCGAAAACGTCCATCGCGCGCAAAGAGGTCCGGCCGTCCCCCAGCACCCGGCGCCAGAGCAGGCGGCCCGTCTCCAGGTCGATGACGGCGGCGTCCTGGGCGTGCGGCAGGTCGGCCGAGTCGGCCAGCGCCACGACGTATGGCGGGCACACCTTCCGGAAGGCCGGCGTAAAGGGGAGGTCCGCCTGCCACCGCGGCGCGCCCGTCTCGCCGTCGAGACACGCCAGGTTCCGCCCGGCGGCCAGGATCACGGCCTTCTCCGTCCAGAGCACATCATCGAGGCCGGCCGACACGAACCGCTGCCATCGCGACCGTGGCTGTGGACCTATCTCGATATATTCGATGAGCCCGCGGGAGACCAGAACCATCCGCCCCGGGGCCTTGGCGTCGCCCGCCCTGGCGGCCTTCGCCGCGGCGACCGGCGGCATCCACAGGTCCGGCGCGGGTCGGTCCAGGCGCCACGCCTCGCCGAGGGGCAGCGCGAGGTCGTCCTGGCCGGCCAAGACAGAAAAGGGTCCAGGACCCTTAATGCCCTCAGGGGTCCTGGACCCTTTTTTGTCTTGGACCGAACCATCCGCCCCCGGCGATGCGTCG
>CAYGWP010000180.1:0-26069 GCA_964353455.1 uncultured Anaerolineales bacterium
GGCGGATCGCCGCCGACATGCTCCGCGACGCCCAGGCCGAAGGCCGGCTGCAGACGACTCACACGCTTCATCTTGCGAGGACCGGATGGCATGTTCCCGGTAATGGTGCTACAGTCTCCCTTAAACTGGCAGATAAAAACTACCGTTGGCTGCACACCGAGAGCAACACCTGGGCGCATATGCCGGAAAACGATGCCGACATCGAGCTACGCTTGCGGGGATTGAGCTGGAAAAGTGGCAAGGATGCCAGGACGCTTCTCTACAACCTTACAGTGCCGCTCGTGCGCAACAACGTTGACTTCTCGCTTTTCAACTGCACCCCAGAGTATCTCGGCAAGCCAACGTTCAACAATCCTGCTGCGTACATTGCCCTTGGGGAACTGAAAGGCGGCATTGATCCAGCAGGCGCCGACGAACATTGGAAAACAGCACGCACGGCATTGAATCGCATCCAAAACGCTTTTGCCAAGCACAAACTGAAACCGCATATGTTTTTCATTGGCGCTGCCATTGAGGCGAAGATGTCTCAGGAGATTTGGTTACTACTCAAACAAGGCGTGCTAGAAAACGCCGCCAATCTTACCGATGAACGCCAAATCGCATCGATCACTCGGTGGCTTTGTTCACTCTAGGCGGCTCTTAAAAAGGGGTAATTCGGGGGGACAATACCAATTTTGTATTGACGGTCGCGACGCCTCACGCGGCAGACACAAACCGAGCCGCCCTCACGGCGTTCACACGTGCCCGTTCGTACGGGTACATGCTATGAGGTGGCCCTAATGTACAAACGCTTGCTCATGCTGCTCGCCCTTGTGGCGTTTGCCCCGGCGGCCATCGGCGAAGCGCCCGCCGCGGCTGAGAAGGTCCGCGTCGCGTGCGTCGGCGACAGCATTACGCAGGGGTCGGGGTATCCGGCGGAACTGGGGAAACTCCTCGGCCCCGGGTATGAGGTCATGAACTTCGGCGTGGCGTCCACCACGCTCCTTTCGAAGGGCGAGCGGCCGTACGTCAAGGAGAAGGCGTACGGGCAGGCCCTTGCCTTCCTGCCGCACGTCGTCGTCATCATGCTCGGCACCAACGACACGAAGCCGCAGAACTACAAGTTCATCCAGGACTGGGTCTCGGACTACAAGGCCCTCATCGCCTCGTTTGCGGCACTCCAGACCAAGCCGAAGGTCTTCCTCTGCAATCCCGTCCCCGTTTATTACGACGGCAACTGGGGGATCGACAACGGGCGGCTTGCCGAGGGCGTCCTGCCGGGCATCAAGAAGGTTGCCGCCGAGACGGGCCTGCCTGTTATTGATATGTACACGGCCATGAGCGGCCGGCCGGACCTCTTCTACCGCGACAACGTCCACCCGATAGGCGGGGGCCTGGCCATGGCGGCCACGGTCCATAAGGCGCTGACGGGCAAGGACGCACCGGTCTCGGCCGAGCCGCCGCCGCCCGAACAGACCCGCGTCGCCTGCATCGGCGACAGCATCACCGCGGGGTCCGGATACGCCGAGGCCCTCCAGGAACTCCTGGGCAACCGCTTCATCGTCCGCAACTTCGGCGAGAGCGGCACGACGTTGCTCTCGAAGGGCGACAGCCCGTACTCGAAGAAAAGCAAGTACCGTGCCGCAAAGGATTTCCGGCCGCACCTGGCCGTCATCATGCTCGGCACGAACGACTCTAAGCCCCAGAACTACAAGTACATCGCGGAGTTCGAGGCGGACCTGAAGGCGATGATCGGGGAACTCTCGGCCCTTCAGCCGCGGCCCCTCATCATCCTGGCGAAGCCCGTCCCCGTCTATCGCGAGGGGAACTTCGGGATCGATAACGGACGCCTGGTCGCCGGCGTCATCCCGGCCATCGAGAAGGTCGCCCGCGAGAATAGACTGCCTATTGTCGATATGTACAAGGCCATGAGCGACAAGCCCGATCTCTTCAAGGACAACGTCCACCCCATCGGGGCGGGCGGCCTCATGGCCCGGACCGTCCTGGCGGTACTCCGGGCCGAGATTCCCGCCCGGCCCGTCCGCGGGAACCTCCTCAGGAACCCCGGCTTCGAGGACGGACCCGAGCCGTGGACGACCCGCGGCGGTAAGATTGAGATCGTGACCGACCCCGTGCGGTCCGGCGCCAAGGCCCTCTGCAACACCGGCCGCACGGCAAACTGGCACGGTCCCGGCGAGGACGTGAAGTCGGCCCTCGCCGAAAAGGGCAGGGGATGGTACAACGTCCGGGCGTCGGTCCGCCTGGGGGCCGGGTCGAAGCCGGCCCGCGTCCAGGTCATCATAATGGTCTCGGATGCCGGCGGCACGCGGTACCTGGGCACGCGCGACCGCACGGCGACGGCCGATGAGTGGGCGGACTTCGACGATGATGTGTATGTATCGTGGACGGGCGACCTTAAGGGCGCGCTGCTGTACGTTCAGTTGAACGGGAGCGCCGACGCCGACGTGATCGTCGATGACTTCGCCCTCTCGGCCTACGGCGCAGAGCACTAAGGGGCGCGTGTTCAGGCGAGGCAAATGCTCAACACAATGCTCACGCTGTTCGCCTTGGCGGCCGGCACGTCGGCGGCGGCCGCCGCACAGGCGCCGGTCCTCAAGCACTCCGACGTGGCGTTCATGTATGCCGCCGATGATGCGGCCTACAAGGCCTACGGGGCCACGTTCGTCGCGTGGGGCGGGGCCGATAAGATCGACCAGGTCAAGCACCATCACGACCTCGGCATCCGATGCACCGGCTCGATGTGGTGCCTGACGGCCGGGGCGAAGAACCTCTTCGAAAATGCCGCGCTCCGCGACGCCGTCGCCAAGGACATCGAGGGCAAGCCTATCGAGGTCCCCTGGCTCTTCGACCACGTGTTCAAGGAACAGAAGTCGTGGTTCGGGTGCACCAACCATCCGGCGTTCCGTGCGCACGCGGAGGCCGAGGTCCGCCGCGTGATGGCCGGCGGGGCCGACGGCCTGCACGTCGATGACCACCTGGGCGTGGCGCAGGCGGCCACGGGGTTCGGCGGCGGCCTGTGCGATTACTGCATCGCCGCATTCCGCGAGTACCTGAAGAAGAACGCGACGGCCGACGACCTGGCGAAGGCCGGCGTGGCCGACATCGCGAAGTTCGATTACCGCGACCTCATCCGCAAGTACGCCGCCACGCGGGCTGAGTACATGAAGGTCCGGCGCAAGATCCCGCTGATGGACCAGTTCGAAAAGTTCCACCTTGAGGCGGCGGCCGATTTCGTGGGGCGCCTGAAGGACGTTGCGGCCGAGGCGGCAGGGCACCCCGTGCTCCTGTCGGCCAACGCGTGGGTCGGCGACAAGCGGCACACGGTGGTCGCCAGGTACCTGACGCACATCGTCTGCGAGACACCGTTTGACGCCGCCAAGGGCACGACCGGCGCGATGCAGGCATTGAAGACGTTCCAGGCCGCCCGCGACCTCGGCAAGCCGCTGGCCACCACGGCATCGGGGTGGGACTACGCCTTCGTCAAGGCCAACGGCACTGAGGACCTCGTGCGGTTCTGGATCGCCCTGACGTACGCGCACGGCCAGTTGTTTCTGGCGCCGCATCCGAAGAAGCAGTGGTGCTTCACGAAGGAACTCGGCACGCACTGGTACGCCGCGCCCGTGGAGGCGTACGCGCCGCTGTACCGGTTCATCCGGGCAAATGCGGAGTGGTTCGACGATTTCGAGGCGGCCGACCTGGGGCCGATCACCGTGCCGCCCAACGTGCTGTGCGTGGCGCGGCGCAGGGGCGCGGCCGGCCCGGTGGTGCTGCACCTCGTGAACCGCGATTACGACGCCGTCACGAAACGCGTGCGGCCGGCGAAGGATGTGCGTATCATGGGGACGTCGCTGCTATCCGGCCGCGCGCGGCTGCTCTCGTACGACGCCGAGCCCCAGGTCCTCAAGACCCGGACTGAGGCGAGCGCGGCGGAGATCAAGGTGCCGGAACTCCGGCTGTGGGCGATGGTGGTCATAGAGTAACCGGCCGAAACGCCTGGAGGGAATGAAGGATATGTCGATGCAAGTATTAGTGACGGGCGCGGCCGGGCAACTGGGCTCCGAGGTCTGCAAGGCCCTGCTTGAGGCCGGGCACGCCGTCCGCGCCACGGATGCGGTGTTCCGGAAGGGCCTGCCCGCGCTCCTCGACGTGGCCGACCTCCTGGACTACCGCGCCGCGTACCGCCTCATGGAGGGCTGCGACGCCGTGGCCCACCTGGCGAACCACGCCAACATGGGCGTGCGGCGGCCGGGGCAACTCCTCTACTCCGAAAATGTAACGATGGATGTCAATATCTTCCAGGCGGCGGCCGACCTGGGCGTCAAGCGCATCCTCTTCGCCAGTTCCGTCCAGGCCCTCGGCGGCAGCCGCATGGGCGACGGTCCGCCCGATACGCCCAGTTGTCTGAAGTACCTGCCGATCGACGGCGACGCCCCGGCGTGTCCGGGCAACCTGTACGCCCTGAGCAAGGAGGCCGGGGAGCAGCAACTTAAGTTCTACGCCGCGCGCGACCCGGACCTCGCGGCCACGGCGGTGCGGTTTCCGTCCCTGTGGAGCCAGAAGCACGTTGAGTGGATCCGCCGCGCCCGCGGCGAGCGGCCCGATCGCCCGCACGGGTTCCTCGACGAAGGATTCGCCTATCTCCATATCTCTGACGGGGCATCGCTGGTCGCCGCGGTCATCGAAAAGCAGGCGCCCGGTTACCACCAACTCTTCCCGGCGGCGCCCGCCCCGTATCTCTCGATGCCGATCCCGGAGATCGTCCGTCAGTTCTACGCGGGCGTGCCGGTGCGCGTCCCGATCGAGGAGATGAAATGCCTCGTTGACTGTTCGGCCATCGAGAAGGCGCTTGGCTGGAAACCGAAGACCACCGGCCTGTTTGCCGAGTAGGGGGCGGCCGGCGTCGGCGCGATTCAGGCCGAGATCTGGATTCTCTCGTAGAGAAATTCCGGCGCGAAATCCGCCCCGTTGGGCCACGTGATGGTGTGCAGTTCGGGATGCAGGCTGAACCGCTTGAAGTAGGCGACGGTCCGCAGGGGGGCGAAGATCTCGCCGTCCAGTTCATTCTCGAAGTTCACATCTCCCTCGGCCCCGTCCGAGAAGCGGATATGGATCACGTGGTCCCGCACGTACTCGGCCTGAACGACCTTCGGTATCATGGCGCTACTCCAATGGCGCGATTCTGTTGAGCGGCTGCCGTTTGACGACAAGCCGCCAGTCCTCCAGGAGTTCCAGCTTATGGTCCTCGTACCACTCAAGTACGTGCCGCAGCGCACGGCGCGGGAACTCACCCCGGACCACG
This sequence comes from uncultured Anaerolineales bacterium, assembly GCA_964353455.1. Classification (GTDB taxonomy): domain Bacteria; phylum Planctomycetota; class Phycisphaerae; order FEN-1346; family FEN-1346; genus CAYGWP01. The sequence continues at coordinate 5,300 of CAYGWP010000180.1, forward strand.
CCGGTCTCAATATCCACGGTGATCTCGTACTCGCCGTACACTGCGTGGAAATGAGCCGGGGCATGGTCTCGGTAGAACATGCCGATGACTATCCCCAGGAACCGCGTGATCTCCGGCATGTACGCAGAGTACCATATTGCCGGCGGGTAATCAACGGTCAGACGAAGCCTGCATGCCTACCTGCACGCGGCGGCCGGAGACTTCAAGGTCAACCGCGCGGGGGGTGATCCTGAGGACCTTGGCCTGGCCGATCACGTCGCCGACGCCGACGATGCGGCCGTTGATGATGGCGGTCGCCGACTTCGGACCCACCATGATCGAGGAGACCTTGAACCTTGCGGCATCATCCTCGGGCTCGGCGGGCTTGGCGGCGGGGGCGGGCTGAGACGGCGGGGCGGCCGTCGGAACTGGGGCGGGCGCGGCATGCCGTGCCGACGCATCCGCATTCAGCACCGCCAGCCGTTGGATTTCCATCGCATCTTCAGCGCGGGCGGCAAAGGCGTCGCGGAGGGCCTGGGCCCGGTCGGGGCCGGCGGATTCCTTGGCGCGCGCGGCAGGGGTTGGGGCAGGGACGGCGGATGTTGGCTCCGCACGGCCGGGCGAGGCCGGCCGTGGCACACTCGGCGACGAAGTCAGCGATGCCACCTGGACGGGCGCCGCAGCGGCTTCCTGCGGCACGCCGGCGGCGTAGGACTTAAGGAGCACGTATCCCGTAATGCTGATGGCAACGAGCGCGGCCGCAAGCAGGCCCACCTGGGCCGTGGGCCAGCGGCGGGCCGGAAGATGCAGCCGCGCGCGGGGCACGGCGACCAGCGGCGGTAGCGGCGGCACCTCGGCCAGGTGCTGCGATTTCTCGGCCTCCGCGCGTTTCAGCGCTTCGTTGATGAGGCTCATGCCGTGGGTCCTTCCAGTTCGGCGGCCGCAAGCCGGGCCAGCCGCTCGTCAATCAGCCCCGTCTGGTACACGTATCCTGCCAGGAGCGCCTTGTCGCCGATGGCGTTGATGAGCCTGGGCGTGCCGCGGCTGTAGCGGAAGATTTCGTGGACGGCCCCGGTGTCGAACTGGACGGTGGGCGGCGCCTCGGTGCCGGAGGCCACGGTCAGGCGGTGCTTCAGGTACGCCTCGGTGTCCTGTCGGCCCATCGGCTCAAGGTGGAACCGGACGGTGATGCGTTGGGCGAGTTGGCGGAGGTCGGGCCGGGCGAGTTTGCGCCGCAGTTCCGGCTGTCCGAGGAGGCATATCTGGAGGAGTTTCTGTCGCTCGGTCTCGAGGTTCGAGAGGAGCCGCACCTGCTCGAGGCCCGAGACAGTCATGTCCTGGGCCTCGTCGATGATGAGGACGGCATCCTCGCCCGCCGAGTTGACCGTCAGCAGGAAGCGGTTGAGGTCGTTCATGTACCCGAGTCGGTCGCGGCGGCGGGTCTGGATGCCGAACTCATCGAGGATCGCCCGCAGCATCTGGGTGTCCGACAGGACCGGGTTCAGGATGAGTGCGGTGTGGAAGGAGGGGCCGAGTTCCCTCAGGAGCGCGCGGCAGAGGGTGGTCTTTCCGGTGCCGACCTCGCCCGTGAGGCAGATGAAACCCTTGCGTTCGCGGATTCCGTAGAGGAGGTGGTTGAGGGCCTCGCGGTGCTGGGGCGTGAGGTACAGGAAGCGCGGATCGGGCGTGATGTTGAACGGCTCTTCGCGGAGTCGGAAGAAGTCTTTGTACATCGCGCACTCTTTGCCCGCAGCCTGGTCGCCGCGGCGACCCGCAGCGTAGCGTGGGCGCCCCTCGCGTACTTCGGTATGCCCTCACAGGTTAAATCGGCCTGCCACGTGGCGAGACTTGACACAAAGCCCGGCCGGGGGAGCGTTCGGTGTGACCGCGTTTTCCGGCACGCGGCCGCACACGGACACTACCGACACTGTTACCCCCAAACACCCTCTCTTGAACCAAGCCCGAAAAAGCAGAATGTCCCCTTTTTCGGCCCGAGAACCGACCGCCGGACGACGTGGCAGCCGGAGCGGGAGAAGGTGGCTGAACTCAACCGGACGCTGGTTGGCTGGGCGAACTACTTCCACCTGGGACCGGTCAGCCCGGCCTACCGGGCGTTGGATGCCCACGTCGGGCAGCGGCTGCGTCAGTGGCTGGGCGTCAAGCACAAGGTGCGCGGGTCGGGCACGCGGACGTGGCCGGACCGGCATCTGCACGATGTGCTGGGCCTGGTGTGCCTGGGCCGTCGGACGGCCGACTTCCCGTGGGCGAAAGCGTGAGGCCTTCTCCGAGAGCCGGATGCGGGAAATCCGCCCGTCCGGTTCGGTGAGCGGGGTCTGGAAACGGAGCACGGCCGGGCCAGTGAGGCACCGCCAACCGAAAGGGGCGGCCAACGGATATGCCCGACCTATCCCACCGCGCCAGACCTCGACTCTACCGGAAATACCCGGAAATACGTGCTTGCACGCACCTCACTTACTCCTTGCGGAGGTCCAGGCAGACCATCCGCTGAAGATCGCGGACGATTAGCCGGCCGCCGGCAATCGCCATCGGCGCCCACGTCTCGTGTCCGTCAAGGACGCGGGCCTGGGCGAGGGGCTTAAATCCCGCGGGCGACGCCTCGGCCGCGGTCATCAGGCCGTTATCGTCCATGGCCAGGATCATTCCATCCGCAATCATGAGCGGACCCAGGCCGAAGCGCCGGCCCGGACCGCTCGTCCAGACCTGCTTGCCGGCCAAGTCGAGGCACACCAGTTGTCCGCCGGGCGGCCTGGCCTCATCATTCGGCAGAATGCCATAGACGTAACCGTTGAAGAAGACGGGCGTCTGCTGCTCGGAGCCGAACTCTCGCGACTTCTCCAGCCGCCAGACCTTCTCGGCCGCGATCCGCCCGCCGTCTTCCTTGAGTTGCACCATCATGCTGCCCGTGCCGTAGCCGCCCGTGAGCAGTATTTTTCCGTCGCCGACCGGAACGGGGGCCGGCACGTTGGCGAAGTTCACTCGCCAGTCGTCGCGCTCCCAGAGGACGTCGCCGGCCTTCCAGGTCGGTCCGTCCTCGGCCGCGATGCCCGCGACGCCGCCGCTTGCGGCATAAACGTACATCCGCCGGCCGGCGAACTCCATCGGAATCACCGAGGAGTGGGTCATCTTCCAGCCGCGCGGATTCGGCGTCGTCCACAGGGTCTTGCCCGACTCGCAATCGACCGCCATCATGAGGACCTGCGGCCCGGCGGGGGCAAGGATCGCCCGGGCGCCGTCCACCAGCGGGCACTGGCCCGCGTACCACTTCGGCACGGTCGTCCCGAACTGCTTCACGAGGTCCATGCCCCAGCGGAACGCCCCCGTCGCGGCATCGACGCACATCACGTGGCACTTCGGGCCGAGCGTCACCACGTACTTGTCGGTGACGGCCGGCACGGTCCGCGAGACGCCGTGGTCGCTGTCGATGGGGATCTCGTACCAGCGTCGCCAGATTTCGCGGCCGTCCGCCAGCGAGAGGCACCGCAGGGCGTCGGCCTGCTTCGCCTCATCGTAATCCAGCACGTACACCCGGCCGCTGCGGATAGCCGCGCCCGCGTACCCGATGCCCACCGGTATTGACCAGAGGACCTTCGGCCCCTGCGGACCCCAGGTGCGGGCCAGGGGCGTCTCATCGCGGCTGACGGCATCGTGCTCATCCCCGCGGAAGCCCGACCACGTCCCCGGCAGCGCCGCCGCCTGGATGCCCGTCTCCGCGAACTGACCCGGAAACGATACGTCGTGGTACTGCACCCGGCCTATGGCGGGCGTCTCCGGCGGCCCCTTCAGGTCGAGCGAGGGGAAATCCGTGTCCCCGGAAATCATAAGGAAGACAGAACAAACCCCGTAGAAGAGCATCCCGATTATGGCACCACAAACCACGATCATGAAGATGAGCTTGATCGCACACCAGAAGAAACCAAGCACAGGACCAAAGCGAGCCACGTCCTCAGTCAGGCTGTACATTGGGCTCCCGTCCGGATTAAACCGCCGGCCGGTACGAACGTCGATGTAGTAGGTTCCGTTTATGCCTGCACCTATGAGGGAGCCGAAGCTTACTAGAGCCATGAATAAGACGCCGATTGCGGCGGCGTGCAACATGGTTGCGGGACTGCGAAGAAAGCCGCATATCAAGAAGGGAATCCCCACAACGATGATCAAGAGCCATTTCACGCTATGCCCCCTTTCGTTCCATTCTGCTGCCGGGCGATTCGTCGATTCGGGGGACACGGGACTTATCTCCCTCGGCTCTTTGGTCTCGGGCCAGGCCGTTTGCGGTGAAGCGGGCGGTCCAGCCGCGCCTCAAGACGCGAGAAAGGGGACATTCCATTTTTCCCGACCTGGGCGGCTCGCCGAGGCGGTCGTGGGTGGTGATAAGCGCCGAGTTGATCCGGGCGAAGGATAGCATGTCGGGTTCCCCGGCCTGCGGCAGAGATCGTCCTGCCTGAGGCAGGTTACGGCGGCGGGCGACGGGGGTCAACACAAATCAGACAGAAGCCGCAAGCCGCAGGCTTCAAGTCGAAGAACCGCCGTGGCGGGCGGCAGGCTTGAGGCTTGCAGCCTGCGGCCTGAGACTTGCGGCCTGTCACCCAGTCGCTCAGTCACCCAGGTACTCAGGCACTCAGGCACTCAGGTACTTGCGTGAAAATGCGCTAAGTTTCACGAAGAATCGATCAAGTTTCGCAAAGTCTCACGAAGTTTCAGCGAGTTTCGGGGGCAGGCACGGCAACAACAGTGCAAAGTGCAAAGTGAAAAGTGCAAGGCGACGGCAAGACCGGCAAGGATGCCAACTATACCATGTTGGCACCCTTGGCATCCTTGGCATCCTTGGCACCCTTCGATTGGGGAAATTCACCCATACCACAACCTGTAGTATGCCCTCCCGCCTCTGCCACAATTAGTAGATTTCCTGCCCGATTCAAGAGCCCCAAGGACGCCAACCCCAGGGGGTTGGCGTTCTTGGCGTTCTTCAACCCGCCCCCAGTCCTTGTCCCGTCCCAAAGACGGGATGCAACGGGACAAGCATCCCAAAGACGGGATCCAACAGGACATGGATTGGACCCCGTTGTTGGGGAGACGCTCTTCCATCGAAGGCACAAGGATAGGCGACCGCCAATCCCATAGCCATCCCCCCTCCCCCCCGCCTCTTCATCCGACAAGAACAGCCACAACGCAAACGGCTCCTGCTTTGAAGTCTGCATTGAAGCCTCGACAGGGCAGTCGCGGCTTGTTATCTTGTTCGCCGGCCCAAGCACATGGGCGACGTTAACGGCCGTTACGAACGCGGGTCGCCGCGGCGACCCGTGGCACTCGAACCGCGAGGTCGGCCAGCGCGATGAAGTGGGTCCTCGGCATACTTTTTGCGGCGGCGGTGGCCATGCTCGTGTGGCGGAGCATGCCCGAGCCGGAGGCCGTCGGCAAGACCACCATCCGGTACATGGCTTGGGGGAACCCCGAGCAACTTGCCGCCGAGATGGAACTGGTGGCCGAGTTCGAGCGCCGCAACCCCCACATCCGCGTCAAACTCACGCTGGTCCCCGGGTCGGCGTATTACCAGAAACTCCAGATCATGCTCGCCAGCGGCACGGCGCCGGACGTGTTCCGGTGCGACCGGTACCAGTTTCCGGCGTACGCGCATCGCGGGTACTTCATGCCCCTTACGGAGTTCATCGCCAACGATCCGGAGTTCCGGACCGAGGATTACTTCGAGAACACTATCCGCGAGGGGTCGTACAACGGGCAATTCTACGGGCCGAACGTCCTTTTCGGCAGCCGCGTGATCTACTACAACAAGACCGCCTTCGAGGAGGCGGGCCTCGAGGACCCGTACGTCCAGTACAAGCGCGGCGAGTGGACGCTGGAGCAGTTCCTGGAAGCGTCGGAGAAGTTGACGAAGTTCGACGAGCGCGGCGTGCCGACGCACTTCGGCGTGGTTATCAACGTTCTCGACGCATGGACATTTATATGGGGATTTGGCGGCGACATCCTGACGCCCGACGGCTCGCGGTGCGTCGTCGATAGTCCGCAGGCGGTCGAGGCGCTCCAGTTCATGCAGGACCTCATACACAAGTATCACGTCACGCCGTCGGCGGCCGAGGGCGCCATGAACGCATTCACCTTCGAGAGCGGCCGCGTGGCCATGCTCTTTAACTGGGCGGGCCAGGCCCCCATCTACCGCACCATCCGCGACTTCCAGTGGGACGTCGTGCCCGTGCCCGCCTGCCGCGCGGGACGCATCTCGATGATCAAGGGCAACCAACTCCTCATGTACTATCGCACGGAGCATCCGCGCGAGGCGTGGGAGTTCATGAAGTTCTACGTCAGCCGCGACGGCGAGAAGATCCTCTGCACCCGGCTGAGACGCGGCATGCCCACGCGCAAAGACGTCGCCTCGATGCCCGAGTACCTTCAGAGCACCCAGCCGCCGTTCCATAACGACGTGTGGGTTGATCAGTACAAGTTCGGGCGCGAACTGCCCATAACCGACCGGTGGGCGCACTGGCAGCGCGAGTGGAACACCCGGTTTGAACTCATGATGCTCGGCCGCGAGTCGGCCGCCGACATGGCACGCACAGCCCAGGCGAATATCAACGCCACCCTGGCGGAGGAGCCGTTCTGATGAGGCGACTGCGGTTCTGGCATCGGCCCGCGTTCTGGGGGTTCGTGTTCATCGCCCCCTGGATCGTCGGCTATCTGTGCTTTACGGTCGGGCCGATGATGGGGTCGCTGCTCTTGAGTTTCTGCCAGTATGACCTGGCGAACCTCAAGTTCGCGGGCCTCTCGAATTACGAGCGCCTCTTCACGAACGACCCGCTCTTCTGGAAGTCGCTCTGGAACACCGCCACGTACACCCTGTTTGCCGTGCCGCTCGGGTTGACGGGGTCGCTGATGCTGGCCGTGTTTCTCAACCAGAAGGTGAGGGGCCTGGCGCTGTACCGGACGCTCTACTACATTCCATCGCTCGTGCCGGCGGTGGCGACGGCGCTCCTGTGGAACTACGTCTTCAACGCGAACTTCGGCATATTGAATAACTCGCTGCGCTCCGCCGGCATGAGCAATCCGCCGCAGTGGCTCCAGGACCCGAACTGGGCGCTGCCGGCGTTTGTCATCATGAGCCTGTGGGGTATCGGCGGCGGGCGGATGATCATCTTCCTGGCGGGTCTCCAGGGCATCCCCGACAGTTACTACGAGGCCGCCGACATCGACGGCGCGGGCCCGTTGTCGAAGTTCCGCCACATCACCCTGCCCATGCTTACGCCGATGATCTTCTTCAACATGGTCCTGGGGATCATCGGCAGTTTCCAGGTCTTTACGGCCGCCTACATCATGACCGGGGGCGGCCCGGCCAACGCCACGCTCTTCTACGTGCTGTACCTCTTCAGGCAGGCGTTCGAGGAATTCCGCATGGGTTACGCCAGCGCCATGGCGTGGGTCCTCTTCATCATTCTCTTGGTGTGCACCGGCATTCAGTTCTGGCAGGCGAAGAAGTGGGTTTACTACGAGGGCGAAGTTAAGTGAAGAATGCCGAGGGCGACATCCAGACGGAGCGGTTCGGCCTGAAGACGGCCCTGGTGTACCTGGTGCTGACGGCCGGGGCGGTGCTGTTCTGCATCCCGCTCTTCTGGTGCGTGAGCGCGGCCTTCAAGGACGCCCAGAGCGTCTTCCGGCTGCCGATCGAGTGGATACCGCGCCAGTGGCATCCGGAGAACTTCCGCGAGGCGTGGACGGTGCTGCCGTTCCCGGTGTTCGTCATCAACACGCTCATAGTGACGTTCTTCGCGGTGGTGGGCCAGGTGCTGAGCGCATCGCTGGTGGCGTACGGTTTTGCGCGGTTCAACTTCCCCGGGCGGAAGGTCCTTTTCATGCTGGTCCTTTCGTCGATGCTGCTGCCGGCCCAGGTGACGATGATCCCGGTGTTCATCATCTGGCAGAAATTCGGGATGATCGACACTTTCGCGCCGCTGACGATCCCCGCGTACCTGGGCGGCGGGGCGTTCACGATATTCCTGCTGCGCCAGTTCTACCTGACGATACCGCGGGAACTTGACGAGGCGGCGATGATCGACGGATGCAGTTATTTCGGTATCTGGCGGCACATCATACTGCCGCTGTCGCGGCCGGCCCTGATCACGGTGCTCCTCTTCAGTTTTATGGCCAACTGGGACGACTTCATGGGCCCCCTCATCTACCTGCACTCGCAGGACAAACTCACCGTCTCGATCGGCCTGAGGCTGTTCCAGGACCAGTACGGGCAGACGAACCTGCCGCTGCTGATGGCCGCATCGCTCCTTCACATCGCGCCGGTGGTCATTATTTTTCTGATCGGGCAGAGGTACTTCATCAAGGGTATCGTGATGACGGGGCTCAAGGGGTAGGGCTTCCCCCGCCGGTCGGCCCTTTACATTCCCCGGAATTTCTCTAGATTGTTCCCGGAGACGCCCGCCAAGACTAAGGGCGGGCCGCGCCGGCCCACGCCCCAGGCCCGGCCGGTCTCGGCATGGCAACAACGAGGAGCGGTGGCAATGAACCAGGAATTTCTCGCGCAGGACCCGTGGCGGGTCTTCCGCATCATGGCCGAGTTCGTCGATGGGTTCGAGATGATGGCCAAGGTGCCGCCGGGCATCTCGGTGTTCGGCTCGGCCCGCGCCACGCCCGACCATCCGTACTACGCGAAGGCCGTCCAGGTGGGCCGCCTCATCGCCGAGGCGGGGTTCTCGGTCATAACCGGCGGCGGGCCGGGCATCATGGAGGGCGCGAACCGCGGCGCTAAGGAGGCCGGCGGCGAAAGCGTCGGACTCAACATCGTCCTCCCGTTCGAGCAGATCGCCAACCCGTTCCTCACCAAGGTCATCAATTTCCGTTACTTCTTCGTCCGGAAGGTCATGTTCTCGAAGTACGCCGCCGGCCTCGTCTTCTTCCCCGGCGGCTTCGGCACGCTGGATGAGTTCTACGACACCATCACCCTGGTCCAGACCGGCAAGATTCACCGGCTGCCGGTCGTCCTCATGGGGTCCGACTTTTGGAGCGGGCAACTAGAGTGGATGCGCCGCACGATGTGCAAACAGTTCGACCACATCTCGCCCGAAGACATGCTCCTGGCGTTCCTGACCGACGACCCGGCCGAGGCCGTCCGCTACATCTGCGAGCACCTCGCCCCGCGCGACCGCGAACTCGGCGCCGAACCCCAGAAGTGGGACACCCCCGAAGGCAAAGTGATACCGTAGTTTTTTCCTGGTCAGCCGGTCGCCGCGGCGACCGCTGCTGTTGCGAGGCCAACATGGATTCGCGCACACTCATCAAGAAAGTCATCAACTTCGACGCCGCCCCGCGCATCGGCTACCACCTGCCCGCGCCGTGGCCGAACGACATCGCCTGGGGCGGCATCAGCCCCGCCACCGGATTCGATGAGCGCCGCAGCACCGACGGCAACTCCGAATCCTGGTTCGACGAGTGGGGTTGCCAGTGGCGGCGACTCGGCGGCATCTCAAAGGGCGAGGTCTTCCAGGGCGCAATCCTGGAGTGGGACCAACTGGACGACTACCGCCCGCCCGATTTCGGCATCCCTTCGCGATACGATGGTGCGCGCCGCGCGTTTGCCGCCGCCCCCGATAAGTACCGTATCGGCGGCATCCCCGGCTGCGCATTTAACATCAGCCGCTACATCCGCCGCCTCGACAACTTCCTGGCCGACTGCCTCCTGGAACCAGAGCGCGTGCGCCGCCTTAACGACCTCGTCATGCGCGAACTGGCGAAGGCCGTGCGCGGCCTTGCCGCCGCAGGGGCCGACGCCGTCATGTTCCCCGAAGACTGGGGCACGCAGGACCGGCTCCTGATGGCCCCGAAACTTTTCCGCGAACTCTTCCTGCCGGAAACCAGGCGGCTCTGCGACACCGCCCGCCAGGCCGGCGTCGATGTCTGGATGCACTCCTGCGGCAAGATAACCGATATCATCGACGATTTTATTGGGGCGGGCATCAAGGTCCTCCAGTTCGACCAGCCGACGCTTCACGGGATCGACCTCTTGGGCGAGCGGTTCGGCGGCCGCGTGACGTTCGAGTGCCCGGTGGATATCCAGCGCACCCTTCAGGCCCGCGATGAGGCCCGGATACGCGATGAGGCCCGGCGCCTGTGCGAGCGCCTCGGGGCGCGCGGCGGTGGATTCATCGCGTGCCGATACATTGACGAGGTGGCCATCGGCATCGAGCCGAAATGGCAGGACGTCGCCTGCGAGACGTTCCTTGAGTTCGGCGGCTGGCGGGGGAAGTGACCCGAAACAGGCGCACTCCTGCGCGGCGGGTCTCCCGACCCGCCGTGTTCGGGGGGTGTCATGCTGTTAACCCTCTCCCCTTGCGGGAGAGGGTGGCCGACTTGTCCGGCGAAGCGAATGCGAAGTCGGAAGGCCGGGTGAGGGGTTGCCGTGTATCGCCCCCTCACCCCCAACCCCTCTCCCGCGAGGGGAGAGGGGGGAAAGCCCGGCACAAGGCTCACGTCGTCTTGTCTGCGGCCTTCGCGCCCTTCTTTTTTCCCTTGGCGGGCGGGTTCGGCGCGAAGTCGGCTGAGACCGTGTTGTCCCCGAAGTGCGTGCGGAGCCGCTCCAGTTCGGCCTTGAGTTCCTTGACGGTCGCGGCGTAGGCCGGGTCGGCATAGACGCTCCGCATCTCCTGGGGGTCCTTCTCCAGGTCGAAGAGTTCCCACTCATCTGACGTGTAGAAATGCACCAGCGTATATCGCTCCGTGCGCACGCCGTAGTGCTTGGGCACGCCGTGGCCGGGGTCGTAGTAGTGGTAGTACACGCTCTTGCGCCAGTCGGCGGGGGTCTCGCCGCGAAGGACCGGCACGAACGAGCGGCCGTGCAGCCCCTCGGGGACCTTGCCGCGGGCGATCTCCGTGAACGTCGGGCCATAGTCGATGTTCTGCACCATCGGCGCGGGGCGGCTGCCCGGCTTCACGACGCCCGGCCATCGCACCACCAGCGGCATGTGCAGAGATTCCTCGTAGATCCACCGCTTGTCGAACCAGCCGTGCTCGCCGTTGTAGAAGCCCTGGTCCGAGGCGTAGATGACCACCGTGTTCCCGTCGAGGCCCTCGGCCTTCAGGTACTCGGTCAGCCGCCCCACGCTGTCGTCCACTCCCTTGACGCACCGCAGATAGTCCTTCATGTACTGCTGGTACTTCCACCGCGTCAGTTCGCGGCCCTCGGGCTTCAGGCGGCGGAACTCGACGTTGCGGGGACCGTACGGCGAATTCGGGTCGAGCGGGGCGTCGAGGGCCTCGATTTTCAGGTCGCCCTTCAGGGTCATGTCGCCGCCGATCTCCATCTTCTGGTTCTTGGCGGGCGACGCCCGGTTGGCGTAATCGTCGAAGAGGGTGTCGGGCTCGGGCACCGTCACATCGTCGAGCCAGCGGTAGTAACGCTCCGGCGGGATCCAGTTCCGGTGCGGCGCCTTGTGCTGAACCATGCAGAGGAAAGGCTTGGAGGCGTCGCGCTTCTTCAGCCACCCCAGCGCCAGGTCGGTGATGATGTCGCTGGCATAGCCCTCATGCGGTTCCATGCCGTCGGGCCCCTCGAACCTGGGGTTCACGTACGCCCCCTGGCCCGGCAGGATGCGCCAATAGTCCGTCTCCGGCCGCGTGGTGGCCAGGTGCCACTTGCCGAAGACGGCCGTCTGGTAGCCGGCCTCGCGCACGCCCCGCGGGTAGGTCCACAGCCCCGGCAGCAGCGGCTTATCGAGCGTCATGACGCCGTTTGCGTGGCTATGGAGGCCCGTCAGGACGGCGGCGCGGCTGGGCGAGCAAAGCGAATTGCCGCAGAAACTGTTCGGGAACAGCGCCCCCTGGTCCGCCAGTCGGTCGATGTTGGGGGTCACTGCTTGCTGTTTACAGAATGCCGACAGGCGTCCGCCGTAGGCCCCGATCGTCTGGCACGAATGGTCGTCGGAGAAGATGAACACGATGTTGGGCGGACGCCGGGTCTCGGCGGCGCGGGCGCGCCTGAGAAACGCGATGGCGGCGGCGCCGGTGCCGAACCCGGCGACACACTTCAGCGCCTGGCGACGGGAAAGCATTGCGCTCATTCTGTCCTCCTTAGATGCATCCCTGTGCCCGCGCACGTCTTACGGGGCGGGCTTTGCGGACTCCTTTGCGGCTTCCTTCGCGGCGCTTTTTGCGGCGGCCTTGTCGAACTGGGCCTTGATCCACGCCTCGCGCTTCGCCCGCAGCGGCACATCCTCTTCCGCGACCAGCGAGAACGCCAGGCCGCTCGGGAGGATGCCCTTGCCCGTCATGGCGGTCGGCTGATCGCTGACGGCGGCGAAGGTCTTCACGGCCTCGCGGAAAGACTTGTCCTCGGCTATGGTCCACCTGTCCTCCCGGCGCAGGCGGTTCTTCCGGAAGTAGTCGGAGAGTTTCTCCTCGGCCCCATCGGCCTCCAGCGTGTCGGGCAGTTTCAGGGTCGGATACTTCGACGGCGACTTCAGCACTTCCGCCAGGAACATGGCCGTCGCGGCGCGGCGAGACGCCGCCATCGGCGACTTGCCGTAGTGGGCTGTGTAGCACAGCGAGAACAGGTACAGCGCCCACCGCCGGGCCGGCGGACTGGCGTAGTAGAACACCGTCAAGTCCGACCGGAGTTCGATGTAGAGACTGATCCGGAGTTTGGTGGCCTCGTCCAGGTTCGCCGGCAACGTGGTCGGCAAAGCGGCCGCCATGCCCATGCCGAGCCATACGCCCACGTTCATGAGGTCGCCCTTGGAGTACCCGTGCTCCGCGTGGACGGTGCTGTCCATGTCGGCCGCAGGCCAGCCGGCGGTCATCGACCGCTTGCCGCCCGAGTTGTTGACCGAGGAGTCGGTCTTGGCGGGGTCATAAGTGACGGCGATTGCCTGGTTCCACACGTTCGCCTGGAAAGTCGCCTTCTGGCCGGCCTTGCACGGGTTCCACCAGGGCGGATGGCACTCGGCGGCGGCCTGACGCACGTACGTCACATCGGCCTGCTGCGCCCGAGTCAGGCGCGTAAGGTCCTTGGGCGGCGCGCGGAGTTCCTTATCCAGCACGTCCCAGTCGCCGTCCATGTATCCGGCAACGATCCGCGCGTAGAGGTCGCCCGACTCGGCCTGGGCGGCGCCAGCCTTCGTGGCCTCGGCCGCGGGCGCGGCCGCCTTGGGGGCTGCGGCGCCCATCGCGGCGGCACAGGCAAGCGATAGAACCAGGATTCCGGATGCCCAAGTGATCGAGCGTTTCATGCGAAGTGCCTCCTCATACGCACGGCATCGTACCGGTCGGCCCCGGCCGCGGCCAGTCAAAATGGCCGGGCTCACTTCGCTGCGGCCTTCTCGAACTGGGCCTTGATCCACGCCTCGCGCTTCTCGCGGAGCGGCGCATCATCCTGGGCGGTCATCGAGAAGGCGAGGCCGTTCGGGAGCGCCACCCTGCCGCCGGCGAGGACCTCGCGGTCGTTGGCGGCGGCGATGGCCTTCACGGCCTCGCGCATCGCCCGGTCCTCCGGAATGGTCCAGGGTTTGTTCCGGTTGACGCGGTTATCCCGCAGGAACTGCGCGAGTTTCTCCTCGGTCCGCTCGGTTTCGGGCGTGTCGAGGATCTTCAGGGAGGGGTACTTCGCGGGGGCCTTGAGGAATTCGGCCATGATCATGGATGCCATCGCCCGCCGCGCGGGCTGATTCGGGCGGCCATCATATTTGGTCATGTACGCGCGTAGGAAGATGTGAAGTGCCCAGCGCCGCGTCGGCGGACCGGCGTAATAAAGCCCCGCCACGTTGCCGCGGAGTTCCAGGTACAGGTTCAGGCGCTCGCTGTCCTGCCCGGCGAGGCCCGCCGGGGCGCGGGTCGCCAGGTCCACCAGCGCCGCCGCGACGCCCAGCCCGCTCCAGATCCTCAAGGTTGTCACGTCGCACTTCAGGTACCCGAACTCCACGGGGACGGTGCTGTCAACGTCGGATGGGACCCAGGAGAACGCGGCCGACCTGTTGGCGGAATTGGTCTTGAACGTCACGTCCCCCTGTGCGGCAGGCTCGTAGGCGACGCTGAGCGTGCGGCCCCAGATGGCGGTCTGAAAGGCCGTCTTCCGCCCGGCGCGGCACTGGTTCCACCAGGGCGGCCGGCACTCGGCCATCGCCTGCCGCACGTACGCCACGTCGGCCTGCTCGGCTGGCGAAAGGCCCGCGAGGTCCTTCGGCGCCCGGAGTTCCTTCTCAATCGCGTCCCAGTCGCCCGCCATGTAAGCGGCGGCAATCCGCGCGTACGGGCCGTCTGACTCCGCCGCCTCGGCGACGATGCCCGCGCCGCAGCCGATGGCCGCCAGCAGCATCCCGCACGCCAGGACCGCCGGGCGTCTCATGCCGACGGCACGACCGGTCCGCATCAATGACCTCCCTACAGGTTAAACGCGCGGAACCAGAGTTCAAGGCACACAAGGGCCCACAGCCGCTCGCCGTGGTCGGCGCGGCGGGACGTGTGGGCCGAGACCATCTCCTCGACTGTTCGGCGCGCGAGGATTCCGCGCCCGAGCGCCGCCGGGTCCAGCAGGATCCCCCGCATCCACTCGGCGTGCTCGCCGGCCAGCCAGTCGCTCACGGGGACGCCGAAACCCATCTTGCCCCGGCGTAATACCGACTCGGGCAGCGCCCGGCAAGCCGGGCGGCTAACATTGCCGCCGCTCTCCGCCGAGAAGACCTCCCGCAAGATCGCCTTCCCCTGCGGCATACGGCAGCAGCGCGCCCGCCACTTGAGGTCCGCCGGCATCCGGCGCGCCAGTTCCACGACGCGATGGTCGAGGAATGGGCTGCGGACCTCCAGGCTGTGCGTCATCGAGGCGATATCGACCTTCGCCAGGCAATCGTCCGGCAGGTAATCCTGAAGGTCGATGGCCATCGCGCGGTCAACCCACGGCCGCGAGTCAAGGCCCGCGACGGCGGCGCGCCACGCCTCCGGCACATCGTCGGCCGGCGCATCGGCGAAGAAGAGCGACCGCCACGCGAGGTATCGGGGCAGCGGGTCGAGGTCGAGGGCCGAGAGGAACCTGCGCGCGGCGTTCGAGCGGCTCTTTCGGCCCGCGCGCGCGGGCATCAGGCGGCCAAGCCGCGCGAGCAGCCGGCGCGCGGCCGGCCCGAGCCGCTCGCTCATCAGCATTGCGGCGTGCCGCGGGTACCCGCCGAACGATTCATCGCCCCCATCGCCGGAGAGCGCCACGGTGATCTCGCGCCGGGCCTCTCTCGCCAGGTAATACATGGCGATACTTGATGAGTCGGCGAACGGTTCGCCGTGGTGCTCCACGAGAGTCGGCAGCGCCTCCAGGCACCGCGGCTCAACGCGGACCTCGGTGTGCCGCGTGCCGAATCGTGCGGCCACCTGGCGGGCGTACGCCGATTCGTCCCAGCCCGCTTCGGCGAAACGCACCGTGAATGTTCGCAGCGGCTGCGAAGAGGCGGCCGCCGCCAGCGCCGTGACGGCCGATGAATCCAGGCCCCCCGAAAGCAGCACGCCCAGCGGCACGTCGGCCACAAGTTGCGACCGCACCGCCTCCGCGAGCGCCGACCGCAGCCGCGCGCGCCACTCCTCGCGGCTTGTCCCTTCCTCGGCGGGCCCGCGCGGGATGTCCCAGTATCGCACGGGTCCGACGACCTTGCCGGCCGCCGCATCGAACTCAAGGTAGTGAGCGGGCGGAAGTTTCTGAACGCCCGCGAAACCGGTCCGCGGCGCGGGGACGTACCCGAACCGCAGAAACTCGCCGATGGCCGCGCGGTCCGCCTGGCGCGGAATTTCGGGGCACTCAAGGAGCGCCGCCGCCTCGCTCGCAAAGACCAGCCCCGTCGGCCCGTGCCACCAGTAGAGCGGCTTCTGCCCGAGCCGGTCGCGGGCGAGGAAGAGCCGCCGGCGCCGGGCGTCCCAGATGGCGAAGGCGAACATGCCGACGAGTTGGCCGAGCATGTCGGGGCCGCGGTCCTCATAAAGATGGACGAGGACCTCGGAGTCGCCCGCCGAGCGGAGCGTGTGGCCGCGCGCGGCAAGGCCCTCGCGGAGTTCATGGAAGTTGTAGATTTCTCCATTATATGCGAGGTGGACCGTGCCGTCCTCGCTGGCGAGCGGCTGGCGGCTGCCGGCGGGGTCGATCACGGCCAGGCGCCGGACGGCAAGGCCGAGCGCGCCGGGCGTGCCTTCCAGCCAGAAGCCTTCCTGGTCGGGCCCACGGTGAACGAGGCGCGCTGCCATGCGGCCGAGGACCGCCGGGTCCACGGGCCGTCCGTCTGACCGCACGATGCCCGCGATGCCGCACATGGCTTCTCCCGAGGGGAGTTTAGCGCCGGGCCGACGGTAATCAAGGCAAAAGGCGGGTTCGTGGTCCGCGCGGCCCGCGAAAATGTTTTGCTCGGCGGGGGATTGGTGATATAGTATGAACTCTTTGCGTTCGGGACGCCGAGTAATTAAGGAACATGGCTTGTTCTTCGGAGGATGGGGACAAAAGCGGGCGCTTGCGGCCGCCATGGTCATTCTTGTGTGTGCCGGCGGTTGCTGGAACCAGCAGCGGTCATATGTAACCGAGGAGCGGCTGGAGGCGGGCCTCGTCGTAAGCCTCGACGGTGTCGGGGGTTACAACTGGGGACCACATTGGCTGAGGACCGGCCTGGATGAGGCGGGCGTCAAGTCCGCCATCACCATCTACGACTGGTCCAAGGGGCCCGGCGCCCTGTTCGTCGGCGACCTCGTTGGCGAGTCGCGGAACCGCGCGGCCGCCCGCGACCTCGCCCAGATGATCGGCACGTACATGGCGGCGATGCCCGACCGCCCCGTGACACTCATCGGTCACAGCGGCGGCACGGCCATCGTGGTCTGGGCGCTGGAGGACCTGGCCGAGGGCAGCACGTGGGCGCCGAAGGGCGCGAAGGTCGAGCGGGCGATACTCCTGGCACCCGCCCTGGCGCCGGACTACGACC
The DNA here is from genome assembly GCA_964353455.1 of uncultured Anaerolineales bacterium. GTDB lineage: Bacteria > Planctomycetota > Phycisphaerae > FEN-1346 > FEN-1346 > CAYGWP01. The sequence continues at coordinate 22,240 of CAYGWP010000180.1, forward strand.
TCTCGAAAGCGCTCCGCGCCGTACGCAGCCGCATCTACGTCACGTACTCGTACGCCGACGTCGGCCTGATGGCCGCCGGCACGGCGGTCTTCGGAACGATGGACCGGCAGCACTCGGTGAGCGCGGGCTTGATGGGGTTCCGCCTGCCGCCCGACCTGTCGCTCGACGGGAAGAGGGAGTACCTGAAGTTGCGCCAGGTTTCGTGGAACGTGAAACTCGTCACGTCCGGCCACCTGGGCGGACACATGGGGTGGACGACGAGCCGGTTCGCCCGCGAATTCATCGCCCCTATCCTCGCCGGGCGGAGCGATCCCGGCGAGCCGCTGGTGGTCCCCGCCGCGCCGGCCCCGAAGGTCGCCGGACCAGTATCGGGAGATGCAGGATGAGAAGCCTCCGCCCGTTTGTCGTGCTCGTGCTGGTCCTGGCCTCGGCGCTAGCCTCCGGATGCGAGAGCGCCAACTTCACCGCCCCGGACCGCTACGACCGCGGCCTGATCGTCTGCCTGAGCGGCGCCGGCGGCATGATGGGCGAGTGCGAGCGGATACGCGAGGGCTTGGCCTCCGGCGGCGTGGACCGCGCCATCGAAATCTACCAGTGGTCCGGCGGTGAGGTCCTCGCCGACCAGACCAACATCGAACGCAACCACCACGAGGCGGCACAACTGGCGCGACGCGTCGAGGCCTACCTGTCGGAGCACCGCGGACAGCCCGTCCACCTCGTCGGCATCTCGGCCGGCACAGGCATCGCCGTCTGGGCAATGGAGGAACTCAGCCCGGAGTTCAAGGTCGAAGGGGCGGTGCTCCTCGCCTCCAGCCTCGACACCAAGTACGACCTCACGAAGGCCCTAGCGAAAGTCAATGACCGTATCTACAGTTTTAACAGCGTTGCCGACACCGTCCTCAGCCTCGGCGTGACGTGGGCCGGCACCGTGGACCGCGGCGGCGGCCTGGCCGGGGGCTTCGTCGGCTTCAGCCCGCCCGACGGCACCTCCGCCGACGGGAAGACCCTCTACCGCGAAAAACTCGTCCAGATCTCCTGGTGGCCCGGTGACATGGTCCTCGGGCACCTGGGGGACCACCTGGGGGCCGCCAACCCGACGTTCGTCCGCGTCCGCGTCGCCCCGCTGATCCTGGAGAAGAACGTCGGCGATGCGCGCGTCTCGCCCCCGGTTGCCGCCAAGACCGACGCCGAGGCCCAGAAGGTCGCCTCGCGCGAAAGACCCTCGCGCACCCGCCCCGTCAACGATAAACGCGCCGCGACCGTCAACCAGGACGCAAGCCTGGCTTCGCAGGCATCGCCGACTGTCGAGAGTTCCTCCCCGCGTGACAACTACTCAAGCGCCCCCGCCGACACCAAGCGCCGCTTCTTCAACTGGACGGTCGGCCAGGCGCCCGCAAGGAAAACGGAAGTCGCCGCCCGGAAATCCGCCGCCGCGCCCCCGGCGGCCGGGCCGAAAACGAACGGTGAAACCATCGACGAGGCCCAATTCTTCCCCGCCCCGGAGTGCCTCCCATGAAGGAGCCGGCCACCGTCCGACAGGACCGCCCGCCGCCGTCCGCCATCAGCCCGGTGGCAGCGCTCGTCCTGGGGTGGGTCATCCCGGGCGCAGGCCACGCTTACGGAGGGACCTGGGGCAAGGCCGTCCTCTTCTTCGTTCTCATCACGGGCCTGCTGGTGGGCGGCATGACGATGGGCGGCGGCACGGTGCTTCTGCCCGACCGACTCTGGTTCGCCGCACAGGCCTTCGCGGGGGGCCCGGCCATCGCCATGTGGCCGCTCTCGGAATACCTGGCCAGGCGACCTCCGCCGGCCGACGTCACGCCTGCTTACAACGCCGTCGCGCCGTATCCCGGCATCGACTGGGCCGACCACCTCCACGAAACCGGAACCCTCTACACCGCCGTCGCCGGGTTCCTCAACCTTCTGGTGATGATGGATGCGTACCTAAGACTGGCTTACCCCGACCGGCACCCCCGCAAGGAGACCGCGTGATGTGGGAGGCGACCTCGGGCTTCTTCTCGAACCTTATGGCCCCGTCAAACCCGATATGGTGGTATTATCCGCTCTGCGCGGTTGCGGCGGTCGTCTATAAGGCGACTAAGTTCGACACCCCTCGCGACATCGCCCGCGCCTCCCTCCACTTCTTCCTCTCGGTGAGCGCCGGCATGCTCGTCCTGGGCTGGGCCTTCTACCTCATTATCACCTTGTTCTGAAAGGGCCGAGATTTGACCGTAACCATTGGGTTCCGCGGAAGTTTATTAGTAAGGGGGACTGTCCCCTTTTCTGGCCTTTCAGAAAAGGGGACTGTCCCCTGCCTGAAAAGGGGACAGTCCCCCTAAGGCAGGGGGACAGTCCCCTGCGAGGTGCCACGATGAAGGTGTCCGTGACGCTGGCGGTTGTCCTACTGGCGGCCGTGAGGGCCTTGGGCGCAGCCGCGGCGACAAACCCTTTCGAGGGCGATGCCGCTGCGGCGCCCGAGTGCCAGATAGACAGGCTGGTATTCGCCAGGCTGTCGCAACTGCGCATCGAGCCGGCCAATCTTTGTTCCGACGCGGTGTTCGTCCGCCGGGTTTACCTGGACGTTATCGGTGTGCTCCCCACGGCGAAGGAGGCCAGGGAATTCATCGCCGACACGGCCCCGAACAAGCGGAAGGCCCTGATTGATCGGCTGCTCCAGCGCGATGAGTTTGCCGATTACTGGGCGATGAGGTGGAGTGATGTGCTGCGCGTAAAGGCGGAGTTCCCGGTCAATCTGTGGCCCAACGCGGCGCAGGCGTACCACCGCTGGATCCGCGAGTCGATCTGCGAGAACAAGCCGTATGACCAGTTCGTGCGCGAGATGCTGACGGCCAGCGGCAGCAATTTCCGCGTGCCGCAAGTCAACTTCTATCGAGCCATGCAGAACCGTACGCCCGAAGGGATAGCGCAGGCGGTGGCGCTGACCTTCATGGGCGCCCGTGCCGACAACTGGCCGAAAGAGCGTCTGGCGGGCATGGCGGTGTTCTTCGCGCAGGTCGGTTACAAGCCCACGCGGGAATGGAAAGAGGAGATCGTATTCTGGGATCCGTCAAGGCTTATCGCGCCGCCGGCCGCTGTTGCGTCGGGTCAGACGCCGACCACGCCGCCTGCGCCGAGCACCACGCCCGCTCCGGCGCCCACGAGTACGCCGCCGGCGCCTGCGCCCGGCAGCACGGCCAGTCAGACGCCCAAGGGCGCTCCTGCGGCTCCCGCGACCAGCAGCACGACCGCTCCTCCGGCTACCAAGGGCGCGCCGGCGGCCCCCGCACCCAGCAGCACAGCCAGCCAGACGCCCAAGGGTGCGCCGGCGGCGCCTGCGCCGAGCAGCACGGCCAGCAAGGCGTCAAAAGCCGGCAAGGCATCGAAGGGCGCTCCGGCGGCGCCTGTGCCCAGCAGCACGCCCGTCGAGGCGCCCAAGAGCCCGCCGGCGGTCCCTATGCCCGTCCCCCCGCCGCAGGTGGGGGTGTTCCCGGATGGGACGCGGTTCCAGTTGCCGGCCGATCGTGATCCGCGGGAGTTTTTCGCCGGGTGGCTGGTTGACCCGAAGAACCCCTGGTTCACGCGAAGTGTCGTGAACCGGGTATGGTGCTGGCTTCTGGGCCGGGGGATCATTCACGAGCCCGACGACATCCGGCCTGACAACCCGCCCAGCAACCCGGCGCTGCTGGCATACTTGCAGCAGGAGTTCGTGACGGCCCGCTACGACCTGAAGCACATCTACCGGCTGATCCTGTATTCGAAGGTCTATCAGCTTTCGTCGATGACGCAGGTGACCGATCCGCAGGCCGATGTCCACTTCGCGCGGTATCCGC
>CAYGWP010000181.1:0-10981 GCA_964353455.1 uncultured Anaerolineales bacterium
GGACCCGCACGAAATGAAGAACGTGTACGCCGACCCTGCGTACGCCCAGGTCGCGAAGGACCTCAAGGCCGAACTCAGGCGCCTCAAGGATGCCGTCGGCGACTCCGACAAACCATACCCCGAACTCGTCCAGTTGACCGAGAAATACTGGTAGCGCGCGGCAGGCGGTCCGCCGGCCGGCGCCGGCGCCGCCCGAATGCCGCCCTCCGAACCCGCGGGGCCGCGCCTGCGGCAACACGACGGTCCGGATATCCGCCCCTACGGCGTGGCCCAGAGGGGTATCATGCTGCCGCCGGAAGAGCCGGGCGTCTGGCCGCGCTTAAGTTCGAAGACCGTCTGCCCCGCCTTCCGCTGGAGAATGAGGGATTTATATGCGTTGTTTGAGAAATTCGCCTCTGTGATGGTCACGCTCCCCGCGGAATCGTCGAAGATGAACGCAGGCAGGTCCTGCGTGCGCGCCCCGCCGCTGGAGTACATGAGGCCGCCCAGGAGTTCCGTCCGGCCGCCGGAGCGCGTGATGATGACCGTGCCTGGCCCCTCGGTCTTGATGCCGAGGATCCACAACTGGCCGCCCTCGTTGATGAGGTGCCACTGCGCCTCGGGCAGCGTGTTGCGGTGGTCCTGGTTTGTCTCCGGGTTGATGTATCGCATCCACGCCCGCGCGCCGGGCCTGAGGTGGAACCGGCCGGTCACATCCTCGACGAAAAGTTCGCCCGGCCCGCTATAGACCGTGCCGCGGCCGTTCGGGTGGCGGTCGCTCGTGTCATCCACATCGCCGATCTCCTTCAGGACCAGCGTGCGGCCGGTCGGATTGTCGAGGAAGTTGATGCCGGCGTTATTGTCCCAGAACCAGCATACGATCCGCTCGATGACAAGGACCGGCTCGCGGCTCTCGCCCACGGTGAAGATGTTGGCTGCGCCGGTTATCGCAGACGGGAACTTCAGGAACGCCTCGCATCCGATGAGCCGCCGCACGTTGCCGCGGATGATGATGGGCTTCTTGATGACCACCGCGCCGCGCGGCAGGCAGACCGTGGTCTTGCCGGAATCGATCGCCTGCTGGAGGGCATCGCTGTCGTCGGACCGGCCGTCCATCTTCGCGCCGTAACTGGTGATGACCGCCCAGTCCTTCGGGTCGTCCCACGGAACGTCGGGCGTTTCCTTCACCGGCAGGCCGAGCGATGCGGGGCCGGAGCCGGGCAGTTTCGCGCTTGCCCATTCGCGCACCAGCGGCCCCGGCACGGTCTCGGGCTCGGTCTTGCTTTCCTTCCTGCCTTCCCGCTTGATGGCATCGGCGTAGCCCGTGACGGCGACGTTCCGGACGAACATGCCGCCGGTCACCAGGTGGATGGCCGGCAGCGCTCGGGCCGCGCCCGTGCCGGTCAGTTTCGAATCAATGAGCGTAAAGAGGCCGCCCCACTGGTCCTGCCGGACCGCAGTGACGGCGTTTTCGCTCACGAGGCCCCTCACGGTGATCGGCTCGCCGTTATTGTGCCAGCCCACCTGCCGCTGGCCGCGGAGGGTGACGTTCTCGAAGACCACGCCGTTGACGCCGTGCTTGGTGGCCACGCCGATGTCGAACCCGGTGACGCCTACGTTCTTGACGAAGCACGGGCCGAAATCGTCGGCGTAGGCCATGTCGAGGCCGATGACGCCCGCCCCATCGCCGGAGCGGATGTCAACATCGCGCAGGCACCCCACGTTCGAGGCGTCGAACCGCACGCCGATGGCGCCCGGGTTGCCCTTGCCGGTGTCCCACGTCGAGTTGCGGATGGCGTTTCGGAACCGCTGGGCGGGCTTGCCGCCGGTCCACACCATCTCTTTGGGGTTGGCCGGGTCGGCGTAGCCGGGGCAGGAGTCCTTCAGGCGTATGACGGTTCCCGCGCGGCTCTGGCCCTGGAGGATCGTGAGGCGCTGCTGCTGGCCGTCGTGTATGCCGCTACCCCATTTAAGTGTCTTGCTGATTAGATACGTCCCGTTCGGGAGGTAGATGATCGCACCCTTGCCGGGGTAATCGTTGAGCGCCGCCTGTATGGCCTTGGTGTCGTCTGCGGCGCCATCGCCCTTGGCGTTATAGGGGGCGGCGGTCACGTCGATGATGCCGGAATCGGGCGGAAAGATGATGTTCTCGGCACCCGGCACGGCGGGCCGCGGCGGATTGGGGCGATTCGGCGCCACTTCCGTGGACTTGACCACGGGCTTCACGCCCGGCGCGATCGCATCGGCGGCCCCCGCGCCGCCGGCGAAGAAGCGGATCTCGGCCAGCCCCGCCCTGTCGCCCCCCCAATGGCTCAGGCAATGCAGCCGGATGTAGCGGGCCTGGACGGGTTGCTTGAACGAGACCACCTGGCCCTCGTAATCCCCCTCGCCCGGGGCCCGCGCGAAGACGGCGGCGCCCACCGCGGCGAACTTCTCGCCGTCGAGCGATGCCGAGACCTCCACCTCCTTCATGCCGATGGTGACCCAGCCGGCCTCGTTGTAGTTCCACACGCGGAAACTGCCGACCGCGCACTCCTTGCCCAGGTCGAAGGTGACGGTGGGCCTGGTGTCGGTCTTTCCATCGACCTGGCCGGAGGACCACATCGTGCTGCGCTCCGCCCCCTTGGTGTCGCGGTACGCATTCTCGTTGTGGACCCACACGCCGCTGCCGGGTGCGGTCTCGCTGAGGCCGGAACCGTCGAAGAGGTTCTTCAGGGCCTTCGATGCGGTCTGCGTGCTGGAAGCCGCGGCATCGACGGGCACGATCGCCCCCGCCGGTCCCGCCGCCGCAAACCCCGCCGCATACCATGCGGCCAGCGCCGCCATCGCAATCGCAAGGCGAGAACAACCGATCTTCATCACGCATTCTCCTTACGACCGCCAGGGACGGGTGCGCTTCAGGTTCCCCGTGAGGATCTCCTTCGCGATGGCCACGTCTTCGCCGAGTTGGAAGTCGAACATGCCGACGCAGGCGAAATCAGCCCCGTTCTCGAAGGCGTACCGGAAACCCACGCGCGGATGGATAGCGCCGGCCGCAAGGGTCTTGAAGGCGACCCACGGACGCTCGACCGTGGCCATGAACCTGGCGGTCTCTTCCGGCTCGGCGCACCAACTGTTGTCCTTCACGCGCTCCTTGGTGTACGACCAGTAATCGGATCGGTGGAATGTTTTCATGTAGAAATCAGGCTGGAGTCCGGCCGCCTCCACCGCCTGCGGGGTCGCCAGTTCGTGGCCGCCGACGCCCGCCGGGAGGCCCCTGTCGCGGATCGTCCAGAGGGCCTTGCCGAGGAGGTCCATCTTGCCGTCTTTCACCCAGCGGTCGCCGATGCCGCCGTGGACGTAGCACGCCTTGGCCCCGTGGTCGATGGCCTGGCGGATGTTGACCTCCGGCTCCGCGTCGGATGGCTGCGTCTGGGCGATCCACTGTATCTTGCCGCCCTCCTTGTTCCAGTATCTGTCGAGGATGCGGAAGACGTGGTCGTCGGTCCTCATGAAGGCGGTGTTGATGCCCAGTTCCTCGCACATGTGCAGGGTCTCGCAGACCTTTTCATCGGAGAAATATTGCTTGATGAGGTCGGAGACATAGACGAGGTCGCGGCTGTGTGCGAAGCCGCTGATGAGGTTCCCGCCGCAGACGATGCGGCTGATCACCAGCGCCCCGATCTTGCCCGTGGGCATCGGGCCGGGCGAGACCGCCGGCTTCTGAGCAGGCGCGGTCGCCGCGGGTTTCGCGGCCGATTCCGCCACGCCCGCCAGGAGCGCCCGCTCCTCCAGGCTCATGGCCGCCGCGCCCCCCGCCGCCGCCAGGGATGCCTTCAAGATATCTCGCCGCGTTGATTTCCCGTCCGCCATCTCCGGCCCTCCTCCATAGCGCGCCGCCCGCCCTGCCGCAGCCGAAGCATTGTCAGACCGCCCCGTTGCCGGGTCAAGCGGAAAGCCCTTTTTTACTACTGGATGACGTTGCTGCGAATCTCATTTCCCGTTCCCTTGGAGGAACTGACGGGGGTCGGACACTGAATGAACTTATTGTCGTAAATGCGATTGTTGCTGCTATGTATGCTGATGCCCGATCGCTTGCCCTCGCCGTAGAACGAGTTGTTGAAGACCTTGTTGCCATCGCATGCCCAGAGGATGAGGTCGGTGTAGTATCTGCCGCCTTTCTCAGTCGTGTATTTTCGGGGTTTGCGAAACACGTTGCCGGAGATCTCCCACCCGCTGTCCGCTTTGACCTCCCCCTGAGTGTACTGGTGGACGGCCGCTCCCCCAATTTCCTCGAACACGTTGTTGCGGACGATTATGCCCGGCCTTGAGCCGTACATGGCGTGCTCGTATCTGGAGGCCCCGATCCTCTGGAAGAGGTTCCCCTCGATAACGCAGTTGTAGGGCACCGGCTGGATGCCCTGGCTGCGGAGGGAGCGTATGACGCAGTTGCGTATGGTGACGTGGTGCGAGTCTTTCTGTTCCTTGAACCCGTTGAAGCCGAACTCCACGGTCAGGCCGTCGAAGATGGTGTAGTTGCAGCCGATCATCTGGATTACGTGCATGGGTGCGGTCCGCATCTCGGATTTTCCGGGGTCGGACCCGTCGGCCAGCCACACGTACAGGGTCGTGCTTTTCTCCGCCAGGAAGAAGGAGTTGGGATACATCTCGTCAACCGAGGGGACCGGTTGATTTTTTCCGGGGCCGACCAGGGGCAGTCCGTTCTGAAAAACGCACGTGGTCGGCGTACGAATCTCGGTCTGGTAGATGGCGCCCTTGAAGTGCTTCCAGCCGTCGGCGGGGAGCACGGTTGATGCGCTGATCCGCACCTCGCCGTCGCCGAAGGCCTTGAAGGTGATGGGGGCCTCGGCGGTCCCGGCGCACCTGACGTCCCACGTTCCTTTGGCATGAGAATAGAGCCCCGCCTTGATGAGCACCGTGTCGCCCGGCTGCACGGAATCGGAGGCCTTCTGAAGGGTTTTCCAGGGCTGCTTCTCGGTACCCTCCTGGGAATCGTTCCCGTTGGGCGCAACGAAATAGGTGGCGGCCGCCGCGAATGGAGCCGGCGCGGCAAGGCAGAGCATCAGGCACAGTGCGGCATAGACGAGCGTTCCCCAACACATAGCATGATGCTCCTGAGCAGGATTCATTATCGTCATTTCGGTTGCGCGGGTGCGGCTTTGGCCGCCGCGCCTTCGAATTCATACGCCCCGATATCGGGGGCGATGCCCTGCGGCCGGGCGGCGCCGTCGATGTCAACGGTGATTTCCTTCAGCACGGCCCCGGCGTCGATGGCCGGGCTGCCGGCCTTAAGGTGCGCGTCGGCTGGACCCGCAAGGAAGGGATCAACGTAGCGCGAATGAGTCTCGCCGGCGGCCTTCTGATACTCGTTGAACGTTGGATACGCAACCCCCTCGCGCTCCCACTTGGGCGGCGCGGAGGCGCTAAAGTAGATGTTGTGGTCCAGCGTCTGGGGCAGCGCGTTGGCCGGCCAACCGACAAACGACCTTGCGGCGTCCAGGAAGATGTTGTTGATGACCTGGTTGCCTGTGGCGCCGGCTTTGAACCCGATGGCAACGGCGCAACCCACGAAGGTGTTGTTGCAGATCCGGTTGTTGCCGGAACTCAGGCCGATCCCGCTCCGCTTCCCCTCGCCATAGAAGACGTTGTTGTAGATCCTGTTGTTGCCCTCCCCGCTGGCGATGATGTCCGTGTAGTAATAGACCTTGCTGGAAGGACTGACGGGGATTGCCATTCTGAGTGGTTTGCGGAAGACGTTGCCGTAGAACTCGCACTCGCTGCCCGCCGGGTCGCCCGTGTGGAACTGATGGATGCCGCAACCCGCCATCTCCTCGAACACGTTGTGGCGGACAATGGTCCTGGGCTGCGAGCCGTAGATGCCGTGCTGGTGCTTGTTGGATCCGATTTTCTGAAAGAGGTTCCTCTCGATCACGCAGTCCTTGGCCACCGGCTGGATGCCCTGGTTGCCAATCGCGCGAATGACGCAGTTGCGAATCGTTATGTGATGGGTCGCGTCGCGCTGCAACTTGAACCCCGTGTAGCCGTACTCCACGGTCAGGCCGTCGAAGACGTTGTAGTGGCAGTCAGACAGGCTGATCACGTTGCCGGGCGAGGCCCGCATCACCGATTTCCCAGGGTCGGAGCCGTCCTCAAGCCACACGTACAGGGTCGTGCCGGACTTGTAGGACGAGTTCTGGATCATCTCTTCCGTTGAGGATATCTTGATCGGGTTCCCTGAGAAGTAGAGCGGGGTGTCGTTCTGGAAAACGCAGACGGCCGGCTGGCTGAATGAAGTGGAATAGACCTTGCCCTTCACGTGCGTCCAGCCGTCGGCCGGGATCACCGACGAATTGGTGATCCGCACCGCGCCGTCGCCGAACGCCTGGTAGGTGATGGGCTTCTCGGCCGTCCCGGCCTGTCTGACGGTCAGCGTCGGCCCGACGAAATACTCGCCCGCCCTGATCCGCACGGTGTCGCCCGGTTGAACGGACGCCACCGCCTTCTGAAGCGTTTTCCAGGGCGCCGCCTTCGTGCCGGGGTTGCCGTCATCCCCGGTCGTGGCAACGTAGTAGGACTTGCCGGTCTCCTTTGCCTCCGGTTCGCCGGCTTGTGACCACGCCCCGCCTATGGCGAGCGCGCCGAGGAACAGGAGGGCCACTCGCATGCATCGATTTCGCATCGCATATCCCTCCGCGACCGACAGCGCCTCGGATGGAACAGGTTCACTTGTTCGAGCGGATGCACCACAGCGCCGCGTGCGTGCGGATGAAGAGTTCGCCGTCTGAGGCGGCGATGGATGAGTTGCTGCGCTCGCCCAGTGAGTTCACGGCGAGCAGTTCGAACTTCGGACTGGCCCTGAACACGAAGCAGTCGCCGCCCTGCGTAATCGTGTAGCACCTGCCGTCGGCCAGCATCACCGACGACCAGTTCTGTCCGGTCTTGGCCGGACCGCGCAGGCGCTCTTCCCAGACGAGTTTGCCGGTGGCAAGTTCGAAGCACTCGGCCACACCCGGATCGTTATGGACGTAGATGTAGCCGTCGTGGATGACTCCGGAACCGATGCGCTGCTTGGTGCGTGGATGATGCCAGAGCCGGCGCGACTCGGTGATGTCGCCGCTGCCGCCGGCGCGCACGGCCAGGCTCATGCCGCCGAAGCCGCCCATCGCCACGACCGTCTCGCCGCTCGCGATGGGCGACGTGTAAATCAGCGGGTTCAGCCCGGCGCAGGTCCAGATCTCCTGGCCGGTCTGCGGGTCGTATGCGGCAAGACGGCGCGGCCAGCACATTAGCAACTGGTCCCGGCCTTCGATCTTCGTGACGACGGGCGTGGTCCAGGAGCCGATGTACCTGGGGTCACCGCCGCCCTTGCCGCCGGCCGGCGGTTTGCCGTAGCCGCTTTCTTCGTCATGCTGCCATACGGTCTTGCCGGTCTTCTTGTCCACCGCCAGGAGGAACGTGCGCTCACCGGGGCCGAAGTTCAGGAAGCAGAGATCGCCCCAGATCACGGGCGAGGCGCCGTAACCCCACATATGCCGCTGCACGCCCAGGTCGCGGCTCCAGAGGTTCTTGCCCGCAAAGTCGTAGCAGTGCATCCCGTCGGACCCGTACCAGACGATGATGCGCTGACCGTCGATCACCGGCGAAGGGGAGCAATACGGATTCGTCCCGTGGGTCGGATCGTCGGCCATCTGGGTTGTGACGCCCTGCTGCCAGAGCAACTTGCCGTCGGCGCGGCCCACGCACATGAGGGTGCGCTCCTTGCCGACCGCCTGGGTGATGAACACCCGGTCTTTCCAGACGATGGGCGTGGAGTTGCCGGGTGCGGGCAGCGCGACGCGCCACTTGACGTTCTCGGTCGTGCTCCACTTGACCGGGAGGCCCTGCTCCTCCGAAACGCCGTTGCCCTGCGGGCCGCGCCACGCGGGCCAGTCGGCCGCGACGGAGGCGCCGGCCGTCAGGATGCCCAGAAGGCACAGAAACGCCGGTGTAGCATGGTTCTTTTTCATACTGGGAATCAGGTTGAGTTGCAGATGAGACGCCGCATTCCAGCCAACATGCACAGTCTTTAACCGGCCGGCGCGGTTGCAAGGCACGCAGAATCCGCGGGTGTGGACAAAGGATGACTGTCATTTCTCCGGGGTTTCGGCGCGTTGCCCTCCGTGTAGAGGATGTGAAGGTCGATGGTGCCCGAGCGGTTGGAGTTGAAGCAGATGCGCTTGCCGTCGGCGCTTGGCCTGGGCAAGGTCTGTGCCCAGAACATATCGCCGGGTCTGCCCTTTGTGGCCGGGGAATAGACGGTTCCCGTGCGGGCCAGGTACTTGGTTGTGCCATCCAGGCGGACCATCAGGATTTCGTCGAACGGCGGCTCGTAGCCTGCCGCGCCGGGCCCGGAGGGGAAGAAGCCCGCAACGAACCAGTCGCTCACCTTCCTCGGCCACGACAGGTGTAAGTTATGGAAGCGGGCTTTCTCTCGCGGCACGCTGAAGAGAACCTTGTCTCCGCTGCCGTCGAGGTTGACCACGTGTATCTCCAGCGGACGATCCGGCGCGCCGCGACCCCCGCCGGGCAGCCTGAAATAGGCCAGCCTGCCGTCGGGAGAGTAATCGTAATGCCCGCCGCCGCCGATGGACTCGAACTTGTGCACGACCGCGCCCGTATCGTCATAGACCACGATCGCCTGCTGCGAGGGGTCGGCTCCTCGGTACGCCGTGTCGATATAGTTGCGGCAGCCGATGTAGTGCGGTTTGTCCCAACCGACAGAGCAGCCCGCCGGTACGCTGATCTGGAACGTCCGCTCCTGGCTCATATCGGGCAGGTGATAGGAACGGAAGGTCTGCTTTTGCTTCTCGTCCGTTGTGATCATCAGAATGCGATCACCGGCCTGATTGACCGACGGGCCGGTGTGGTGAGTGACGTCCGGCGCGAACGATTTCAGCACGGTCGCCTCGCCGGTGGTCACATCAAGGCGGTACAACTCCGATCCCTTGTTCGTGTAGAGAAACCTGGGATCATTGCGGTCCCAGCACAGTTTCCAGTTGTACTTGGATATGGGGAACAACTCCTTCAGGAACACCCCGTCGCCGTCATAGAGGCACACGCGCCAGTTTTTCTGGGCAAGGTCCGACTGGATGCCCAGCATCAGCGAGCCGTCGGCGTTCCAGGGATCGCGATAGTAGTAGAAGTTGTGCTCGTGGCCGTCGTCCTTCCGGAGTTGCCGGACCTTCGCGCCGTAAGTCGGATCGGTGTAGTCTATGACCTGGGGCGGGCCGACTTTCATCGGCGCGGCAGGCGGCGCGGCGCGGCCGCCACGTCCGCCCGGCGAGGCTTGCGGCGCCGCCGCCTGTGGTTGATCTGTCGCCGGGGCAGCATCGGGGGCGCGACCGCGCGCCGCGCCCTGCGCCGGCCCCGCCCGCTCTTCCAGGCTGAAGGCCGCCGCGCCCCCCGCCATCACCAGGGACGCCTTCAAGATATCTCGCCGCGTCGATCTACCATCCGCCATCGCCGGCCCTCCTCATGACACGCCGCTCCTCATGACGCGACAGCGCTTGATGCGAGGTTCGCGCGTCGGGTCGGGAGACCCGCCGCGCCAGACGCGGCGAATCAGGAGACCGCCGCGCCAGACGTATGGCCGCACCTCCCAGGGCCGCCCATCCTACCGCGTGCCCCGCCGCAAGTCGATGTTGATTCGGGTCTCCCCTTGCATCCACCGGGCCGGGTTGTCATCATGGCGACTTGCCCGCGTTGGGCGCCACGTCCAAACTATGTTTGGGGGCGGCACTCGGCAGAAGGTTCCACCAGGAGAGGACCATGAGCACTCGGTGCGGCGGGAAGGCCCGGAAGCCCGCGCATCATCCCGCCAAGTCCCCACGCCGCTGCGGCGCCGCCGCGAAGGGCCCGGGCTGCCCGCTCGAGCGGTTCCAGAACATGATTGATAACTGCTATGAATACGCGACCGCGGCCAAGGAGGCCGGCCGCCCCGTCGTCGGAATCCTCTGCGAGTACACCCCGCGAGAGGTCATAATGGCCGCGGGCGCCGTGCCGGTGTGCCTCTGCGGCGGGTCGGTCGATATGATCGGCCCCGCCGAGCAGCACCTCCCGGCCAACCTGTGCCCCCTCATCAAATCAACCTACGGGTTCCACGTCGAGAAGGCCAACCCGTTCCTGGAGATGGCCGACCTCGTCGTGGCCGAGACCACCTGCGACGGCAAGAAGAAGATGTACGAACTCATGGCCGAGTCGCGGCCCATGCACATCCTGGAACTGCCGCAGAAACCCGATGAGCCTGACGCCTTCGACCACTGGCTGCTGGAACTCGGACGACTGAAGACGGAACTGGAGCGCCGGTTCCGCGTCAAAATAACCGATGCCAAACTCCGAAAGGCCATCGCCGCCATGAACGGCGAGCGGGCACTCCGCCGCGCACTTGCCGAACTCATGAAAGCCGATGAGCCGCCCCTCACGGGACGCGAACTCCTGGACCTTAAGAGCAGCATCGCGTGCATACCGGAGGACCTTGCGGCCTACGAGTCGGCCCTGCGATTGTGGCACGCCCGCCCCGGGCGTGCACAGCCGGGGGCGGCTGTGCCACGCAAAGGGCAGCGCGGCAGCGGCCAGCGAGTCCGCGTCATGATGACAGGCGTGCCGCTGGTCCACGGGGCCGAGAGAGTGCTGGAAATCATCGAGCAGGCCGGGGGCCTCGTGGCGGTGATGGAGAACTGCACGGGCCTTAAGCCCATCCTGGAGGATGTGGACGCGAAGGCGCCTGACCCGCTCCGGGCCATCGCCGAGAAGTACTTCCACCTGCCCTGCTCGGTCATGACGCCCAACGACCGGCGCCTGGACTCGCTGAAGCGCCTGGCCGGGGAGTACCGCGCGGCCTGCATCGTCGAACTCATCTGGCAGGCCTGCCTGACGTACGATGTGGAATCGCACCGCGTCAAGCGCCTGGCCGAGAAGCAACTGCACCTGCCGTACCTTCGCATCGAGACCGATTACTCGCCGT